>NZ_JAOVTT010000006.1:0-111387 GCF_027737405.1 Campylobacter sp. VBCF_04 NA7
ACTCTCCATAAAAAATGTATCAAAGATAAAAAGAAACTTTTTATCTTTTAAATTCAATTTATGAAGTTTTTAATCTAAAAACTTAATTGTTTGTAACTTTTAAATTTGACAATTTAAATAAATTGTCCCCAGCTCAATCGATCACTTGTTTAGATTTCAAAGATTGACTAAAAGATAGTTTTTGACAATAATAAATAAAATAACACGCATTGGAAAATAACAGAAGTTAGATTTCAAAAACGGAAAGTGGATTATATTCAAGGGTTGCTTAAAAAGAGATTAAAACTGGAAAAAATTTTTTGAAATTTTGAAATTTAATCTTTAATCAAAATTTTATTTTCTGCCCGTTTTACGACGCGACCCACGATAGCGGCACTTTCGTATCCTGCATTTTTTAAATTTTGCACCGCCCTAGCGACATCTTTTTCACTTATAGCGAGCAAAAGCCCGCCACTAGTTTGCGCATCGGATAAAATCACTTGCGCTTCTTTATCGCAAAACGGAGCGATAAATTTCAAATTTCTATAACTTCCGCCAGGGATTAGCCCCTCATCTAGGCACTTTTGCACGCTTGCAAAAAGCGGAATTTCGCGCACGAAAATTTCAAAGCTAATGTTTTCATTTATCATTTCTAGCGCGTGTCCTAAAAGCCCAAAGCCAGTAATATCGGTCGCAGCGTGTATTTCTAGCCCACTAAGCGCACCCAGAGCGTATGAATTTAGCCTAATCATACTCTCGATTGCGTCGCGAAATTCAGCAAATTTTAAAAATTTCGCCTTCATCGCCGTTGAGATTACGCCAGTGCCAATAGATTTTGTCAGCACGAGCAAATCCCCTTCACGCGCAGTATTATTCGACCAAAATTTCCCCGGCTCAACCACGCCAGTAGCGCTTAATCCATAATAAATTTCTTTCGTTTTTATCGTGTGTCCGCCCACTAGCACGCCACCGCACTCGCTGATTTTGCTCTTGCCCCCAGCCAAAATTTCTTGCAAAATTTCATCACCAAAATGACAATCATCAAATCCAACGATATTTAGAGCATTTATCACTTTTGCGCCCATTGCAAAGATGTCGCTGAGCGAATTTGCCGCGGCGATTTGACCGAAAATGTATGGATCATCGACAATCGGCGTGATGAAATCAAGCGTCTGCACGAGCGCCAAATTTTCGCTTATGCGAAAGACGCTTGCGTCCTCGTTGCTATCGATCGATGATAGTAAATTTGCATCGGGCGTGATTATGCTTCCAAGATTTTTCGTTAGACCCGCCGGGTCTAGCTTGGCTGCTCAACCCGCTGCGCTGATAAATTTCGTAAGGTTAAAATCACGATAAATCATAATTTTATAGCTTCGTATTTTGATAAAATTTCCATAATCTCATAAGCGTTTGAAATTTCGCCAAGGGCTAGGTCGCCGACTAATTTATAGCTTTCCAAACAGCTTCCGCAGCTTAGTATTTCCACGCCCGCCTCGCTTAAATTTTTTAACGCTTCAAAGCTTGGGTGAGCGCGATTGGTGGTGATAAATACGGCGTTATTTACGCAAATGATTTTGGCTGGTTTTTGCTCTAAATTTAATAACGCGCCCAAAAATTTAGCCAAAAGCGCCTTGCCGACTGCGCCAGAACCGCAACTTTCTTCGTTTAAAAACACTACCTTTGGCTTAGCGAAATTTGGCATATCGCAAAAAATATCGTCCAAACTCTCATCTTTTAGCTCATCGGTTTTGGTAAGCGAAATCGTGGCTTCACTGCCATTTTCGCTGATTTGCGCCTCAAATCCGTTTTTTTGCAAAAATCGTTTTATGTTTTCTTTGGGCGCGATATCATTAACCAAAATTTCCAAATTTTCGCCGATTTTTAGCGAATTTATGGCTTTTTTGGTAAGCAAAAGTGGCTCGGGGCACGATAAATTTCGACAATCTAGTTGCAAATTAAATCCTTTAAAAAATATCTTTGACACGCAAAGCTAGCGAGGAAAAATCCTCGCTCAAATTTTATAAACGAGGATATTTTTCCTCAAACTGCGATTTCGCCACGCTTCCTTTATCCAAAAGCTCGCGATACCAGTAGTGGTGGAGCACATAAACTTCTTCTTCTGGTTTGTGTCCATCAATCATAGAGTGGATTGCTCCGCTGATCGCAAACACAGCCATATAAATATGCACACACAAAAACACAGCACAAACTGCACCAAGCACATTATGCACGATGACACTAGCACGCAAAACTTCGATTTGGCTCACGCCACCCATTGCGCCATTTACAACAGGGGCATTAAAATCCAGAAAATACATAGCTGCGCCAGTAGCTATCATAACCATACCACCAAGTGTAGCGACCCAAAACCACGATTTTTGTCCAGCGTTAAATTTGCCAGCAGGGATTGTGCGTTTGTTTTTGCTCAAATATCCACCTACAATAAGCATCCATTTAATATCATAAAATCTAGGAAGCATACGCCAAAACCATGATAAAAACATCGGAATTACAGCAATTGCAAAAGCTATGGTAGCAATACCATGAGCGTTTTTACATAATCTCACAAAAGTTCCACCACCAAAACTCTCACCAAACATCATAATCAGTCCAGTTGGAACCAAAATCACCCACGAAATTGCTGCAATAAAATGAAATCCACGCTCAAATAAACTAAAAGCATAAACTGGCTTACCAGCGTGATGATCAAAGTGTTTTGCGCCTACAATCAAATAATGTCCAACAAACGCCACCAAAACACCAAGCACAGCCCCAAAAGCTAGCCATGCAAAAAATCCTGAACTTTGTAATTGCACAAAAAGCGGTGCTAGGCCGTCTTCGTATAAATTTATGTTTTCTAGTCGGGCTTTCCCCCACACATTATTCCCACTAGTTTGCACAACCTGTGCATATGGTCGGTCCTCGGCATACGCGCCCAAACAGGCGCAAAGCACACAAAAGAACTTCTTCATATATTTCCTTGACACAAAAATTTAGGGATTATAGCGTTTTAAGCCAAATTATGGCTTAGAAAATTTTATTAGTTTCTTCGCCTAAATTCCTCATAACCAAACTCTATCATATCCTCGACATTTCCGCTCTCATCTACCATTATTAAATTTGGCAATTTTATACCGTTAAAGGTCGTGTTTTTGACTATCGTGTAGTGAATTTGGTCTTCAAATATCACCCTATCGCCGATTTGTAAAGGTTTGTCAAATTTATACTCTGGCTCACCTGCTTCCAAGCCTACAATATCGCCAGCTAGGCAGGTATTTCCACCGAAACGATAGACGAATTTGCCCTCTTTGCTCTCATTACGCACCGCAGGACGATATGGCATAAGCACGGTATCTGGCATGTGCGCCTCAGCCGAAGTATCCAAAATCGCGATGTTTGCGTCGTTTTCAACGATATCAAGCACGCTAGCGACTAGATATCCGCACTCCCAGCCCACAGCCTCGCCCGGCTCTAAAAATACCTCCACGCCGTATTTTTCGCGGAATTTTTTGATTAAGCTAATTAGCAATTCGACATTGTATCCCTCGCGCGTGATATGGTGTCCGCCACCGAAATTTAGCCATTTAATCACACCAAAATATTTGCTAAATTTCGCCTCAAACGCCTCTAAAACGCGCTCTAAATTCTCCGCACCCTCCTCGCAAAGTGCATGAAAATGAAATCCACTAATCCCCTCTAAAAACCCGCTCTCTTCGCTAATAGCGCGGTTTAGTGCGTCCAGTGTCATACCCAAACGGCTAAATTTACCGCACGGATTGTAAGCGTCTTTGGGTGCAAAAGAAGTTTGCGGATTTAGGCGAAGCCCGCATTGCACGCCCGCACTCATCGCCTGCGCGCGGTATTTTCGCCACTGAGAGGCACTATTGAAAACCACATGATCGCTAAGGGATAAAATTTCAGCCATATCGCACTCTTTAAAAGCTGGCGAGTATGTATGCACCTGCGCGCCCGCTCCAAGCATTTGCCTAGCAAATTTCGCCTCGTGCAAGCCGCTGCAAGTAGCCCCTGAGAGGTATTTTTGCACCAAAGGCATGCCAAGGCTAAACGCAAAACCCTTTAACGCACACAAAACCACTACCCCACTTCGCTCGCCAACGCTTTGCAAAAGGGCTAAATTTGCCCGCAATTTCGATTTTTCGCACACATACGCTGGGGTTTGAATTTCATCAATTTTCATAAAAATCCTTTTGTAAAATTTTTTAATTATATAAAATTTTATAAAATTTTGGCTAAAATCGCCGAATTTTAAATCAAAGGAAAGATATGGTAGAAGTGGAATTTTTAGGTCCAATCGGCAAGGAGCCGATGAAATTTGACGCCAAAACACTTAGCGAAGTAAAAGAGATTTTAAGCAAAGATAGCTCGCTAAAAGAGTGGCTATCTAGCTGCGCCGTGGCGGTAAATGACAAAATGGTCTATGAGCTAAATACCGCGCTTGAAGACGGCGATAAAATCAGCCTTTTGCCACCGGTTTGTGGGGGCTGAGATGAAGTTTGCTGGCAATTTTTCTTTGCACGATGGCGCGCTTGATATCCCTGCGATTTCGAATTCATGGTATGAGCATTACAAAGGCGCAAACTGCGGTGCGCTGATTACTTTTATCGGCATTGTGCGCGATGAAGACGGCATTAGCGGACTTAGTTTTGATATATACGAGCCGATTTTGCGCTCGTGGTTTCAATCGTGGCAAACAAAGGCGCAACAATCTGGCGCGCAGGTCTTTTTCGCGCACTCAAAAGGCGATGTGAGCGTGCATGAAAGCTCGTATATCGCGGGCGTGCTAAGCCCACAACGCAAGGTCGCACTTGCTTTGATAAACGATTTTGTCGAGGATTTTAAGGCAAATGCGCCGATTTGGAAATACGATTTGATAAAGGGTGAGCGAATTTACGCTGCTTCTCGCTCGCAAAAACTACGCGGCGCAGGTATTTTGGGGTGAAATTTACAAATTTCACTCTTTGACATAACGCAAATTTACCTACTATTGACTACACTCCAATACGCAAGCAACGAAAACAGCACACATAAAACATAGGCAAAATAATTCGTCCCACCTTTTTTAACCAAAATTTCATCATCTTGCATTTCTAGAAATTTTAAAAATCTTTTGCAAACTAAATATCTACCAAACACACCACACAATACAGATGTACCTGTGGCAATCGCTCTATCCGCTCTTGTATCTAAATCTGGGAAAATAATATTAATCAAAAAATTACAAACAAAAATAACTCCTGCTAACCAGTAAATTTTTCGATAAACCAAAAAGAAAATATTCCCAAAAAATCCCCACCAGCTAAAAACATTAGCAAATTCCAATTTTTCGCCCTTCCCTGCTACGAAAAAATTTTCACAATCTTTTGCATAAAGTTCGACCTTACTTGGCGTTTTTATATATAATGCAAGTTTTTCTCTGAGTAATTTTGGGTCGTTAAATACTTCCTTTGCATAATCCGTCATAAATTTCCTTTTAAAAATTTGATAAAATTTTCGCCGAATTTATAATAAATTCGGCGAGAGTGTAAGTTAAAATTTAAACACATCTTTTGCAGATGAAATTTGTTTTGCCATTGCAATATCGATTTTTTGGTAACCGCATTTAAAAATCGGCTCCAAAACCTCGGTAAAAAAGGCGTTTAAGCCCTCTTGGGTAATCTGCTCATTGCTAGCATACCTTGCTAACCCCATGAAAATACCATGACCGATTTCGTTGCCAAAGCGTGCTTCCTTGCCCATGAAATCGTTTAGCGCGTGGCACACAGCCACTGTGGCTTTGGCGTTAGCGACATGGTTGTCGTTTAAAAAGTCTTCGAGCACGCCATAATCGCACTCGCATTTGATCCAGCGAAATGCTTTCGCGCTGGACGGGGAAATTTGAGTGTCATTGACATTTGCTGCGCAGATGATAAAGAGGTTTTTTGGCACGGCGAAATAGGATTTATTGTCTTTGACGATCACGCTGAATTTTTCCATTTCCGCCTCATCGAGAGTGTCGATGAAGTGCGAGTTTTTGGTGCGGATGATAGAGAGTGGGTCGTTTTCGTCGTATCTGCGCTCCAAAAGCGCAATGCTCTCGCCAAAAATTTCATCGAAATTTCCGCTATCAATGGAATCGATTATCAAATAATACTCGCCTTTTGGATCTTTTAGTGCCTTTTTGCAAAGTGCCTTAAATTCGCCATTTACTAGCTTACCAGCCACGAAACCATCGATAAAATCGCTATATGAGAAGCTCTCGTGGAAGCTAAGGTAGCAAAAATGGCTTGGGGCAAGCTTTTTATCCTTGATTAATGCGCGAATTCTTCTAGTTTTTCCAGAGCCAATTGCGCCGAAAAATATCGTATTTTTGGCGACTTCTTCGCTTTTGTAATTTTGCAAATACTCGAAAAATAGCGAAGCATAGACTGGTTTGGCGTTATATGGAGCTTGGGCAGGGTATGGTTCGAACTCGCTCATAAATTTCGCGCTAGCCTCGTAAAAATCGGAGAAATTCTCGATTTGCATGGTGTAGAGCGAATTTAGCAAATTCACGCTTTCATTTGTGTATAAAAATGTCGGAAGCTCGTCGTTAGCCTGAGTGAAAATACTAGCTAGCAAGTAGAGTTTTTCTGGGCTTGCCTGCTCTAAGTCCGCGCCCGCACCCACGCCTAAATTCAGCGAACCCTCGTCGCCTAAATAATGCTCTAATAAGAAAAAATTGTCCGCCTTCATCGTGGCTTTTAAAAACTCAATTACGACAAAAGGCTGATTATGCAAGCAAATATCAAAAAATTCGCTGGCTAAATTCGCATCGATGCTGATAAATAGCCTATACATCGTGTCGTAAAAATTTATGATTTTTTGCTTAAATTCGTTTCGTTGAAGGCGTTCTTGCGTCGCCATATTGAAATTTTTGATTATATTTTCTATGAAAATGTAGAGTGAGACGACATCTTTATCCTCACCGCTAAGCACGCTCTCGACGCTAGTCGCGGCTGTTTTTGGGAAAAGGTCTTTTTTGGCTGCAATGCGATCTTTGAAAACAAAATCGTAATAAAACGCACCGATATTCGCGTCAAAAAACTGCTCCATAAAAAAATACTCAGCATGCGGGAATTTCTCACCGAAGCTTAAAATTTTGTCGCTTCTTAAATTTCCGTCGCTGAAATTTATGTATAAATTCGACAAAAAATCGCTCTCAAAATCATCGAAACTATTTAAATTGTGCTTTAAAGTTTGCAAATATTTTGAAATGGCTAGGTGTTTTTTGACCCAATACTGGTTTTTGCTATGATTTTTCCAATCGCTAGCAAGCGCGGTAATTTGCTCTTTTGTGAAATCTTGCATGGACTTTTCCTTTTAAGATAAATAAAACCTCGCAAGATACCTAAATTTAAATAAATAATAAATAAAACTTATTGTATGCCCGAGATTAGCGGGACAAATTCGCACGCACCCAAATTTTCTTGGCTTATCTCGCTAGGCGAAATTTTATGAAATTTAATGATATATTGCGCTCCGCCCTCACTCATGGGAGCGACCAAAATACCGCCGATTTTAAGCTGAGCGAAGAGTTTGTCGCCAATTTTGGACGCGCAGGCTGAGAGCAGTATCCTATCATAAGGCGCAAACTCGCGCCAGCCCACATTGCCGTCATCGTGGCGGAGATTTATGTTGCGAATACCCAAATTTGCGAAGTGTTTTTTCGCCTCGCCCACTAGCCTCTCCACGCGCTCCACGGCAAAAACCCTACGCACCATATATGCCAAAATCGCAGACTGATACCCGCTCCCGCAGCCGATTTCTAGGATATTTTCTACGCTCTCATCAATGTCGAGCGCCATACTCATTCTAGCCACAGTTAGCGGAGAGCTAATCCACTGAGACGCCAAAATTGGTTGCGCATTTAAGCTAAACGCATGCGCGCTAAATGGGGCAAACTCGCTACGAGATACGCTTTTTAATGCGTCATAAAGCGCTGGCGAAATAGCGATTTTATCAGCGATTTCTTCCGCCATTTTTTCGCAACGAAGTTTTTCTAAACTATCCAAAATTTCTCTCCATAATGCAAATTTAGCACCAAAATTTTAGAAGTCATCGAAACTCAAACTTCCTTTTGAGTAGTTTGTAACCTTACTTTCGAAGAAATTTGACTTTTGATCGTTAAATTTAGAGAAATCATCGACCCATTTTATCGGGTGAGAGGCACCGTATTTTTTCTCTAAACCAATCGCAAGCAATCGTTGATCGACTAGGTAGTGTATGTATTCTTCGATGATATCGTCTGTAAAGCCCATGATTTGGTTATCTGTGATGTATTTGCCCCATTTGATTTCCAAATTTCCAGCTGTTTCAAACATCTCGTAAATTTTACTGATATTTTTCTCGTGGAAAAGGTCAGGTCGTTCCTTGCGCACGGAGTTTATCATGTTTTGGAAAAGTAGTAGGTGCGTGATTTCATCTCTTTGGATAAATCTAATCATCTGCGCTGAGCCAAGCATTTTGCCAGCGCGCGCCAAGGCATAAATCGAAGTAAATCCGCTGTAAAAATAAATGCCCTCTAAAATTTGATTCGCAACCATTGCTAACAGCAGTTTATCGTCCGTAACCTCGCCTGCTAGCTCCTCATACACGCTCGAAATATAGGCGTTTTTCTCGCGCAAAACATCATCGTGCTTTTCCATTTCATAAATCAAATCGGTATTTTCGCAAATCGCCTCGACCATTACCGCGTAACTTTTGCTGTGATTTGCCTCTTCGTAAGCTTGGCGAGCTAGCACAGCGTTGATTTCAGGAGCTGTTATATAAGGATTTATGTTATCGGCTAGATTATTTGTCTGGAAGCTATCCATAGAGATTAGCTGGCTCCATACCAAATCATACATGCGTTTTTCGGCGGTTGTGAGATTGAAGTTATAATCCCTCACATCGTCAGTCGTATCGACCTCTTTTGGAAACCAAGTATTTGCCTCCATAATGTCCCAGAGTTTGAGCGCCCATTGGTATTTTGCCTTGGTGAAATTTAGTATTCCGTGCGGATTGCCGTTAAAGACCTTGCGATTGGTGAGAGTTTCGTCTGAAAAGGGGTTGTAGATTTTTTTTCTATCCATAATTTTGCCTTTTTTTTGAAATTTAACTTGCAATTCTAGCAAAATACAAATTAGAAATTTCTAAGAGAGATTTTTAGAGGCGAGATTATCTTAGAGGGGTCGAAATTTTGCTTTGGCGCGCCAAGACCGCCCAAATTTTCGCCAGTATCAAGGAAATTTTGCAAAAAATACTCGCCCGTGTATCCTCGCTCGCACAAAATTTGCGCCATTTGCGAAATGTCGCTTTCGCTTAAAAGATCGCTATGCACGGTCGTGCGCACTTCAAAAGCAAAATTTGTGGATAATAAAAATTTCAAAGTTTGAAGGAAATTTTCGTAGAAATTTGATTTTGTGATAAAACTAAATTTAGCCTCATGCGCCTTAAAATCAAGCGAGATGAAATCGACTAAGCCCAAATTTACGGCGTTTTGTATGATTTGTGGATTTGAGCCGTTTGTGTCGATTTTGACCTCAAAACCCAAATTTTTCGTTTTTTGCAAAATTTGCATAAATCCCCTAGCACAGGTGCATTCGCCCCCGCTAAACACCACGGCTTCTAGCTTGCCTACGCGCGAGCGCAAAAACGCAAATAGCTCATCTTCGCTGATTTTGCCCTCGCCACGCACGACGCTCGGGTTGTAGCAATACCGGCATCGCATATTACACCCCGCAAACCACACAATAGCCGAAAGCCGCTCAGGGAAATCTGTCATCGTAAATGGCGTGATATGGTAAATTTGAGAATTTTGCATAATTGTGAATTTTAAAATTTAGCCAAATTTAAACACGCTAAATTTGGCTAAATTTGACTATTTTTCTTCGAATTTTACCTTATTTTCGTCGAAAAACACTCTCTCTTTGTGTTCGCCCTTTTTGCCTACATTGAAGCTCTCCACAGGGCGCAAATACCCCATTACACGGGTATAAACTACACATTTTGTGCGTTTTTTTTCTAACTCTTTTGGGAATTCCATTTTTTGCTCCTTATTTAAATTTCAAATTTCAAATTTCAAGCACCCTTGCTCTCATACTCCGCCATTAACTCAGCGTCGCATTTTGGGCAGTATTCATGCTCGCCTGCGATATATCCATGCTTCGTGCAGACGCTAAATACAGGCGAAATCGTAATGTATGGGAGTTTGTAGTTGCTAATGACATTTTTAATAAATTTCTTGCACGCTGTGCCTGAACTAATGCGCTCTTTCATATACAAATGAAGCACCGTGCCCCCTGTGTAGCTACTTTGTAGCTCGTCTTGCATATCCAGTGCCGCGAACGGATCGTCGCTAAAACTTGCTGGGACTTGGGTAGAGTTTGTATAGTAGATATTTTCGCCAAAGCCCGCTTGTATGATATCTGGGTAGCGTTTTTTATCTTCCTTAGCAAATCGATATGTAGTCCCCTCTGCTGGGGTTGCTTCGAGGTTGTATAGATTTCCTGTGTTTTCTTGGAAAAGGCGAATTTTATGGCGCAAATACTCGATCAATTCTAGCGCAAATTCACGGCCAAATTTGGTCGTAATGTCTTCTTTATCATCTGTGAAATTTCTAATCATTTCGTTTGCGCCGTTAATGCCAATGGTGCTAAAATGGTTGTTAAAGCCCGGCAAATAGCGCTTAGTGTATGGATACAACCCGCGTTCGAACATCTCTTTTACAAACACACGCTTTTTCTCCAAAGTGCTTTTTGCTAACTGCAAAAGCGTTTCAAGCCTAGCGTAAAGCGCCTCTTTATCACCCTTGTAAAGGTATCCAAGGCGGGCTAAATTTATCGTTACCACGCCGATACTTCCAGTCATCTCAGCACTACCAAAAAGCCCGCCACCGCGCTTTAAAAGCTCTCTTAAATCTAGTTGCAATCTGCAACACATCGAGCGAACTGCGCCTGGTTTGTAGGCTTTGGGGTTTTCGACTTTGTTGCCGTTTTCGTCCGTGATATACTGGCTTCCGACGAAATTTTGAAAATAGCTTGATCCGATTTTGGCTGTGTTTTCAAACACTGCATTTGCCGCGTCGCTGTCCCAGTCGAAATCCTGAGTGATATTTACGGTAGGAATCGGGAAGGTAAATGGCTGACCGCATTTATCGCCCGCTGTCAAAACCTCGTAAAATGCGATAACAATGCGTCTCATCTCTGGCTCAAAATCGCCGTAAGTAAGCTCGATAAGTGAGTTTTTGCCACGCTCTTTTGCCCTTTGCAACAGCTCCTCATCATCGATTCCCTCAAAAAGGTGGTGTTGGTTTGAGGTAGGGATTTGCGCCTTTAAATCCTCTGGGCAGGTCATATCAATCGTAACATTTGTAAATGGGCTCTGACCCCAGCGCGCTGGGACATTTAGGTTATAAACGAAGCTTGTGATTGCCTTTTTGATCTCTTTGTCGCTTAATTTATCCTTAAAAACATAAGGGGCAAGATAGGTATCGAAGCTAGAAAACGCCTGCGCTCCCGCCCACTCACTTTGCAAAATTCCTAAGAAATTCGCCATTTGATGAAGCGCCTCTCTAAAATGCTTCGGAGCCTTGCTCTCTACGCGGCCCCTAACGCCGTTAAATCCCTCATCGAGCAATACTCTTAGGCTCCAACCAGCGCAGTATGCGGTTAGGCAGTCTAAATCGTGGATATGATAATCGCCGTTTCTGTGCGCAGCGCCTTCTTCGCGCGAATACACCTTGTCTAGCCAGTAGTTTGCGATGACCTTACCAGCGGTGTTGTTGATTAATCCTGCGTTTGAATAGCTTGTGTTTGAGTTGGCTAAAATTCGCCAATCTGATTTGCCGATATATTCATTGACGGTTTGGGTGCAGTTTATGTAGGTGGTGTCTTCTTCTAGCCCATAGACATGCTCTCTTTGCATTTTGTGCGTGTGGCGATAGATCATAAAGCTTTTTAAAACATCGAAATTTCCGCTTTCAAACAGCTTTTTTTCTATTATGTCTTGGACATCTTCGACGCTTAGGCTATCTTTGAAAACAATCGTTTTTAGGACATTTTCGAAGACTTTTTCATCAAAATTTGCGCCCACACTCTCATAGGCTTTTTTGATAGCGTCTTTTATTTTGTAATCTTTGAATTCTTGAAAACTACCATCTCTTTTAATAATTTTTATCATTAATTCCCCCTAAAAAAGAAACGCGAAAGTATAGCAAGATATAGTTAAAAATAGTTAAAATAGTTAAAATTTATTGAATTTTGTAGTTTGAAAAACAAAGTTAAATTTAACCAAGGCTTAGTATAATTGCGGATAAAATTTATTTTGTAGGACGAATTTATGAAGGGTTTGAAATTTGCGATTTTAGCTGTTTTTATAGCTATATTTTTGGGTGGCTGTATCGCTAAAAAATCCCCAACTAGCGCGCAAAGTAGCAGTAGCGAGCAAAATTTAAAAAGCGCTAAAATTTCAGAAGCTACGCTTAAAAAGCTAGCGAGCGATAGCACAAAAAAGCTCCTTGCTTCTAAAAAAATTTCAAAGCAAAAAAACCGCTTCGCAATCGTGGGAATTAGCGAAATTTCATGCGAAAAAAAATGCGATTTCAACACCGATTTTTTGAGAAAAAAACTCAAAGTTGGCCTGATACACTCGGGCAAAGTCGTAGTTATCGACGCGCCTAGCTCTGATGAGCTAGTTTTTAGCAACGACGGGCTTAAAAAATCCAACGCCTCGCACGCAAATTCGATTTATTCGCCAGATTTCCTTCTGCTTCCTAGCGTCAAATTTAGTGGCGAGAAAAATGGTATTTTCGAGGTTTCGCTAAAAGACGCGGAGAAAAAAAGCGAAATTTGGAGTTATAAAAACAAATTTTAATGCCAAATTTAAGCTTATTTTAGCTAAAATCACAGTTTAATTTTTTTCGAAAGGTGGTGAGGAGCGTGCCAGGAGTTAAGGTACATCCGAACGAATCATTTGATGAAGCTTACAGACGCTTCAAAAAACAGACAGATCGTAACCTTATCGTTACAGAAGTTCGTGCTAGAAAGTATTTCGAGCCTATGACTGAGATCCGCAAAAAACAAAAAATTGCGGCTCGCAAAAAAATGCTTAAAAGACTTTACACACTTCGCAGATACGAATCTCGTTTGTAATTCTCGGGCGAATTTCGCCCGAATTTCTCTCTTAAATTTTCGCTTAACCGAATTTTAAATCTTAATCAAAATTTAAATTAATTAAATTTTAAATTTGCTATAATCCCTGAATTTTTTCGCAAAAAGGAAACCATAATGAGCAAAAATAAAATTTTTTCATCTCGTTGGGCTTTTATTTTAGCCTGTGTCGGCTCGGCTGTGGGCATGGCCAATGTCTGGGGCTTCCCGTATAAACTCGGTGCCAACGGCGGTGGCGCGTTTTTACTCATTTACATTTTTTTCATCGCACTTTTTGCCTATGTCGCACTCTCAGCCGAATACGCTATCGGCAGACGGGCCAAAACAGGCACTCTTGGCTCTTATGAGCTTGCGTGGAAATCGCGAAATTTAGGCGTCATTGGCAAAATTTTAGGCTGGCTTCCACTAGCGGGGTCGATGTGTATCGCTATCGGATACGCTGTCATCATTGCTTATGTGCTAAAAGCCCTATTTCAGGCGCTTAATGGCTCTCTTATGAGCGTGGATACATCGACTTGGTTTGGCTCGTTTGCCTTCACGCCATATTCTGTGGTGCCATTTCACTTCATCATCGTTGCTGGCACGCTTTTTAGCATATTTTTGGGCGCGAAAAGTATCGAGCGCACAAACAAAATCATGATGCCACTATTTTTCGTGCTTTTTGCCATTTTGGCGGTGCGCGTGGCACTTTTAGACGGAGCTGGGGCTGGGTATAAATTTATGTTTAGCGCGGATTGGAGCAAGCTAAGCGATGCCAATGTCTGGATCACAGCCATGGGACAAGCGCTCTTTTCGCTCTCTATCACGGGCTCAGGAATGCTCGTATATGGCGCGTATTTGCACAAAGACGAGGATATCGTCGATGCGGCGAAAAAAACCGCATTTTTCGACACAATCGCTGCTTTTGTGGCGGCCTTGGTGATGATACCTGCGCTTTTTGCTTACGGCGAGGACCAAACAGCGGGCCCTGGACTGCTTTTCGTAACACTGCCAAAAATTTTGCAAGACATGCCGGGTGGCGGAATTTTTGCGATTATTTTATTTACGGCGGTGATTTTTGGCGGAATTTCATCTTTGCAAAATATGTTCGAGGCCGTAACGGAGTCGCTTTTGCATAAATTTCCAAGCTTAAATAGAGCTTTGGTTTTGGTGATTTTGTGTGTGGTCTGCTTCGGAATCGGCGTAAATATGGAGACAATCGCGCCAAGCGACACAAACCCAGCGACCACATTTTACGAAGTTCATCTGCACAACTGGGGTCCGTGGATGGATCTAGTATCTATCTATATAATCCCAATCGGCGCGGTTTTGGGCGCTATTTCGTGGTTTTGGATTTTGCGCAAGAACGAGCTTTTGGACGAAATCAACACAGGCTCGGCTAAAACATACTCAAACGCCTGGTATTATATCGGCAAATTTATCTATGTGCCAATCGTGCTTGTTTTGTGCGGTATCGCATTGATAAACAAAGTCGCGTTTTAGGTAAAATTTGAAAATTTAGCGCAAATTTTGCGCTAAATTTCGCTATCGCAAATTTCATATACTGCGCCCGAAATTTTTTAAATTTTGTTTTTACAATACAGTGGCGAAATTTTGCATAATTTGTCATTGCGAGGAGTGCAAAGCACGACGAAGCAATCTAGGGAAATTTAAAAGAATTTTAAAATTTGGAATTTATCACAATTGCAAAATTTAAAATTTGATTAAAAAACTAAAATTTTAGCAATGTCTAAATTTTACTGGATTGCTTCGCTTTCTGCGAAAGCTCGCAATGACACTTGCAGGCGAAATTTGGGATTTATGGTTGGCAATAATGCCACCCTACGGGGCTGTGGGACTAGAAGGCTCCGATAAAATTCCAAGAATTTACTCACACAATGATTCAAACCCTAAATCACAAGATTTTTTATAATATTTTTTGGCAATTTCCAAATTTTGTTCTTTATCTCTGTAATAATCGCCAAGATATTTACAAGCAACAAAGAAATTTAAATCACAAGATTTCTCAAAATATGAATTTGCTAAGCTCATATTCTTTTCTACGCCTTTGCCACCACCGTAAAGCACTCCAAGACCGCAATAGCATACCCCAAGTCCGTCTTTAAATTCACAAGTTTTATCGATATATTCTTTTGCTTTTTGAAAATTTGGCTCGATTTTTTCATCTATAAGTATCATTGCAAGATTATAACAAGCCATATAATCACCATTTTCACATAATTTTTGGTTTATATTTTGTGTTTTTTTGTAATATTCTTTTGCTTTTTGTGGATTTTCGTTTTCGCCACGACTATAAAAATAAAGATTTCCAAGTTGATGACACGCAATAGCTTCGTTATTATTGCATTTTATATCGAGCTCTTTTAATATCTTTTGATACTCGTTTGCAAAAGCAAAAATCCCAAAAAAGACAAACAAAAAACAAATTTTTTTCATTTTTACAAATTCCTATAATTAATTTTTTATTATTTCAAAATTATACAACCTAAATTCTTTATTTAGATACCGCATGGTTGGTATTTTTACCACCAAAAGTAGCTATGAAATTTTGAATTTCGCAGAATTTTGCCATTTACTCTGCTTTTAATTTGAGCTTTGTAGATTGCTTCGGAAGCCGCTTCACGCTTCCTCGCAATAACACTTAAAAATAAAATTTCGCCAAATTTTAAAATTCCGAAATTTTACAAAATCCCAAAATCAATTCCTAGCGTCTTTTTAAGGGCTAGTAAAAACATCACCACATACATCACCAAAAGGCATTTTTTCTGCGTGCTTTTAGCCACTTTGTGCGAAATCTTCGTGCCAAAATACACGCCTAAAAGGCCACCAAGCCCCATTAACACGCCCTCTAAATACTGCACATTGCCATTATACGCCATGCTTAAAAATCCGCTAAACGAGCTAAAAATCACGAAAAATAGCCCCATAGAAACGGCTTTTTTGATATCCACGCCTAAAAATCCCACCAAAATCGGCGTCAAAAAAATCGCCCCGCCAACGCCCATACTAATGGCGATTGCGCCGATTGCAAAGCCCACGGCAAAAAGCAAAATTTTGGCTGGTTCTTTGGGCGCAGTGTTTTCGACATTTGTCATCAAAACCCTGCAAAACGCGATTGTCAAAGT
This sequence comes from Campylobacter sp. VBCF_04 NA7, assembly GCF_027737405.1. Lineage (NCBI taxonomy): Bacteria > Pseudomonadati > Campylobacterota > Epsilonproteobacteria > Campylobacterales > Campylobacteraceae > Campylobacter > Campylobacter sp. VBCF_04 NA7. Next base: position 16,292 of record NZ_JAOVTT010000006.1, read on the forward strand.
CAGCAAAAGTCCGATTTCTAGGACGATTGAAGCCACATTTGCGACGATAAAGCCAGAAAGCGACGCGCCACAAAGTCCGCCAAGCCCCACAATCACGCCACTATCGAGGCGGAGTTTGCCTGCTTTATAGTTTAGATACGACCCAAAAATCGCGCTAAAAAGCATTTGCAAAATCGAAATCCCCACGGCTTCTTTGATATCGTATCCTAGCGCCATCATTATCGGCACGACGATTGTGCCGCCACCAATGCCGAAAAACCCAGAAATGCAACCTACCAAAATCCCTAAAAATGGTATTATAAAAAGCATTTTCTCCCCTTAGTTTTCGCAAATTTCCAAAACTATCTCTTTTTTGAGCGAAATTTCTCTGATTTCGGCTAATTTTACACCACTAAAATTTAAATTTAAAATTTCTCGTTCGGTTTTGGCTAAATTTCGTGCGATTTCGCGCAATACTTTCCCGCGATACGCCTTAGCATAGTGGCTAACTACCTTGCCATTTTTGATAAATTTAAAGCCCAAATGCGGGACTTTTAACTCGTAAAATTTCTCATAAAACCCAGCGCGCAGATCCACCACGCACTCGCCGTTCCCCACTTCGCACTCTAAAATTTCATCGATTTTCGCGCTAAAATTTTCCCTGTAAATTTTTGGCAAATCAAGCCCAGCAAATTTCTCGCCTTGTTTAAGCTTGTATTCAGGGAGCTGGTCGCGCCCCAAAATCGGCCCAAAAAGATTTGAAAAAATTATCACATTAACGCCCAAAAATTCGCGCGCAGTGTCTTCAAGCTTAGCGTAAGCTAACGCCTCATACGCCACACCAGTGTAACGCTCCAATGCGCTCACACAGCCTTTTTTAAAGATACTCTCTCGCAAACTCTCATCAATTTGTTTTAGCCCAAAAAGCTTGCAAAGCGCGTCATTATCGGCATTAGCGATAAATTTTTCATACTCTTTGACAGCGTTTTCTCGCACTCCACTCTCATCGCAAAATTCGAAATTTGACAAATCCAAAATTTTATCCGAGCCGATTTTCGACTTCATCTCGCTTGGCGAAAACAAAACTTTCATCACAATCCTTATACAAAATTTAAGCCCATTTTACTATAATCTAAGTTACAAAAAAATACAAAGAGGGCGCATGTTTTTAAAAGATCCGATTTTTTATTTCAAAAATATTTTATCTAGGTTTCCAAACTCCTATCTCGCCGAAGACGGCGGACAAATCATCATCGGCATTGACTGCGAATATTTGCAAGGCGATGACCTTGATAAACTCAAATTTGCCCTACAAAACACCACGCAAATTTGCGAATTTGCAGGGCTTTTTGGAGTGCTAAGCTACGAAGCTGTTTATAAATTTGAACGCTTGGGCGACATTAAGCCAAAGCTTTATGATTTTCCGACATATTTTTACGCAAACGCAAGGGCGTATCTGCACTACGACAAACAAAGCAAAATTTACAGCTTTTATGGCGAAGGAAAATATTTTGAAAATTTGGAAAATTCCAGCGATACTGCGCCGAAATTTGGTGGCGAGAAATTTTATAAAATCAAAACCGATTTAAACGCCGAAAAAAAGGACGCCGAGTGTATTTTCAATAAGGCAAAAGAGTATATCAAAAGCGGCGATATTTTTCAGGTCGTGCCGTCTCAAACACTGCAAATTTATTCGAATTTAGACCCTTTGGAGTTTTATGAAATTTTAAAACGCCAAAATCCAAGCCATTATATGTATTTTTTCCCGACACCTTACGGCGTGGTGGCCGGAAGCTCCCCTGAACTCGTGCTTCAAATCAGAAATAACGAAATTTTTGTCGCTCCCATAGCAGGAACGAGACCTCGCGGTAAGGATGCAAATGAAGATGAAGCCCTAAAAAATGAGCTACTTGGCGATGAAAAAGAGATGAGTGAGCATAAAATGCTAGTTGATTTGGCGCGAAACGACATTGGCAAATTTGCCAAAAAAGGAAGCGTGAAAGTGCGAAATCTAGCGCATGTGCAGTTTTTTGAAAGCGTTATGCATATCGTCAGCGATGTGCGTGGCATAAAAGATGAAAGCAAGGATAATTTTGATGTCTTAGGCGTGGTTTTTCCTGCCGGAACGCTTAGCGGAAGTCCAAAAATTCGTGCTATGCAAATCATAAATGAGCTTGAAAGCCACGCTAGGGGAATTTATGGCGGCGGGATTGGCTTTTGGCATTTTAACGGCGATTTGCAAATGGCGATTTTAATCCGTTCGGCGATTTTTGTAAAAGACAAAGCAAAGCCTGAATTTAGCGATGTTTTCGTGGGAGCAGGATACGGGCAGGTGTTTGATAGTGTGTTTGAAAACGAATACGCCGAAATTTGCAACAAACGCAAATCTTGCCTAAAAATTTTTGAAAAAACTTGCAAGGAAATGCAATGATTTTAATGATTGATAACTACGATAGTTTCGTATTTAACATATATCAATATGTGTTAGAGACTACCGATGAAGAGATAATTTGCAAACGAAATGACGAAATCACGCTTGAAGCGATTAAATTTTTATCGCCAAGCAAGATTATTTTAAGCCCGGGTCCAAAACACCCAAAAGATAGCGGAATTTGCCTAGAAATTTTAAAGGCAAATTTAGGAATACCCATTTTAGGCGTGTGTTTGGGTCATCAAGCCATAGGATTAAGCTTTGGCGCGAAAATCAAAACGCTAGAAGTGCCAAAACACGGCAAAACTAGCGAAATTCGCGTAGTGGGCGAAAATGCCGTTTTGACAGGCTTGCCTAGCAAATTTGAAGTTATGCGTTATCACTCGCTTTATGTCGATGAATTGCCCGAAAATTTGGAGATTTCAGCTGTGAGTGAAGATGGCGTCATAATGGCGATAAAGCACAAAGAGCGCGAAATTTACGGCATTCAGTTTCACCCTGAGAGCTATTTCACGCAGTATGGCAAAAAAATCATTGAAAATTTTGTAAATTTAAACAAACCCCAAATCAAGGAGAAAAAAGTGAGCAATTTCGCCCCGTTTATGATAAAGCTACAAAAGGGCTTCCCGCTCGAAGGCGGCGATTATGAAGAGATTTTTAGTGCCGTTATGGCAAAGGATTATGACATAGTGCAACTGGCTGGTTTGCTCGTGCTAATTAGCGAAAAATCGCTCTACCCAGATAGCCTAAGTGCGCTTGTGCGAAGCGTTTTGAAATACTCCAAAACTTACAGCGATGAAAGAGCTATGCTAGACATCGTAGGCACCGGCGGAGACGCGCTAAAAACGATAAATATCTCCACAACCTGCGCGTTTATCTTGGCTTCTCTTGGCGTCAGGGTCGGCAAACACGGCAACAGCGCAGTATCAAGCAAGAGCGGATCGAGCAATATCTTTGAAGCCTTAGGAGTGCCGTTAAATAGCGATCTTGGCGAACTTAGAGCGCTTATGGATAAGACAAATTTGGCGTTTTTCCATGCGCCGTTTTTTCACAAGGTTACAGCCGAAGTCAAAGAAGCGCGAACTCGCCTTAAAATCGGCACTTTCTTTAATATTTTAGGACCTTTGCTAAATCCAAATTTGACCCTTTCAAATCAAGTCGTAGGCAACTACCACGAAGAAGTAAATGAGCTTATAGCGCAAACTCTGCAAAAACTAGGTCGAAAGCACGCCCTAGTCGTGCATGGCATGGACGGCATGGACGAGATCACGCTGTGCGACGAGACGCTCGTGCATGAAGTGCGGGGCGAGAAAATCATCGAGTATAAAATCACGCCTGAGCAATTTGGCTTTAACCGCGCCTTTCACACCGACATCGAGGGCGGAGATAGCAAATTTAATGCTGAAATTTTTAAAAGCACGATTAAAGGCGAGTTAAAAGGACCTAAACGCGATATAGTCGTGCTAAATGCGATGTTTGCTTTGTATGCGGCTGACTTTGCCAAAAGCCCAACCGAAGCCAAAGAGATAATCGAAAACGCCATTGATAGCGGCAAGGTGTGGAAATTTTATCAAAGTTATATTAAGAATTTTGGGTAGAAATAAAAATAAAATTCGCAAATTTGTAAATTTATAAATTTGCGAATTTCACTTGTTTAAAAGCGAAAATTAGATAAAATCTACACCGAAATTTCACAACAAAATCAAGGAAAAATTTTGGATAATATCGACATTACAAACGAAGTTAATTTTATTTGGTCTATTGCAAATAGGCTTCGTGGCACTTACCAAAGCGACAAATACAAAGATGTAATTATCCCTATGGTTATAATTCGCCGTTTTGAGTGCGCCCTAAGCGACACAAAACAAAAAGTTTTAGAGCAGTTTTTGAAAAATCCAGACACACCGCCATTTATATTACAAAAATTCAGTGGTTACGATTTTTACAACACTTCCAAATTTGATTTAACCGAACTTTGCCACGATGAAAAGGACTTAAAAGCAAATTTTATAGATTATATAAATTCATTTAGCCAAAATGTAAAAGACATCATAAGCGACCTTGAATTCGACAAGCAAATCGATAAAATGGATAAAGGAAACAATCTTTATAGTATCGTCAAAGCCTTTTCTGAGCTCGATTTAAACCCCAAAACAATCGACAATATCAAAATGGGCTACATTTTCGAAGATATTATTCGTCGTTTTTCAGAAAATGCAGAAGCAGGAGACCACTACACAGGCAGGGACATTATCCACCTAATGGTAAATATTTTGCTCGTTCATTGCCCTGATTTGCAAAAAGACGGCAGAGCATTTGATATTTTAGACCAAGCTTGTGGCACAGGTGGTATGCTCTCTACTGCAAATGATACGATTAAAAAATTTAACCAAAGCGCATATATCAAGCTTTACGGACAAGAAATCAACCCAGAAAGCTATGCTATTTGCAAAGCCGATATGCTTATCAAAGGTCAAAACGCCGACAATATCTGCAAAACAGACACTCTTATTAAAGATGAATTTAGTGATACAAAATTTGATTTTGTTATAGAAAATCCGCCTTTTGGCACAGCGTGGGGTGGAAAAGAAGCTAGAAGTGGCGTAGAAATCGCAGTTAAAAACGCTTTTAAAAGTTCTCGTTTTCCAGCAGGACTTCCAAGTAGTGGCGATGCGCAAATGCTTTTTTTACAATCAGCTCTTGATAAAATCAAACCTAACGGCAAAGTCGCCATTATCCAAAACGGCTCACCGCTTTTTAGCGGCGGCGTCAGCTCAGGCGAGAGCCAAATTCGCAGATATTTGCTAGAAAATGATTACATAGACGCTATCATCGCACTTCCTACGGATTTGTTTTACAACACAGGCATTGCCACTTACATTTGGATTTTAGATAAAAACAAAAATTCACACAGAAAAGGAAAAATTCAGCTCATAAACGCAAATAGCTTTTTTGTCAAACTTCGCAAAGCTATGGGAAACAAACGAAACGAGTTAAATTCGCAAAATATCGAACAAATCACGCAAATTTACAAAAATTACGAAGAAAACGAATTTTGCAAAATTTACCCAAACACCGAATTTATCTACAAAGAATACAGCGTTTTAGAGCCTTTGCAACGCTCATACGCTATTTGCAAAGAAAGATTAGAAAATTTACCAAAAGCTCTAAATTCATTTTTTGACGAAGCTAAATTTAGCGAATTTAGCCAAAAATCAGAGCTAAACGCAAAAGAACAAAAAGAATTTGATAAGCTAAATGCAAACAAAGCCGTTTATGAAGCGATTTTTAAAACGCTAAACGAAAATTTAAGCGATGAAATTTTCTTGCAAAAAGATAAATTCACAAAGCATTTAAATGAAATTTTAAAACCTTTAAAACTAGATAAAAAATTGCTAGAAAAAATCTCTCACGCCCTTTCTAAGCCAGACCCAAATGCACAAATCCAAAGAGATAAAAACGGCGAGATAATCTACGACAAAGAGAGCAAAGACACAGAAATCATCAAATTTGATGAAAACATAGATGAATATATGCAAAAAGAGGTTTTAGCGCACAAACCTAACGCAAAGGCGTTTTTCGAAGATAAAATCGGAGCTGAAATTCCATTTACAAGGTATTTTTACAAATACTCTGCCCCAAAAGATATAAACGAACTTGAACGAGAATTTTTAGAGCTTTGCGAACATGCAAACGAGCTTACAAAAAGGCTTTTTAGCGATGAGCAGTGAGAAATTAGCGATGAAAGATAGTGGTATCGAGTGGATAGGGCAAATTCCGCAAAATTGGGAAGTTGTGAGATTGAAATATATTTTGCACGAAAGAAACGAAAGCAATAATCCCATAAAAACAGATTTTATTTTATCTCTCACAAATGAAAAAGGCGTTATTCCATACTCCGAAAAAGGAAATTTAGGCAATGTTTCAAAAGAAAATATCAGTGGTTATAAATTAGCATATCCAAATGATTTAGTTTTAAATAGCATGAATGTAGTTATAGGTTCAGTCGGAATTTCAAATTATTTTGGAGCAATTAGCCCTGTTTATTATGCACTTTACGCAGACAAAAACGCTGATATAAAATTTTATAATTATATTTTTCAAACTAGTGTTTTTCAAAATTCTTTAAAAGGCTTAGGAAATGGTATTTTAGAAATTAGAATGCGAATTCCTATGCAAAATTTAAATAATATTTTTTTACCTTTTCCGCCACTTGATGAGCAAAGGAAAATTTCTGAATTTTTAGACATTAAATGTGGCGAGATCGATGATTTGCGAAAGGGTATAAAGGAAAAAATCGCAAATTTAAAAGCCTATAAAAGTTCGCTAATCACAAAGGCAGTTACAGGCAAATTAGCAATTAGCAATGAGAAATTAGCAATGAAAGATAGCGGGATTTCTTGGATAGGCGAAATTCCACAAAATTGGGAAGTTACTAGAATTAAATATTGCGGAATTGCCAGAAATGGTTTAACTTATACACCGCAAGATTTAACTGATGAAAATGGAATTTTAGTGTTGCGTTCATCAAATATAAAAAATGAAAAAATTGATTTAAATGATAATGTTTATGTTTCTTGCAAAGTAAATTCTGGTTTAATGGTAAAAAATGGAGATATTTTAATTTGCTCTAGAAATGGAAGCAAAGAATTAGTTGGTAAAAATGCAATTATTGAAAATAATTTAAAAGCAACTTTTGGCGCATTTATGATGCTGTTTCGTTGCGATAATCCCAAATATATGTTTTATGTATTAAATTCTGAAATTTTTGCGAATTATTTAGGAAATTTTTCTACAACGACTATCAATCAACTAACTAATTCAAATTTTGGAAATATCAAATTTCCACTTCCACCGCTTGAAGAACAAAAAAGAATTTCAGAATTTTTAGATAAAAAATGCAAAATTATAGATGATTTGATAGCAAATTTAAACAGACAAAATGAGGTTTTAAGCGAGTATAAAAAATCGCTTATTTACGAGTGCGTTACTGGGAGATTAGCAATGAGCAATGAGTAATTTGGGTAAAACATTTAATTGCTCATTGCTAATTGTTAATTGGAGAAAATTATGAAATCATTTTATAGAGAAAAAGAAGAGTATCAAAGAGACATCGTAGCGGAGTTTAAAAATTTAGGCTTTGTGGAGCGAGAGAGTAAATTTTATGATAAAAAATTTGCCTTTGATAAAGATATGTTTTTTGAATTTTTAGCTGCTTCGCAAAAAGATGAGTATGAAAAGCTAAAAGCCAAATTTAGCGATGACGAGATAATAAAAGAGATAAATAATGAAATTTTAAATTTATCGCTATTAAATGCACTTAAAAACGGCGTTATAGTAGGCGATACGAAGATAAATTTGGTATATTCTAAACCAAGTAGCAACAAAAACGAAAGCCTAAATTTCAAATACAAACAAAATAAATTTAGCATAATGCAAGAAGTAAATGCCGATGATGAAAACAAACAAAGAGTGGATTTGGTGTTGTTTTTAAACGGCTTTGCGGTAGCGGTAATAGAGCTAAAAAGCAACTTCTCAGGGCAAAACTACAAAGACGCCATAAAACAATACAAAAACAGAACAATCAACAATAGTAGGTTGTTTTTGCCAAATCTGGGAGCGATAATATTTTTCGCAGCAGATTTAAACGAGTGTTATATGACAACGGAGCTTAAAGGGGGGCAGACGAAATTTTTGCCGTTTAACAAAGGCAAGGGAAGTGGGGCAAATTTAAGTAGCGGAAACGAGAGCGTGGATGATAAATTTAGCGATATTTGGTATTTATGGGAAGAAATTTTAACCCCTGATAGTCTGGTCGAGCTGATTTGTGAGTTTGTTTTTGAAGATAAATTTGGCAATGTGATTTTCCCTAGATACCACCAGCTTGATTTGATTAGAAAAATCAAAGACGATATTTTGGAAAATAGTGAATATAAAAACTATCTTATCCAGCACTCGGCAGGAAGCGGAAAGACAAAGTCGATCGCTTGGCTGTGTGATAAATTAGCAAGATTATACAAAGGTGATGAGATAAGATTTGATAGTATCTTAGTCGTAACAGACAGAAAGGTCGTCGATAGACAGCTCCAAGATGAAATTTTAAATATGGGGCATAAGGCAGGATTTGTGGAAGCCTTGGATGATGAAAAACACTCATCAGATTTGCAAAACGCCATAAAAAACGGCGTAAAAATCATAATAAGCACAATGCAAAAATTTCTTTATATCAAAAACGAAATCAAAGGCGAAAATAAAAAATTTGCCCTAATCATCGATGAAGCGCATTCTAGCACGAGCGGTGCAAATATGGAAGCTATGCAAGAAATGCTAAATTCTGAATTTGGCGGATTTGCAAAGCCAAAAAATTTAAGCGTCTTTGCATTTAGTGCGACACCAAAACCACAAACTTTGCAAATGTTTGGCAAAATGGATGAGTTTGGTAGCTTTAAGCCGTTTCATATTTATTCTATGAAACAAGCCATAGAAGAGGGCTTTATACTAAATGTGCTTGATAACTACACCACTTACGATACTTTTTATCAAATCATTAAAACAGCTAAGGATGACCCTGATTTGGATAGTGCTTCGGCAAAAAGACAGCTTAAAAAACTAATCGAGCTAAATAGCACAAATATCGAACAAAGAGTTGCCATAGTAACCGAACATTTTAGAAATTCGGTTAAAAATTTACTGGGCGGAAAAGCAAAAGCTATGGTTGTAACACCTAGCATAGAAGCTGTGATTTTATATCATAAGGCGTTTTGTGAGTATTGCGATAAAAATGGTTATGATGATTTAAAAGCCCTAATCGCTTTTAGCGGAAGCTTTGAAATGGGCGGTGCTACGCTTAGCGAAAAATCCATAAACGGCGGACTTGATGAGAGTAAATTGCCTGATGAATTTAACAAAGATGAGTATAAATTTTTATTTGTAGCTGATAAATACCAAACTGGATTTGACCAAGATAAACTTTGTGCTATGTATGTTTTTAAGGCTCTTGGTGGGATAAATGCGGTTCAGACGCTATCTCGCTTAAATCGTGTCGGTAAGATTGTGGGTAAAAAAACATTTATTTTGGATTTTGTAAATTCATACGATGATATAGAAAGTGCTTTTGCGCCGTTTTTTACGCAGACTATTTTGGAACGGGGCATAAGTGAAAATGATTTGGTAAATTTATACGAGCAGATTAAAGGCTATAATCTGATAGTGGATTTTGAAATTTCGCAAGTAATGTCGGCTTTGCAAAGTAATCAAATAGGCGCGGTTAGTTCATATTTTGAAATGCTAAAAATGCGTTTAGAAAATTTAAAAAATACCGAAAAGGTAAAATCGTTTCGCGCACTTTTATCAAAATTTGTGAAATTGTATGAATTTTTGGTGCTTGTAATCGAATTTAAAGAAAATTTCAACGATAGATATGTCTATATAAATGGATTTTTGAAATACAGCTTAGAAAATGGCGATATAGAACAAACAGATATAACAAATATGGTAAAAATCACCCAAATAAGCCAAAATAAAAATGAAATACACGAAGGTGGCGAAATAATCAGCGATCCTATCGTAAATATCTCATTTGGCGGGTTAAAAATTTCAAAAAAGAAATTGAAAAATTTAAGCCAGATTATAGCAGAGCTTAATGCGAAAATGGGCTTAGCTTACGAAGAAAATAAAAGCATAGAAGCCATAATGAAAATGACACAAATGCTACTCGAAAAACCTGAGCTAAAACAAGGCGCAAAGGCAAACGACGAGCAAGGGTTTAAAAATATGTATTTTGATATGGTTAAGGAAGTAGCTGGTGATTTGTATGATGAAGATGAGAAATTTTACGGACATTTACTAAAACACACGGATGATTTAAACCAAATTTTTAGCGTATTTAAAAGTGAAATTTACAATGCTTTGAGAAACGAGAATTGATGCGAAATTTACAAGAAAACGAAAGCTATCTGGGCGAACAACTTATTAGCTATTTGGGAAACAAACGCTCACTTTTGGGGGCGATAAATGGCGTTATAACGGATATTAAAGCAAATTTGGGAGCGGAAAAAATCAGCTTTGCTGATGTTTTTAGCGGAAGCGGTGTGGTGGCAAGATTTGCCAAAGCTCACTCAAATTTGGTTTTGGCAAATGATTTGGAAAAATACTCTTTCATCATAAATTCGTGCTATTTGGAGAATTTAACGCCCCAGTTAAAGGCTGATTTGAGTAAATTCCACGCCGAAATTTTAGCGAATTTTAAGCCCTGCGAGAGCTTTATCAGCGAACTTTACGCCCCAAAAGACGATGAAAAAATCAAAAAAGGCGAAAGGGTTTTTTACTCACGCCAAAACGCCCTTATTTTGGGGGGACTACGCACGGCGATTAGCCAAATTCCTGAGCAATTTCAAAAATACTTCATCGCTCCGCTTTTAAGCGAAGCCAGTATCCACTCAAACACGGGTGGCGTTTTTAAGGGCTTTTACAAGGACAAAAACGGCGTGGGGAAATTCGGCGGAAGTGGCGAAAACGCGCTATCTCGCATTTTGGGCGAGATAAGTTTGCCGTTTCCAGTTTTTTCAAATTTCACAAGCGATTTTCAGGTTTTCCAAAGCGATGCTTACGAGTTTAGCAAACTCGCTCCGAGCGTGGATATAGCGTATTTTGACCCGCCGTATAACCAACACCCTTATGGTTCGAATTATTTTATGCTAAATTTAATCGCGGATTTTAAAGCACCAAATTTAGGGGATTTGAGCGAAGTTAGCGGTATTCCAAACGGCTGGAACCGCTCGAATTACAACAAAAAATCTCGTGCCGCAGATGAATTTTTCACGCTTTTGACTGAATTTAGGGCAAAATATTTGATAATCTCGTTCAACTCAGAAGGCTTCATCAGAGAAGATGAATTTTTAAAAAATCTCGCTCTCATCGGTAAAGTGGGAAAAATCGAGATAAAATACCCTGCGTATCGTGCTTCAAGGAACTTGCGAAACCGAAATTTGCATGTAACCGAGTATCTGTATATCGTCAAAAAGGCGTAAAAATGGGCACTATGAAACCAAAAATCAAAATTTGTGGGATTAAAAATTTAGCCGAAGCAAAAAGCGTTTTGGAATGTGATTTTAACGGCGTTAGAGTGGATTTTTTAGGTTTAATTTTTGCCAAAAGCAAACGAAAAGTAACGCCCGAAATAGCAAAAGAAATTTCAAATTTGGTGCGTGAAAACGGTCGCAAAAGCGTCGGCGTTTTTACCGATACGAGCGATGATGAAATTTTAGAGATTTGCAAATTTGCAAATTTAAGTGTGGTGCAAATTTATAAAGAAATTTCGCCAAATTTAAAGCAAAATCTTGCAAATTTGGGTGTCGAAGCGTGGCAGGTCGTGCGTGTGAAAGATAAAATTCCAAATTTAAAAAATTTAAACTATGACAAAATTTTGTTTGATTACAAAGGCGAAAAAATGGGCGGAAACGGCGAAAGCTTCGAGTGGGAAATGCTAAAAAATCTGCAAATTCCATTTATCCTAGCAGGCGGTATCGGCGCGCAAAACCTCGCAAACGCCCTAAAAATAAAGCCTTTTTGCCTCGATATCAATAGCAAAGTAGAAAACGAAAACGGCATAAAAAACCCAGCAAAAATAATGGAAATTTTAAAAATTTGCGCGCAGTAAATCCACGCGCAAAATAAGAAGCGAAATCAAAATCAGTCGTTGCCGTGAAGCTCATCTATGTAGAATTTCACCGAGCCCATACCCTCTTTCAGAGCCCACTCATAGGCAGATGAAACGAACTCCCAGTTGATTCCAGCATAAAATTTCTCCAAATACGCTGGGCGCGCGTTGCAAACATCGATATAGTATGCGTGCTCCCACACATCGACTACTAGAAGTGGCACAAGCCCGTCGCGCGCAGGTGTGTCGGCGTTTTTCGTAGCGACAATCGAAAGCTTTTTAGTCGCTGGATCACAAACTAGCCACACCCAGCCAGAGCCAAAGTGAGCCGTCGCTGCCGCGATGAACTCAGCTTTAAAATCGGCGAAATTTTCAGCCAAAGCGGTTTTAAGCGCCTCGCTTGGCTCGCTAACTTTTGCGATACAATCCCAATAAAAGTCATGGTTATACACCTGCGCCGCGTTGTTAAAAACCCCGCCAGTAGCGTTCATTACGATATCATAAAGCCCTTTGCCCGCAAACTCGCCACTTTCGGTCATTTTATTCAAATTTGCCACATAAGTTGCGTGGTGTTTGCCGTGGTGATACTCACAGGTTTTTGCGCTTACTACGGCGTTTTTTTCTGCCTCGAAAGGTAAATTTCTAAGTTTAAACATATTCTCTCCTTTAAAAAAATTATCCCCTATAATACAAAAACTCTCTTAAACAAAAGATAAATTTTATCCTTTAATTGAAATTTATAAATTTATTAAAAATTTTGCCTAATTTGGCTAAACTTAGCGAATTTTGAAATTTAAAGGATATAAAATGAACATTATCGAAGGAAATTTGACCCTAAACGGCGATGAGAAAATCCTAATCATCAACGCCAGATTTAACCACATCATCACAGATCGCCTAGTAGAAGGCGCTCACGACGCATTTTTGCGACATGGCGGCAAAGAGGAAAATTTAAGCCTAATGCTAGTCCCTGGCGCATTTGAAATCCCGCTCGCCCTAGAAAAGGCACTTTTATCGAAAAAATACGACGCCGTCGTCTGCGTGGGCGCAGTCATCAGAGGCAGCACACCGCATTTTGACTATGTCAGCGCAGAGGTCAGCAAGGGTATCGCAAACACCATGCTTCGCCACGGCGCGCCAGTTACCTTTGGCGTGCTTACCACAGATACTATCGAGCAAGCGATCGAGCGCGCAGGCTCAAAAGCCGGCAACAAGGGCTTCGAAGCGATGACAGGCGTAATCGAAATGCTAAGCTTATTTCGCGAAATAAAGGCGTAATCATGGCGACAAGACACCAAGCGCGATTGGCGGTGATTTCGCTACTTTACGCAAAAGATATGAACGAAGAAAAGCCTGAGTTTGAAAACGAGTATTTAGAAGAAAAAAAGATTAGAAACGAGCAGAGAAACTGGACGCTGAGCCTGCTTCACAGCGTGCGCGATAATACAGAGACAATTGACGCGCTTTTAAATGAGTATTTGAAGGAATTTAAACTGCATGAAATTTCGGCGGTTGAGCGCGCTATTTTGCGACTTGGCGCGTATGAGTTGCGTTTCAGTGATACAGACGCTGGTATCATCATAAACGAAGCCGTAACCGCAGCCAAGGAACTTGGCGCGTCCTCGAAGCTAATAAATGGCGTTTTAGACGCTATTAAGGTCGTAAAATGAAGCTTTGCGTAGCCTTGGATATGGCTAGCAAAGAGCAAAATTTAGCTTTGAGTGCGAATTTAGCGCAATTTGAGGATCAAATTTGGCTCAAAGTCGGCCTGCGCTCGTATCTGCGAGACGGGGCGAAATTTATCGAAGAACTCAAAAAAATCGCAAATTTTAAAATTTTCCTAGATCTTAAATTTTACGATATCCCAAACACCATGGCTGACGCCGCGCAGGTCGTAGCAGGTCTTGGCGTAGATATGATAAACCTGCACGCAAGCGCTGGAAAGCGCGCTATGAGCGAGGTTATGAACCGCTTAGGCGCACTAAATTCCCGCCCGCTCGTGCTTGGCGTATCGGCTCTGACAAGCTTTAACGAGAGCGAATTTGGCGAAATTTACAACGATGAAATTGCGCCAAGCGTGGTGAAATTTTCGCGTTTTGCGCATGAGTGTGGATTAGATGGCATGGTCTGCTCGGTTTTTGAATCAAGCGCGATTAAAAATGCCACAAACGACAAATTTATCACACTTTGCCCTGGCGTGCGACCTTTTGGCGAGAGCGCAAACGATCAAGCGCGCGTGGCAAATTTAAACGACGCTAAAAGCGCAAACGCCGATTTTATCGTGGTCGGTCGCCCGATTTATCAAGCGCATAATCCAGAGCAAATCGTAAATCAAATTTTGGCTAGCTTATGAGAATTTTGGCATTTCTTTTTTTCTTTTTCGGCGCAGTATTTGGCGAGACTATCGAGGCGCACTACGATATTTCTTACGGCGTTTTTGGCGTCGTGGGGCATGCTGATGCTAAATTAGTCAAAACAGCCAAAACCTACGAAATCACGCTAAATGCGAGGGCTTATGGGATCGCTGGCTCGCTAAGCGGGGATAGAAGGGAGAAATTTTACTCCAAAGGAAGCGTTGTGGGCGAGATTTTAAAACCCAAAATTTACCGCCACGAAGTCGAGCGCAAAAAGGGCAAAAAAACCATAAACACGCGCCAAATTTTCACATTTGATTACAACAACAAACGCATTAGAGAGCAGAAATTTAAGGGCGAAAACGGCGATTTGCGTCCTAGTAGCGACAAAATTTTGCCATATTTTGCCACAAACGACCTGCTAAGCGTGTTTTTTAATTTCGGCAAAATTCCGCACAAAGGCGATATGTTTTTCCTAACCGCAGCCGGAGCCAAAAACGAAACCGGGCGCATAGATGTGCAAATCCCGCGTGGCAAACATGCCAAAGCTATCCAAAACGCCTTGCAGACGAGCTCGAACCCATTTATCGTTTTTATAAATCAAAAGATTTTTTCTAGCAAAAAGGGCGAACTCTACCTCTCGCTAAATCGCCAAGAAATCGCAGAAAATGTGATTTTAAAAGATGTTTTGTTTTTCGGCGATATCCATGCTAAGCTAACTGAGTCCAAATTTTAGCCTAAAATTCATATCCGAAAATTTTAATGCCCTCTTCCAGCTTTTCGTAGCGAATTTGCGGAAATTTTGCTAGCAAATCTAACACCATTTCCAAATCATTTTTTTTCGTTTTATCATAGCTTTGCGGTATGAAAATCCACGCTATCTCATCGTATGCAAAAACTCCGATTTTAAAGGCAATTTGCGCGTTTTGTATCTGCCATTTGGAGCTGTTTTTGATAGCGTAAAAATTCGGAAAAAGGATTTTTTTTATGATAAAGCATTTGCAAAAGCTAAATTCGCCAAAAAAGCCCGCCCAAAGCTCATCTGGCACGAAATAGCCCTTGGCTTTGAGCCGTTTTTTCTCCCTGCTTAGGCAAATCGGAGTGATAAATCGTTCGAATTTAGCGTAAATTTTGCGCTTAAAGCTCGTATAATACGAAAAATACAGCTTAAACAGCGCCTCGTAAGCCTGCAACGCTCGCCCTTATTTCTCTTCGATTTGCGATTTTAGCGAGCTTGCGATAGAAATATCGCTTGGATTGATATCGATTGTCTCTAATGCCTTATCTTGGAAGACAAAGCCGATTTCTTTGGCGCCAAAACTTTTTGCTATGGTTTCAAGCGTGTCGGTTGCGGATTTGTGGATTTTGCCCCCTAAATCGTTTATGATTTTAAGCGAGAGTGCCTTAACCTCGTTTTTCGCGTCGTCGATTAGGCGGTTTTTATCGCTCTCATCAAAGCTAGATCCAAAAATACCATTTAGCGAATCAGGCAGCAAAAACGGCAAAAGTTTGGAATTTTGCTCGTCGTAAATTTTCATATCCTTAATCGAATATTTGTATTTGCAAGGTGGCATTTTGATCTCGTATTTGTCCTCGCCACGCGGAATTATGCTAAATTCAGGACTTAGCAGATCATAGACGAAATCTATCTCAAACTCGAAAATAATCGCGATTTGCTTTTTCGTCATCAATGGCGAAACTAGCGAGCCAAGGAAGCCGTCAGCGACATTTTCTTTGCGCGTAACAATCTCTTTGGAATAAATTTTAAACACGCTTAACTCGCCTATGCTTTTAAGCCGCGTAATATCCGTGCTAATCTCCGTTTTAGGGGCATTTGCGCCAGATTTTTTCATACGCAAAAACATATAAACCAAAATCACAAAAATTAAAAAATTTAAGATAAAAGCCAAATTTTCCAAATTTTATCCTTTCAAATTTCGCCTAAAACAGCTCTTTGAAATCATATCCTGCGCTTTTTAACGCCCACGCAATCTCCTCTTGGTGCGCCTTGCCCTTGGTTTCTAGCGTGATTGTGATTTGCGCATCTCCGTATTCGATCTCGGTCGAGAAGCGATCATAGTCGATTTTGACGATGTTTGCGTTCGCATCACGCAAAACATTTGTAAGCTTGGTTAGCGAGCCTGGTTTATCCACGAGAGTAACATTTATCGTCATTTTGCGGTGAGATTTGATAAGGCCTTTTTCGATGATGATGTTTAGCATTTGCACATCGATATTTCCACCACTTAAAATAATGCCGATTTTAGCGCCCTCTTCAAAGCTAAATTTATGATTGATGAGAGCTGCCACGCCCACAGCTCCTGCGCCCTCGACGATGATTTTTTGATTTTCTAGCAGATACAAAATCGCGCTTGCGACCTCCTCATCATCGACTTGGACGAACTCATCGACGCTTTCTAAAATATGTTTTAGCGTGATCTCGCTAGTATCACGCACCGCGATACCATCGGCGATAGTGCGCACGCTCTGAGAGTTTATCGCCTTTTTGGCTACGAAGCTATCGTGCATAGCAGGCGCGCCCTTTGCGCCAACGGCGATGATTTTTATATCAGGATTGATTTGTTTAGCACAGCTCGCGACACCACTGATTAGTCCGCCACCGCCCACAGGCGCTATGATATAGTCTAAATCCGCGACATCTTCTAGCATTTCAAGAGCGATTGTGCCCTGTCCTGCTTGGACTAGCTCATCATCGAAAGGATGGACAAAGGTAAGGTTGTTTTCCTTGGCGTATTCGAGCGCATAAGCATAAGCCTCGTCGAAATTATCGCCTTTTAGGATAATCTCAGCCCCCAAAGCCTTGGTGCCACTGACCTTTAAAAGCGGAGTTGCTTCTGGCATGACGATTACGGCGCGCACGCCAAATTTTTGCGCACTCATCGCCACGCCTTGCGCGTGGTTGCCTGCACTCGCTGCGATTACGCCACGGCTCTTTTCATCTTCGCTAAGATGAGCGATTTTGTTGTATGCGCCACGAATTTTATACGCGCCTGTGCGTTGTAAATTCTCGTTTTTTAGATAAATTTGCGCCCCGTAAATTTCGCTTAGCTTTGGCGCGAAAGCAAAGGGTGTCTTATGCACAAAAGCCGCTATTGTGCGCTTTGCTTGAACTATTTTATTTAAATCTACCATTTTTAGCCTTTCAAATTTTTATGCTCTATCATTATGCACTTGTTTTGGATAAAATTTACTCCATTTTTTTGCGCGAGAAAAGCCACGCTGTCGTTAAAAATGCCAAGTTGCAACCAAAGCGCTTTGGCTTTACACGCCAAAACATCGCTAAAAAGCGCATTTGCGAACTCGCCTTTTCGAAACATAACGACAATGTCGATTTTATCATTTATTTCTTTTAAATTTCTATAAACCTTCCTGCCTAAAATTTCATCAAATTTAGGATAAATCGGAAAAATTTTAAAATTTTGCGCGGCTAAATACTGCCCCACGCGGTTGCTTGGCTTGCTCTTATCTGGGCTAAGCCCCACGATAGCGATATTTTTGGCATCTCTTAAAATTTCACTTATCACGCTAACGCCTTTAAAATCACGCCACACTCGACATGATTAGTGTGCGCGAACTGATCGAAAATCGCGAATTTCTCCACCTTGTGCGTTTTGCAAAGATAGCTTAAATTTTGCTTTAAACTTTGCGGATTGCACGAAATGTAGATGATATTTTCGTAATTTTTGATGAAACCAAGCACACTTTCTTCAAGCCCTGCGCGCGGCGGATCTACCAAAATATGCGAAATTTCATAGCCTTGCAAATCTACCCCCTCTAAGCGGGTAAATTCGCGCTCGCCCCCAAATGCGCTCATTAGCTCATCTGCGCTTAGGCGCACAAATTTTATGTTTTTGGCGCCGTTTTTTTGCGCGTTTAAAAGTGCGTTTTTTATGCTATTTTTGCTAATCTCGTTTGCCAAAATTTGGCGAAATTTCGCGCTTAGCGGGATTGTGAAATTCCCATGTCCGCAATACATTTCAAGCAGATCTTTTTTAGGTGTTTTCTCATCGCCCACTGCGCCTAGCACCCACGAAATCATCTTTTCATTAACGCCTCTGTTTGGCTGCGAAAACGCCGTAGCTTCGAAAGTGTAGCGATAAGCTTGCCCCTTTATTTCAAACTCGTCTTCTAAATTTTCCCTGCCAAAAACAAGCTTTTTCCCGCGCGATCTAGCGATTAAATTTAGCCCTAAATTTCTGGCTAAATTTGCCAAATTTGCCTCGATTTCTACGACATTTCGGTGATATAAAAGCACGCATAAAAAATCATTTTTCGTGGCGATAAACTCACACCCAAAAAGTCTAAATTTTAAAATTTCATCATTTTGTAAAATCGGCAAAACTCTATCCATAAAGCTTTGGATTTTTTCATCTACGATAGGGCAGTTTTGCACGAAAACACGCTCTTTATCCCTGCCCCGCATGCTAAAATGAAGCTTCTCGCCCTCGTGGAAAATCCCAAATTCAGCCCGCGAGCGAAATGCGCTTTCTTTGGAGGCAAAAACCTCGATTTCGCCAGTATAAAACGGCGCAAACTCCGCGCTTATGCGCTCTTTTTTTAAATTTAACTGCTCTTTGTAAGGCAAATCATAAACGCAACTTCCACAAATACCAAATTTATCGCACTTCACCGCTTACCTTTTTGCCTAAAATTCGTATCGCAAGCACGGTTACGCCAAGCCCAAAGACTAGGCAGACCCAGACATTTACCCCAAGGCTAGCTGGCAAAAACCCGCAAAGTGCGCTGATGATACCCACGACGATAGCGTAAGGTAGCTGCGTGCTGACATGCTCGATATGATCGCAACCTGCGCCCATTGAGGAGAGGATTGTGGTATCTGAAATCGGTGAGCAGTGATCGCCAAAAATCGCCCCTGTAAAAACCGAGCTGATATTTAAACACATAAAAGCATGAAATTCATCGCCGCTAAGGCCGTATTTCGCCCCCACAGAGGCAGCTAGTGGCACAGCGAGTGGGGTTACGATACCCATAGTGCCAAAGCTAGTGCCGGTCGAAAATGAAATAATCGAGCTTAGCACAAAAATTACAAGCGCAAGTAGCGCCATAGGGGTGCTCTCGCCTAGCAAATCCACAAGGTATTTTGAGGTGCCAAGCTCTTTTATCGTAGAGCTTAGTGACCACGCAAAAAGCAGGATTAAAACGGTTGTGAGCATGGTTTTCCAGCCCCCAATCCAAATTTCAATTCCCTCTTTGATACCATAAATTTTTTGCCACAGCCCCAAAACTATGCCGATTATTGATGAAAACATAGCCGCTTGAAACAGCACCACAGAAGCGTCAGCCCCGCTAAATGCCGTTCTAATAGAAACAAAGGAAAACGGATCTGCTTGCACAGCCTTTAATTCCTCTTCGCCAAGCGCGCCAAGTCCGTTTGCATAAAACCCAATCACGCTTAGCACAATCATCGCTCCAAGCGGAATTAAAGCATTAATCTTGCGTGGCTCGATACCCTCTTTTGGGCTAAATGCTTGATCTTCTAAATTTGCGATTTTAAAGTCCCGTCCGCCGTTTTTGCCAGCGCGAGACGCCATTTCAGCGCGATACATAGGGCCAAATTCTCTCATCATAACAGCACTTGCCACGACAAAGAAAAGCATGTAAATATTATAAAATCTATACGGGATTGTCTCCACAAAAATCGTAAATGCGTTAATATCCTCGACGCCGATTTGCGCATACGCTTCCTTAATCGCCGAAATCTCAACCCCGACCCAAGTCGAAATCAGCGCAATTCCAGTTATCGGCGCAGCTGTCGCGTCGATGATAAAGGCAAATTTCGCACGCGAAATTTTAAATCTATCCATTAATGGACGCATGATAGGTCCCAAAATAAGGGCATTTGCGTAATCATCAAAGAAAATGATAATTCCCATAAACCAAGTGTAAATTTGCGCCCTAACCCCAGTATGCGCCCTAGCCCCAAGCCACATAGCAAGGGCTTTGGTGCCGCCACTTTTGGTAACTAGCGCGATAAGGCCTCCGATACACATAACTTGAAGCAAAATTCCCGCATTCCACGCATCAGCCATGGAAGCTACCACGCGCGCGCACAAATCCGTAAAAGCTACGACAAAGGCTGAAAGCACGCCATTATCGTTCATACCGATGAGAAATGTCCCGCTTAACACGCCCAAAAACAGCGATAAAATGACATCTTTGGTGATAAATGCAAGAGCAATCGCCACAAGTGGCGGAATCAGCGTCAGTGCGCCATAAATGCTTGCATTTTTTTCAGCTGGGCTAAGCTCCGCGCCAAAAACAAAAAACGGAAGCAAAAAAATAAATAAAATCCTAAACATAAATTTCCCTTTTGTATTAGATTAATTGGCTATATCTTCGAAATTTTCCTCTGCCATGCTTCCCATGAAATCCCCATTATTCGCACTTACACTGGGTTTAAGTCCGATAGATTTGAGGTATTCTTGGATCTTTTCATCGCCACCAAAAATAGCGTAATCAAGCGCGTTTAGCCCGGCCTCATCTACTCTTTTTTCATCTGCGCCTGATTTTACCAAAAGCTCGGTGATTTCTTTGTTTCCATGCAGTGCCGAATACATTAGCAAACTAGCACCCAAATCATTAAACGCACACGCGTCTGAATACCCGCCAAGCGAAGCTAACGCGCCCTTTTCGGTAGAGCCGATTTGGCGGACATTGACACTTGCGTGGTTATAGACCATGAAATTTACCATTTCGTAGTTTTTGCTAGCCACAGCGTAGAAAATCGGGGTTTGGCCAAGTTGATTTTTATGCGATACTTGCGCGCCTTTGGAGATTAGAAATTTAGCATTTTGTAAATTTGACATAGCGTAAAATAGCGCGCTATCGTCCCCGTCGTTAATCTTCGCCCCACGCGTAATAAGTGCGTCGATAAATTTCGTATCATATCCTAGCAAAAGTGCCAAATTTAGCGCACCGCTAAGGTCGTTTATGCTGTAAGTGTCGCTGCTTAAAAGCACATTAAACTCATCTATATTTACCCTGTTTTTAAGGGCTAATTCGAGCTTATTATACGCGTCGATACTGCGATTTTTGGCCGCGTATAGGGCGAATTCGCTCAGCACCAAATCCGCAATCTCACTAGCCTCGTTTGGGGATAAATTTGCGCTAAAATGGCTTCGCAATGCCGTTTTTGCCAAATTTATCTCAGAGATAAAATTTTTGAAATTTATGAAATTTATAAATTTTTGCTCAGAGTAAAATTCTAAAATTTCTAGCGCATTTGCATACGCTGCGCCTAAATTTTTCTGCTTAGCCTCGCGCAAAAATCCCTCACTATCCATGCCAGCCTGCGCTAAGACGCGTTCGAATTTTTTCTCATTTATGCTAGCTTCGTTTCCCACGCACTCGATACTCTCGCCCCTAATCGTCCTAGCTAAATTTTGCAAATTTCGCAAAAATGGAGCCTTTACAAGCGAACCCTTGCAATCATAATCACTCAACAAAAGTTCGCTAGGGCTTGGCGCGCTGGCAAAATAGGCTTTCGGATCTGCCTCGATATCTGCGCAGGTCACGCCAAAAGCACAGATTGCGCCAAATATCCATAAAATCAAAATTCTTTGCATAACCAACCTTGTCAAATTTAACCTGCCATTTTAGCGAAATTTTGCTTATTTAAACTTATTAGCGCAAAACGCGCTAATTCGTGGCTTAAAGCGCGAAATTTTCTTCCTCGTTAAAATTTAAATAACGATAAATTTCGCTATTTTTGCCATTTAATTTCTCGCGCACTATCTCTTTGTATTCCCTCGCGCTAGGAATTCTGCCTAGCATCGCGCAAACAGCGGCTAGTTCGGCACTGGCTAAATATACCTTAGCACCCATACCCATGCGATTATCGAAATTTCTAGTCGAAGTTGAGACTACGACCGCATTATCTTTTACTCGCGCTTGATTTCCCATACACAGCGAGCACCCAGGCACCTCTGTGCGCGCTCCTACCGCGCCAAATACGCTATACACGCCCTCTTCTTTGAGTTTTTTTTCGTCCATTTTCGTAGGCGGTGCTATCCAAAGGCGGGCTGGTGTCTGCGCGCTACCCTTTAAAATCTGCGCTGCGGCGCGATAATGCCCGATATTTGTCATACAACTTCCAATGAAAACCTCATCGATATTTTTCGCCCTTGTCTCATCGGCTAAAATTTCGCTTAGCGTTGCGACATCGTCAGGGTCGTTAGGGCAGGCTAAAATCGGCTCTGTAATCTCACCCAAATCTATTTCAATCACTTCTGCGTATTTTGCGTTTTCATCGGCTTTTAGAAGTGTCGGATTTTCTAGCCATTTTTTCATTTTTTCGCCCCTTCTAGCTAGCGCGTCGCTGTTTTGATAACCAGCTTTTATCATAGCGTCGATGAGAGCGATATTTGAGCGTATGTATTCGCACACGCTCTCGGTATTTAGCGCGATTGCGCACGCTGCTGCACTTCTCTCAGCGCTAGCGTCGCTTAGCTCGAAAGCCTGCTCGGCCTTTAAATTTTCAAGCCCTTCAATCTCTAAAATTTTGCCCGCAAATATATTTTTTTTGCCCTTTTTCTCGACGCTCAATAAGCCTTTTTTAATCGCATAGTAAGGAATCGCATTTACCAAATCGCGCAAAGTAATGCCCTCTTGCAACTCGCCTTTAAACCTAACTAGCACAGATTCTGGCATATTTAGCGGCATACTTCCAGTAACTGCCGCAAACGCCACTAGTCCGCTACCTGCTGGAAAGCTAATACCGATTGGAAATCTCGTGTGACTATCTCCGCCCGTGCCTACGCTATCAGGGAGCACCATACGATTTAGCCACGAGTGGATTACTCCGTCCCCTGGGCGCAGTGCCACGCCACCACGACTACTCATAAACGGCGGAAGTGTTCGGTGTGTGATAGTATCGCTTGGCTTAGGATAGGCTGCTGTGTGGCAAAAGCTTTGCAGCACGAAATCTGCGCCAAATCCAAGGCTAGCAAGCTCTTTAATCTCATCGCGCGTCATAGGGCCTGTGGTGTCTTGCGAACCCACAGTTAGCGTGAGTGGCTCGACATACATACCAGCTCTCACGCCCTCCATGCCACAGGCTTTGCCGACGATTTTTTGCGCGAGAGTGTAACCTGCGCTCTCGTCAAATTTAGGTTGCTCTGGTCTAGTAAAAATCTCATCATCGCCTAAGCCTAGCTCTTTTCTAGCCTTAGCGCAAAGCCCTCTTGCGATGATTAGCGGGATTCGCCCGCCGGCTTTGTATTCATCGAAAATCGTATTTGGGCTCAGGCTAAATTTGCAAACGACCTCGCCATTTTTGACAATCTCGCCCTTGTATGGATAAATCTCGATTTCATCGCCCATTTCGAGATTTTCCACACTCGCTTCGATTGGCAGAGCACCGCTATCTTGGGCTGTGTTGAAAAAAATCGGCGCGATGACCGAGCCTATGATTACACCGCCTGTTTTTTTGTTTGGGATACCATAAATTTCCTCGCCGATATGCCACTGCACGGAATTCACGCCACTTTTGCGACTACTTCCAGTGCCCACGACATCGCCCACATACACGACCTGCCTACCGCTTTTTTTAAGCTGGGCGATTGTTTCTAGGCTACCGGCTTGGCGTTTGCTAAGCATGCTTAGAGCGTGAAGCGGGATATCCGAACGCGTGAAAGCCTCGCTAGCAGGGCTTAAATCATCGGTGTTTGTCTCGCCAGCGACCTTGAAAACCACGCCTTTGATACACTCGCTCAGAGGTTTTTTCGCCCTAAACCACTCCATATTCGCCCACGCTTCGAGCACGGCTTTTGCATGAGCGTTGCCCTCTTTTGCCAGCCTTGCGACCTCTGCGAAATAATCATGCACGAAAATCGTCCTGCCAAGAGCCGCTGCTGCGCCCTTTGCGGTGGCTTCATCTGCGCTTTGTAAGGCGCGGATTAGCTCGATCACGCTGTATCCGCCAAGCATGCGCTCCAACATCGCAAAAGCCTCATCTTTGCTAATGCCAACCACGCTACAATCGCCGTTTATGATTTCGCCCAAAAACTCAGCCTTGATTTTAGCGGCATCATCGACGCCAGGATTAATGCGTGTTTTTAAAATTTCGATTAATTTTTCGCTTGGATTGGTTTTTAGGATTTCGCATAGCTGCTTGGTTTGCTCGGCGCTAAGTGCAAGTGGCGGGATACCTAGCTTCGCGCGCTCATTTACGCTGGATTCGTAGTTTTGTAAAAAGTCCATATTTTGCCCCTTTTTGGTAAAATTTCGGACAATTTTACAATAAATTTGATTAAATAGTTAAATTCGCAGGAATTTTAAATTTGCGTTAGAAAAATTCAAAGCAATTTATGCGCAAATAGCCAGTTTATCGCACTTTGGCACGACATAGTGGAGCTGAAATTTGAGAGCGAGAAAATCAAGCATTTGTGCGTGATATAAACCTCACCAGCGTAATGCACGCCCTAACGCAAATCCCATGGAGCGTGCAAACCACTGCCGATTTAATCCAATTTAGCAAAACGGCAAAGTCGCTCGTGCTGCCGAAAATTTTGCCCAGCGGGGAGTGAATTTAAATTTAAAATAATCTCAAAATTTTCGTTAATACAGTTTGCAAAATTTGACATAAACAACAAAAAAGAGCAAAAAAGAGCAAAAAATATAGCGCTTTTTGTCTTTTATACCATAAAAATTACTTCGTTTTATGCGGTAATTTATAATTTAAGTTTTCAAGATAAATAATACTATCAAGAACACCTAGATATTTATACAATAACCCATGTTCATTGTTTTTTAATTGATTTATAGCGACATTTTGCCTTAAATAATTAGGAGAAAGACACCCTATAATAACAATAAGCAATACAATCAAAACAATTTTAATCATTAAACTAAATCCTCGCGGCTCTCCGTGTCTACAAAAAGGTATTATAAACATCAACACTATAAGATTTATTAAATTTAAAGTAGCCGAAAAAATAGAAGTCACTATCGCAAACGGCGGTATATAAAGTGCTCTCAAAGCCTTATCTCCCAAAATCATGGCGTTTTGATTTGTTCTGAAATCATACTTCGAGTAAAAGTATTTTTTAGGGTCAAATTTATCTAATGCTATTGGCTTAAAAACCTTGTCGTAGAATTCACCCAATTGACCGCTTATCACTATGCCTACAGCTTCGTTTGCGTAAGTATCTGAATTTTCTAATTTTTCTTTAAATTGCGGTTTAAAAAGGCTCACAAAACCTTCCCAATCCAAATTTAAATCAACATTTTCTATGCCTGTCTTTTGTGCAAATTTAGAACGAAATTCCAAAATATTAGCATTGTATTTGCTATTAAATGCCGAATTAAAAGCTCTATTATAAGCTTCCAAGAACTGACTTCTAGAATAGTTAAAATTGTTTCCGACATTTAATCCGTTTTTACGAAGCTCTGCTATGACGGCTGATTTTACTTTTGGGTGTTTTAAGAATTCTTTTTGCGAAAGCCCTGCCGGGACTCCGCTTGATTGTTTATTCCATTTTGCTTTTGCTTCTTTGTCGATAGTTGCGGCTATTGCTTCTCTATGCGGACAAACACCTTTGTAGCACCAGCTACTAGGTTTTATATAATGTCCGAAATTTTTTTGCATGCTCTGTTTATACTTCTTTTCTGATAAAGGTCTGTAACGAAAATAATTTTTTAAGTCGGCATAATATTGATCAATTTTATTCATATGTTTTTGTTTTTCAGTTATGTAAATTTGACTGCCTTTTGTATAATCATCTAGTTTTTTATTAATTTTTTGCGTGAATTTTTTATATTCGTTTTCGCCATTGTTAGCCATTGCGCTACCTTTTTCAACCCCTGCGTTTATTTGTTTTCTGGCGTAATTATATTCTTCATATCCTTGTTTGATTTCATGCGCTTTCGTTATAAAAAAACTTGTATTTTCTTTTTCTTTTGTCTTCATAAATTCGCTGTTAAGATATAACTCTTCTGCAAATTGTTCACTGCTTGTTTTTACTCTATTTGATAAACCTGTATCCACAAAAGTAAGCAAAAATATATTACTAGCTAAGACCTTTGCTTCTACTGAAGTTTTTATGTCTTCAATATGGTTTTTGCTTAGATATGTTTCAAAACCAAAGTTTCCGTTTAAAATAGCATATTTTAATCCGTTTATATAATACGCTTCAAATCTTTTATCTTGATTTTTTTCTACTAAGTAATCCATTGCTTTGTTAAGTCCGACATAAATAGAATTATACATAACTATAGACAAAACAATCGTGGCGATAAAAGCAAACGGTATATTGTCAAATTTAATAAAAAATCCAAATATAAAACTTATACAAAAAAGTGTTAGGCCAATCGATGAAACTCTATGACCTCTAATTTCAAGCTCTTCGAGAGCTGCTTTTAGCTCTTGACTTGCCGATGCACTAGCGGCATTTAACATATCGAAATTGTATCTTAGTTCAAAATACAAGTAGATTAAAATACAAACTAGTAAAATTATTTTAAACCAACAATTAGCCGTATTTACTTCATAACTCATATGATTGCTCTGTCGTCATCGGCGCAAATTTAAAAAAACTATTCATTAAATTCCCTCTGAAAAGTCTATATAGGTTTGTTCTTTTTCACTTTTTTTGTTTGTAAATTCAACATTTTCATTTGTAGTTTTTAGTTTATATTTGCTTGTGTCGACACCAGTGTTTACCGATTTTTTCTGTTTCGTTTCGGTGGTGGCTTTTTTGTCTTGTTGAATAAAAGAGACCAAATAATCGGATGAAATTTTTAGCCCGTCTATCGATTTTACCTTTGAAAGATAGTTTGAATTTATTTTAGCGTATTGCAATAAAAGTGCATTGTTTGCGATTATATCATCTCTGTTTTTTAGAACCCAAGTTACTACATTTTCAAGATTGTTAAAATTCTTTTTAATCTTAATTTCAACGGTATGTGTAAAACCATTTATCTCTCTCGGCTTTTCTGAATATGTAGGCATATATAATGCTACAATAGCAATAGTTACATTATCGACAGAGATATTGCCAAAGGGGTATTTTACAACTATATTGTTGCGTTGGCTTTCTTCAAATTCATATTTTTGCCCCTCATAAGCATACCCGTATTCGCTATCTTTATAAACGCCAAGTGTTTTTACGCCATGCACTCCGGATATTCCCCCGTCAGCAGTTTCTATCGCTTTTCCCAAAATAGTTATCGGCAAAAATGCAATATCCATCGCTTTTGTAATTATATTTTCTGGCACTCGATTAATATATCTAATCTCTTCTATAACAGCGCTTTGTCCTAGACCGATATTACAATACGGCATAGTATTAGACTTAAAAGTTATATACCTGTCTGTTCTTTTATCAGTGCGAAAATTTCCTCTAACACGACACGCTCTTTTTATAATATTGCTTTCGTCATCGTTTCCCATAAGTTCTGCGGGCACTTGTATATCTTGCCCCAATATATTGTAAGCTTTGTATTGCATATTGTTTTGGGCACAACCCGTAAGCGCGAACATCGATAAAATAGCGACAACAATAAAATTAAAATTTTTCATATTATGTTCTCATAAAAAAAATTCTATCATTATATCCCTCCACCCCCCAAGATTTGCTTAAATTTGAAAATTTTTTTTAAAAAAACAAATTTTCGCATATCAATACTCAAATTTACGATAAATTTGACACATTAAAAAATATGTATGGACTTAGTATGAACGAAAATCAGTTGGCGAAAGAAATCGCAAAATTAAGAATTTCAGATAAAAATGTCAAATTTGAAACTCTTGAAAAAATTTTATTTTCGCTTGGCTATGAAAGTTTGGTCAAAGGCACCAGCCACAGAACCTTTCGCAAAAAAAGTAGGTGAAAAATGACAAAACGAGATATTGCAGGGTTTCTTGGTGTAAATGTGCAAACTTTGCTAAACTGGAAAAAGACTAGACCGAATTTGTATCGCATCATAATGCAAGGTTTGGCGATTGATGATATTATCGCTAAAAGCAAACAAAACCACGACGAACTCTGCGAAATCGCTAAAAAATTCGATAAAAAAGATTAAAATTTCAACTAAACTGATTACAAAAATTCACTTCAACTTCTCAAACAAATTTATCGCAAATTCATCGAATTTTTTGCCTTTTAAGTGTGCTTT
Source organism: Campylobacter sp. VBCF_04 NA7 (assembly GCF_027737405.1). Taxonomy (NCBI): domain Bacteria; kingdom Pseudomonadati; phylum Campylobacterota; class Epsilonproteobacteria; order Campylobacterales; family Campylobacteraceae; genus Campylobacter; species Campylobacter sp. VBCF_04 NA7. The sequence continues at coordinate 44,871 of NZ_JAOVTT010000006.1, forward strand.
GCAAAATTCCACGATTAGTCCGTGAAATAGCGCAAATGCGCCGTTTTCGTCGTTTGAAAAATTATCATAGCGAGAATTTGCTAGTTCAAAAATTTCGCCAAATTCTAGCCCGCCAAGCCACTCGCTAAGCTCATCGTAACTCTCAAACTCATATCCAAGCGCGCCTAGCAAACGCGCAGAGTAGCTATCTGCGACCATTACGGCCCTTCCGCACGCATAGCACAAAATCGCGTCGCAGGTTTCCGCGCCTATGCCTTTTTGGCTTATCAGCCACTCACGGCTTACGGCGCACGCGAAATTTTCAAAGTCGCCAAATTCTGCCAAAATAGCTTTGCAAAGCGAGTTTAGCCGTTTTGCTTTTTGGTTATAAAATCCGCTTGGTTTGATAATTTCGGCTAAATTTGCCACTTCTAAATTTGCGATTTTTTGCAAATCCAAAAGCCCAAATTCCCTTAAATTTTCAAGGGCAAGTTCGGCGTTTTTCCAGTTTGTATTTTGGATCAATATCGCGCCGACAATCACTTCAAATTCGCCAAAATTCGGCCACCAGCGAAAATCATCAAATTTAATCGCGCCAAAAAGTGCGCGAAATAGCTCAGTCGCGCTCATTTTCTGGGCTAAATTTCGCAAAAAATTCGCTTGCATAGCTTAGCGCAAACTGCTTTGCGATCCGCCCGCTTCGGCTCGCCCTAACCCTCGCAAACTCGCTAGCTTTGGCGTGCAACTCATCAAGTGCGTGCGCGAAACGCTGCCTAAACTCATCAACGCTCATAAATCTAAATGCCGCGAAATAGCTCTCCACCACGCCCAAATACTCGCTCATATTTCCACTATAAAAGCTAAGTTGCAAACCAAATCGCTCGCTAAGGCTAATGCGCTCGTTTTTGGCGTCGCTTAAATGAAGCTCATCGGTGCCCACCTGTGCGCCCATGTTGTCGCTGGCTAGCTCGCTTAAAATGTGTCTGCGATTTGAGGTCGCATACATTAGCACATTTTTTGGCGCACGCTCCATAGAGCCGTCAAGTAGCGGTTTTAGGTGCTTGTAGGCGTTTTCGCCAAGCTCAAAGCTTAAATCATCGCAAAAAATGATGAAATAATAATCCTGCCCCCTGATTTCATCGATTATATCGATGAGATACTCCAAATCATCTTTACCGATTTCGACGATTTTAAGCCCATCTTGCAAAAATTTCGTAAAAACCGCCTTTGCTAGGCTTGATTTACCACAGCCTGGCTCGCCCCAGAGCAAGGCGTGATTTGCCCCACGCCCGTGGATAAAATTTCGCGTATTTTCTACAAGCGCGATTTTTTGCGCCTCCAAGCCACAAAGCGCGTTAATATCAACAAAATCAATATCCTCTATCGCCCGCAGTTTTAATCCGTGTCTGCGAAACTGCGCTACTTGCACGCTTTGCCAATCGATTTTCAAATTTAACTCAGACATTTTTGTTTTCCTTTCGCAAATACACTAAAATTTCCGCTAGCACATCATCATCGTCTTTGGACGGCGATTTTAGGCGGATTTTCTCGCCATTTTTATCTGTGATTACGATATTTACATCTGCGCTCGAAATCGCGCGCACACCGATATTTTGGGCTAGCACCTTTATCATCATCATATCAATGAATTGTTTAGTATAAACATCGGCCTTGCCGAATCTATCCTCGATTTCAGCGTAAATTTCATTTATTTGCATAGCGTTTTCGCATTTGCTAAGCCTGCGATAAATGTCAAGCCTCAACCTATCCTCTGCGATATATTCGCTGTTTAAAAAGGCATTGACTGAAATTTTAAGCTCAACGCTTGAAACAATAGTTTTTTGGTTTAAAAGTTTATTTATTTCATCTTCTAGCATACGCAAATACAGGCTGTATCCGATAGCCTCGATATGCCCGCTTTGCGCTTCGCCGACGAGGTTTCCACCACCTCTGATTTCTAGGTCATGATACGCTAGCACTGAGCCAGAGCCTAGAAATGAATTGCTCTCCAATGCCACGAGCCGTTTCAGCGCGTCGCTAGTAAGGGCGGTTTTGTCGCCAATCAAATAGTAGCAAAATGCCTGTTTGTTACTTCGCCCTACCCTGCCTCGTAGCTGGTGCAGATCTGCTATGCCAAATTTATCGGCATTGTCGATTAAAATCGTATTGACGCGTGGCATGTGGATTCCACTCTCGACTATGCTCGTGCATAGCATGAGATCATACTCCCCAGCGATAAATTTAGCTATCTCGTCCTCGGTGGTTTGCGCATCGATTTTAGAGTGTAAGATTACGATTTTTAAATTTGGCAAAATTTCAAGCAGCCGTTTTTTCACGCTAGGCATGCTTGCGATATGATTATGCACATAAAAAATCTGCCCACCACGGCGAAGCTCCCTAGTAATCGCCTCTTTTACGATTTTTTCGTCCCACTCTTTAACCATTGTGCGCACATCGAGGCGATCTAGTGGCGGAGTTAGAAGCGTGCTGTAACTCTTAATCTGGCTTAGCGCCATATTTAATGAGCGTGGAATCGGCGTAGCAGACATAGATAAAAGGTGCGAATTTTGCGATTTTTCCTTTAATTTCTCTTTTTGTTTCACGCCGAATTTATGCTCTTCATCGACGATTACAAGCCCTAAATTTGGCGCTTCGACATTTAGCAGACTATGCGTGCCCACGCACACAATCGCTTCGTTATTTTTAAGTCGTTTTAAAATTTCGCTTTTTTCCTTTGCTTTGCTAAATCTATCTAGCCTAAAAACAGGGATTTCAAACTCATCAAATCTCGCTTTTAGCGTAGCGTAGTGCTGAGCGCACAGCAAAGTCGTCGGCACGAAAAAAAGTGCTGAAAAGCCACTTTTTATCATCGCAAATATCGCGTTCATCGCCACTTCTGTCTTGCCAAAGCCCACATCGCCACTTAATAGCCTATCCATGACCTTACCGCTACGCAAATCCTGCAAAATCGCACTAATCGCGCTTTCTTGATCTGGCGTGTATGAAAACCCGCTAGAAGCGATAAATTTGGCGTAATTTGGGCCAGTATTTTCTATCATCACGCCACGAATTAGCTCGCGTTTAGCGGCGGTTTGGATTATTTTGCTAGCGATGACAAAGAGCTTTTCGCGCACCTTTTCTTTGATTTTCGCAAAGCTTGCCTTACCTAGACGATCAGGGCTTACTACGCCACCACCAGCGATATATTTGTCGATTTTGTTTAGGTATTCCACAGGCAAAAGTAGTTTATCGCCACCTTCGTATATCAGGGCGACAAACTCACGCGAATGCCCCAAAACAGTGGCTAGTTCAAGACCAGCGAATTTGGCGATTCCGTAGTCTTCATGCACGACAAAATCGCCAGGATTTAGCTCATCGAGCGCAAGGCTAGATTTGCGAACGCGCTTTTTAGGGATTAGCTTGTTTAATGATACGATAATCTCGTCAGAGCTGATTAAATTTAGGATAAAATCCTCTTTTAAAATTTTTGCATTGCTTAAATTTGAGAGATCCAAATGCGCCAAAAGTGCGTCATTTCGCGCGATAATGGTGATTTTGTCATTTTTGTGAAATTCGAAAAATTCGCTATTTGGCGTAATTTGCAAATCCTTAAATTTACGCGCGGCAGGTATTAGTGGCAGTGTATCAAGGACACTCAAATCCCTTTCGGCAAAGATTTCATCTTTTTTGATAGGAGACGCTAAAACTGCGCTAAATTCTTGCAAATAATCCGCAAATCCATCAATAAACCAAAACCCAAGCGAAGTTAAATCGTTAATCAAAGCGTCGCTATCAAAGGCGCTAATTTTTTCGTTTGCGCTCTCAAACTCGCCCTTGTTTAAATTCGCCAAAAATGGCTCAATCTCGACGCTTTCTAGCTCGATTTTTTCGGATTTTTGCGTATCAATGTCAAAATGCCTAATGCTCTCGATTTCATCATCATCGAGCAAAACCCTCACCCCGCACTCGCCTCCAAGCGGGAAAATATCGATAATCTCGCCACGAAAGCTAATCTCGCCTGCGCTTTCGACGACCTGCGTCACGCTGTATCCAAGGCGCAAAATTTCATCTTTAAATTCAGCCAAATTTAGCTTTTGGGCAAATTCGATTTTTATCCCTTTGAGTTGCGATTTTGTGGGGAGTTTGTTTAAAATCGTGCGAACTGGCGAGATTAAAATTTTGCGCCCTTCGCATTTGTAATACGCGCCAAGCGAGCGTGAAATGCCGATTAGCTCGTCATAATAGCTTCGCAAATCCTCGCCAAAATGCGCCCTAAAATCAGGCAAAACAAAGGTTTTAAAACCCAAAAATTTCAACACCTCAGTGCAAAGTGCGCTATCTTTTTCATCATCTGTGATTAAAATTTGAGGACAAATTTGCGCAGAATTTTGCGCTAAAATTTGCGAAAAATACTCAAAAATTCTAGCTTGCATTATTTTTGCGCCCCACTTTGCAAGATGCGATTTATCTCATACCACGATACATTTGGTTCGACCGACCAGATATTTAAATTCGAGCTGTCCCACAGCATGAAATTTAGTGGATCTAGCGTCATACCCAAAAACCGCACCTCATAGTGCAAATGTGGCCCCGTGCTATACCCTGTATTGCCCGTGTAGCCGATAATCGTGCCTTTGCTAACCCACATGCCAGGAGCCACACTAACCGAGCTTAAATGGCCATACCTTGTCGAAAATCCGTAATTATGCGTGATTCGCACGAGTATGCCATATCCGTTTCCACTCTCCCCGGCAAAATCGACAAATCCATCTGCTGTGGCTATTACCGGTGTGCCGACACTGGCGCGCAAATCTATGCCGTGGTGCATGCGTTTGACACCGGCTATCGGGTGCGTGCGCATGCCGTAATTATCGGTGATTCCGCGGTTTTTTATCGGGTAGCGGTTTGGTATGTATTGAAACATCAATTTATAGGTGTTGTCGTTTGCGCTGATTGTTTTAGCGTTTGATTTGTTGCGCTGGGCTAGTCTTTCGCTGAAATACTGCGCGATTTGCGCGTCGCTCTCATCGCCGTCAGGGCCTTCGTTTGCGATATCGAGTGTAGTTTGTTCGCGCATTTGATTTGCCTGAATTATCAAATTTTGATTTTGTTTTTCTAGCTTTTCGATCTGCGCCATTAGCGTAGCATTGGTGGTTTTTAGATTTTTTTTGTCGTTATTTAGGCGAAAAAGCGCGAAAAACAAAACGAGCAAAAACACAATGATAAATGCGACTAAAATTTTAAGTTGAAAGCGAAAATTCTCGCCAAATTGCATAGTTTTCGAGCCGAAATTGTCACTAATGGTGATTTTAGTTTTTGCCAAATTTCGCCCCGTTATTATAAAATTTCAAAAATTCCTCGACTAAATGAAACGAACCAAACACCAAATAAAGCTCATTTTCATAGGTTTCGCCTCTAAATTCAGAGTGCGCGATACCAAGCTCGTCCAAAGCCTGCGTAATCATATCCCCGCCAAGCTCGCGACCTGGGGCATCGTAAGGCAAAATTTGGACATTTTTGATAATCGGTGCAAGGGTAGCAAGAACCTTTTTGATATCCTTATCGGCAAATGCGTTGTAAATCAGCGTAAATTTTTTGCCTGCAAATTCCTTGGCAAGTGCTGCGGCGGCTAGTTCGTTGTGCCCCACATCGATAATGATATTTGAAGCGATTGCTTCGGCGCGCCCAGGCAAATCAAGTGGCAAAATTTCAGCAATTTTAAAATTTAAGCCCCAAAATTTCGCCCCAGCCACGGCCAATTTTAAATTTGAATATTGAAAATTTGCTAGGTTGTGAGTTTTGATATATTCGGCTATTTCGCGCTTTTCATCTGCGTTTAAAAAATCGCTTGCAAACGCCAAATTTGCCCCCTTTTGCACTGCGATTTCACGCGCGATTTTCACACTAATCTCGTTCATCTCATCGCTTAAAATCGCGTTTTGCGCCATTGCATTGAGCTTCGTGCGCGAAATTTCCTCTAAATTCTCTCCAAGCATACCGATATGATCGGTGCCAATAGGGGTAAAAAGCGAAAGCTTGGTATCAAAACTACTCGTAGCGTCAAACTCGCCACCCATACCAGCCTCAAATACGCAGTAATCGCACTCCCTAAAATGCACCGCCGCCGCCAAAGTCAGGTATTCGAAATACGAAAGGTTATTTCTAAATTTTGCCGGCAAATTTGCTTGCAAAAACTCGTGCGCACCTTGCAAGTCATCGTCGCTAATCTCGCGCCCGTCGCGGTAAATGCGCTCATTTAATCTCATAATATGCGGGCTAGTGTAGTGTCCGACGCTAAATTTAGCGCCCGAATTTCGCCCGTTTGCGCCATTTGCACTCATAATAATCCTAGATAAAAATCTGCCAGTGCTTCCCTTACCATTGGTGCCGATGATTTGGGTGATATTTTTTAGCGGGAGTGCGCTACGCACGGCCTCAAAGGCAGCTGGAAAACGCTCGTAATCGATCTTTTTATAATAAATCGGACGAGCGTTTAAGAAGTCAAAAATAGAGCTAGTTTTTAGCGCGTTCAAGCTGTATGCCTTTGATCGCAAGCGCAGAAATAAACTCATCAAACGCCTGAGTAGAGGCGTTTTCGATAGCGTCATAGCGCTCTTTGTCGCTGATGACTGAGATTGTGTCATGTTTGTTTTTGACTAAGCGAGAGACCGAAAAATCATGGTCTCCTACGCAGTCTTTGCTAAAAATTTCGCCATTTTTAAGCTTTGTTTTGAAATTTAGTGTCAAATTCGCGCGATAACTCGTGATATAGCCGTATCTATCATAGGTAAGGGCTGTGAAAGTTAGCCTTTTTATGCTGGCTACGATGTAGGTTTGCGCGCTAGATTTGTCAGCTAAATTTGAGCCTAGACGCGCTACGATACCGCTTTTGACAGCGTCTTTGATAGCCACTGTGTTTTGAGGGTCAGTTTTACTCATCAGCACATCGACATACACGCTTTTTGACATAATCTGCGAAGTGATTTTTGACACTGGCTGATATCCGCAACCAACAACCAAAACCACAAACGCAAAAACGGCTAAATTTTTAATCAAATTTCTCATTTTTTCCTACTTTACGACCAAATTTACAAGTTTGTTTTTGACATAAATTTCTTTTATTAGCGTTTTATCCTCTAACCATTTTGCGACATTTTCTTTGGCAAGTGCTAAAATTTCCGCCTCGCTCGCGTCTGCATTGGCGTCGATTTCGGCGCGTTTCTTGCCATTTACGGTAACTGCGAGCGTGATAGTATCGCTCACAAAAACCTCAGACAAAAGCTCAATTTTTGTGAAATTTTTGCGCTCAAAAAGCGTCTGGCTTAGCTCGCTTGCGATATGAGGGACGATTGGTTGAAGTAAATTTAGGATAATAAAATATCCCTCGGTGTAAATATCAGCGTTATCCTGCGCATTTAGGGCATTTAGAGCCTCCATACACGCCGCGATTAGGGTATTAAAGGCGAAATTTTCCGTATAGACATCGTGCGATTTTTTTAGCGCCTCATAGACTTTTAATCTCGCATATTTTTCATCTTTGCTTAAATTTGCGTGGTTAATGCTAGGAATTTTATCTGTTTTATGCGCATTGCTTGAACGCTCATAAAGGCGGTTTAAAAACTTATAAGCGCCCTCTACTGCGCTATCGTTCCACTCTAACTCTTTTGCAGGAGGTGCTGCAAAAAGTATGAAAAGTCGCGCAGTATCAGCCCCATAAGTAGCGATGATATCATCAGGATCGACGGTGTTGCCCTTAGATTTGCTCATTTTTGCGCCGTCTTTTAGCACCATGCCTTGTGTCAAAAGTCTAGCAAACGGCTCGCTATCGCGCAAATAACCCAAATCACGCAATGCTTTTTGGAAAAATCTAGCGTAAAGCAGGTGCAAAATCGCATGCTCGATACCACCGATGTATTGATCTACGCTCATCCAATAATTCACGCTCTGCTCGTCAAATGCCTTGCTCGTCCAAGTTTTCTCATCGCTTGCATATCGCGCGAAATACCAGCTACTCTCGAAAAATGTATCAAGCGTATCGGTCTCGCGAACAGCCTTTCCGCCACATTTCGGGCAGTTGCAGTGCTTCCAAGTAGGGTGTTTATCAAGCGGATTGCCAAGGCCTGTGATCTCTACATCATCAGGCAATGCAACTGGCAAATTTTCGATTTTTTCGCCAACTAAACCGCATTTTTCGCAGTGAATCATCGGAATCGGCGCACCCCAGTAGCGCTGGCGTGAAACGCCCCAGTCGCGAAGTTTGAAATTTACCACGCGAGAGCCTAAATTTCGCTCTTCAAAAATTTGCAAAATTTTCTCATTTGCCTCTTTGTATTTTAGGCCATTTAAAATTTCAGAATTTGCGTAAATTCCTGTTTTTTCGACATGTGGTAGGGTTTCGTTTTCGAAAATATTTATAATTTCAAGTCCAAATTTACTCGCAAACTCAAAGTCCCTCTCATCACCTGCTGGCACAGCCATAACCGCGCCATCGCCATAATCAGCCAAGACAAAATTTGCTATCCACACTGGGATTTTTTTGCCAGTTAGCGGGTGTAGGACATTTACGCCTAGATACGCTCCGTCTTTATCGGCGATTTGTCGCTCTCTTGGGCTTTGATTTAGGATCGCGCGAACCTTTTGTTCTACATCTTTTGGAAGTAAATTTTTCTCCAAAAGCTTCGCAATAACCGCATGTTCAGGCGCAAGAGCTGAGTAGCTCATACCATAAATCGTATCAGGGCGAGTCGTAAATACATCAAATCCGTCGATTCCGTCTAGCATCTCACGGCTTTCATCGTCAAATTTAAAGCGGAATTTCAAACCCTCACTTCGCCCAATCCAGTTTTCTTGCATAGTTAGGACTTGATTTGGCCATTTTCCCTCCAAATCATTCAAGCAATCAAGCAGTTCCTGTGCATAATCAGTGATTTTTAGGTAATATCCTTGCATTTGCTTTTGCACTACTTCATTACCACAGCGCCAGCATTTGCCGTCTTCGACCTGCTCGTTTGCAAGCACGGTGCCGTCGTGTTCGCACCAGTTGAGTAGTGAGCTTTTGCGATAAATCAACCCCTTTTCATACATTTTGATGAAAAATTCCTGCTCCCATTTTGTATAAAGCGGATCAGAAGTAGCTAGCAATCTGCGCTTTGAAAAGCTAAAACCAAGCCTGTCTAGCTCATTTTTCATATAATCAATATTTTCGTAAGTCCATTTTTTTGGGTGAATTTTATGCTTAATCGCTGCGTTTTCTGCTGGCATACCAAAGCTATCAAAGCCGATTGGTTGGAGCACATTGTATCCTTGCAAGCGGTAGTAGCGTGAGAGCGCGTCGCCGATAGCGTAGTTTCGCACATGTCCCATGTGGATACGCCCACTTGGGTATGGAAACATCGAAAGAATATATTTTTTAGGTAAGCTATAATCGTCCTTTGGCTCTGCTTCGCCCTCATCGTTCCAAATTTTTTGCCATTTTAACTCTATTTCTTTGCTATTATAAGCCATTATTACTCCTAAAATTCATCTTTTGATTTGGCTGATTCTACGGTGATTAGCACTAATGAGAAAATCACAGCAATCAGCGCGCCGATACAAAGCGCGGTTATAACCGAAAGATCGCCTGGATGAACTATCATAAGCACAAACGCTGGAATTAGGTGCAAATCAGCCACAAGCGAGCTTGCGAAAAGCTCGGCTGAGAGCATATTGCGCACACCGACTTTAAGTAGCGTAGAAACTGCATTAATACTAGCAGCGATAAAGAGCAAAAGCTCGTGTCTTTCGTAGATAAATCCAGCGATTGTAGTCGCACTCATCAAAGCAAAAAATATGTATGTTACTCTTCCCCAGTTCATTTTCTATCCTTATACAGTGCCTTTTTCATACATTGCGCGCATTTTTTCTTTTTCTTTGGCGCGTCGTTGTTTATCAGCCAAAAACGCGCGGTATTTTTCCACATCGAATCCGAATAAAATCAAAAGCGGTGCAGCGATGAAAACCGAGCTAAATGTTCCAGCCACGACGCCAACAAGCATAACAAGGCTAAATCCATGTATCATAGCCCCACCCCAAACGAACAAAATCACAATTACAAGCAAGGTCGTAAATGATGTCAAAAATGTCCTTGAAAGCGTAGCTGAGATTGATTCGTTGATAACCTCGGTTAGCTTAATGGATTTGCTAGTGCGCACACCCTCTCTAATCCTATCGAAAACGACAATAGTATCATTTAGCGAATAACCCATAATCGTAAGAAGTGCGGCCAAAATTTCAAGGTTAAAATCGATTTTAAATAGTATCAGCGCACCACATGCGATGATGACATCGTGCAAATCCGAAATCACCGCTGCAATCGCAAATCTCCACTCAAAGCGAATTGTGATATAAACCAAAATCAGCGCAAACGATACACAAACAGCCATAATTCCCTTTGTGCGTAGCTCGCTACCGACCTTTGGACCTACGACATCAACCTTGCGAACCTCGAAATTTCCACTTCCTTTTAAAATTTCTTGCGCTGCTAAGGCTGGATTATCGCCCAGTGAATCGCTACTGCCAGAGTATCTAATGGTAACTTCCTCATCGCTTCCAAACTCAGTTACATTGATATTTCCCAAATTTGCCGCTTCAAAGCGAGTTCGAATTTCATCAAGCGGGGCTTTTTGGTCGTATTTGACCTGGATTAGCGTTCCACCGCTAAAATCTATACCATAATTAAAGCCCTTAATCAAAAATAGCCCAATCGAACCTATAATTAAAATCGCAGATATCACAAATGCGATATGTCTAAATTTCATAAAATCATAAATTTTATCACTATCAAATACCTGCATTTTGTGCCTTTCTGACTTTATAACCTAGCCAAAATTTCGTATTTTTGCTCTTTTCCATTTTGCCCATTACCACCTCAAACATACCATGAGTGCCCAAAATCGCAGTAATCATCGACGCGATGATACCTATACTCATAGTTACCGCAAAGCCCTTAACAGGGCCTGTGCCATACGCATACAAGGCAGCCGAAGTAATCAGCGTAGTGATATTTGCATCTACAATCGCGCTCATAGCGTTTTCGTAGCCTTTGGTGATACTTTGGCTAATGGAGCCACCAGATTTTAGCACCTCTCTAATGCGCTCATTTATGATGACATTAGCATCGACTGCCATACCCACGGTTAGCACGATACCAGCCATACCAGGCAGGGTTAGTGTCGCCCCAAACAGCGCCATAAACGCTATCAAAAATAAAATATTTACAATCAAAGCGATATCTGCAAACACACCCGCCATACCATAGTATAAAACCATAAAAATCAAAATTACAATCGCCGCGAAAGTTAGGGCTTTCACGCTTTGATCTATGCTATCTTGTCCTAGGCTTGGTCCGATACTGCGCGATTCGCTCACGCTAACAGGCGCCAAAAGCGCACCAGAGCGCAGTGCAATCGCCACATCATGTGCTTCTTGCACGCTAAATCCGCCACTGATTTGTCCGCTTCCGCCACCAATTCGCTCGTTAATGCGTGGAGCTGAATAGACCTTGCCATCAAGCACGATTGCAAGGCGTCTGCCGACATTTTCGCCTGTAAAATCGCCGAAAATTTGCGCACCTTGTGAATTAAGCGTGAAATTTATGATTGGTTGATTTGTATTTTGATCGAAAGCCACCCTAGCATCGACTAGCATAGCTCCGTCAAGGACTGGAATTTCGTTGATTAGGTATTTATACCCTGGATTTTTCGCGTCAGGGTAAATTACATCGCCGTAGCTTTTAGCCTCTTCTTCGCTCATCGTTAAGGCTCTGTCTTGGCGAATCTCATCAAGTGCCATGAGCTGTAAATGTGCTGCTTTGGCGATTAAATCTTTGGCTCGTTGTTCCTCTTCTGAGCTCTTAATTCCAGGAAGCTCGACTAGGATATAGCTCTCGCCCTGTTTGGCGACCGTTGGCTCAGCAAGACCGAATTGATCCAAGCGGTTGCGTATGGTATCCACAGCCTGAGCAATCGCGTATTCTTTGGTGCTAGCGATCTCTTCTGGCGTTAGGCTTACGCGGTATTTCTCGCCAGTTTTGGCGATTTCAAGCCCACTAGCAGCAGAGTGTAACAAAGCGTCAAATTTAGGCGCTTCATCGGGGTCTAAAATTTCAAATTCGAAAAAATCGCTATCAAGCTTCAAGCCGTCCATTAGCAAATCATCGCGCTTAGCAGCGTAATTTACGCTAGCTGCGATTGATTTGATTTTCGAAGTTATCGCCTCATCACTTTGGACTTCGAGTAGCATGTGAAGTCCGCCCTGCAAATCAAGTCCGAGGTTGATTTTATCGCCCTTTTCGCTCTGCAAAATCGAAGGCATAGCAAAAATCAAACTAAAAATTGCCGCTACTAAAAAGGCAATCAAACGATATGTAATCTTACTACGCATCTAACCTTCTTGCGATATAAAGTTTGTCTAGTTCGACGATAACATCATCATTAAGCTTAACTGTGATAAAATCCTCACTTGTTTTTACGACTGTGCATTTTAGTCCGCCACTTGTGACGATTTTATCGCCCTTAGCGAGCGCATCAACCATAGCTTTATGCTCTTTTGCTTGTTTTTGTTGCGGTCTGATTAGCAAAAAGTAAAAAATCCCAACAAAGACAATTAGAGGTAATAATGTTCCAAAAAGACTTCCTTGTTCCATCGTTTTCCTTTGTAAAAAATTTAAAAAGAGAGTATTTTACATTAAATAAAATAAATAACGGCTTTTTTCTTGCGCTTGGAGTTTCAAATTTTATATTTGTTGAAATTTTAAGCCAAAATTTAGGTGGAATTTTACCACTTTTGGCTGAATTTTTCTCGCCACTAATCGCGATTTTTGCGCTATTTGTCCTTTTAAAAAGCAAAAAGCAAATTTGGTTTTGGTTTGGGTTTTTTATCGGCGCGATTTGGTTTTATTGGATTAGTTTTAGCCTGATTTATTTTGGACTTTCGTTTTTAATCCCGGTCGAAATTTTAGGAATTTGCCTGATTGCGGGGGCGATTTTTCGTATTTTTGCCATTTTTGATGAGCCGATAGCGCGCGCGCTCTGTTTGGTGGGGCTGAAATTTATCCACCCATTTGGCTTTGATTGGCTAAATTTCGAGCTTTTGTTTTCACACGGCATTTTTAGAGCCGAAATTTTCGCATTTTGCGCGATTTTGGCTGGAATTTGCATTTTGATAAAATTTAGGCACAAAGCCAAAATTTTACTTTTTTGCGCTTGTTTGATTTGCGCGCTAGAATTTGAAGAAAAACAAGCCGAATTTTTACCACTTAAAATCAAGCTTGAAAACTCGCAAATTTCGCAATTTGACATCTGGGACAATGACAAAATTTTAGACGCAATTAGAGAAAATTTAGCCAAAATCGACGAGGCGATAGAAAATGGCTACGAAGCGATAGTATTGCCAGAGAGCGCATTTGCTCTGTATCTAAACCGCGAGGAAGCCTTAAAGGAAATTTTGCTAGAAAAATCGCATAAAATTTCGATTGTAGCCGGTGCTGAGGCGTATGAAGAGTCTAAATTTTACAACAGCGCCTATGTTTTTGAAAACGAAAATTTGCGCAGATTTGACAAACACATTTTGGTGCCTTTTGGCGAGCAGGTGCCACTGCCTGCGCCGATTAGAGATTTTATAAATAACACATTTTTAGGCGGGGCTAGCGATTTTTCGATTGCGCCAAATTTTAGTTTTTATACAATCAAAGAAATCCCCGTAAAAAGCGCGATTTGCTACGAGGCGACGAGGGGCGAGTTTTACAGCGATGACCCAAAATTTGTCGTGGCGATTTCAAACAACGGCTGGTTTATCCCCAGCTACGAACCGCACCTGCAACGCCTGATAATCCGCTATTACGCCACGCTAAGCGGGGCAAGTGTGTATCACGCCATAAACGCAAGCCCTAGCGAGATAATCACGCCCAAAAAACTATGGGTGAATAAATTTTTAGCATTATTTAAAACGGCGTAAAAAGCTATTTTTAAACGAGTTTTAGATAACATAATCAAATTTTTTCAAGGAGCATTAAAATGGCAAAATTTAATCGTGTGCTCGTTAAATTTTCAGGCGAGGCACTGGCTGGAAAAGATGGTTTTGGAATAGATAGCGAAATTTTAAAATTTATAGCCAGAGAGATTAAACAGCTCGTCGATAACGGTGTCGAGGTAGGTATCGTAATCGGTGGCGGAAACATAATCCGTGGCGTAAGTGCGGCAGCTGGCGGTATCATCAAACGCACAAGTGGCGATCACATGGGCATGCTAGCAACCGTAATCAACGCAATCGCTATGCGCGAGGCACTCGAATACAACGGCATAGATGTGCGCGTGCAAAGCGCGATAAAAATGGAAGCGATCTGCGAAACCTTCATCATCGGCAGAGCTAAAAGACATTTGGAGAAAAAACGGGTCGTAATCTTTGCAGCAGGCACTGGAAATCCATTTTTTACCACTGATACTGCTGGCACTTTGCGCGCGGTCGAAATCAGCGCAGACGCGATTATCAAAGCGACAAAGGTAAATGGAATTTATGACAAAGATCCGCATAAATTCAATGACGCAGTGCTTTTAAATACCATTACATACGATCAAGCCTTGCACGATAATATCAAGGTCATGGACGATACTGCAATCGCCCTAGCTAAGGACAACAAGCTTCCAATCATCGTGTGCAATATGTTTGAGCGTGGAAATTTACACAAAATCATAAATGATGGCGATTTAAGCCAATGTTCAATCGTAAAAAACTAAAAAAGGAGAATTAATGAGAACAGAACAAATCATAGCAAAAGCGTTAAAGGTAACAGGAGGCGATCGCTACAAGCTATCACTAATGACTACTAAACGCACAGAAGAGCTTGCCGCTGGGGCAACTCCGCTTGTCGAAAACATCGACACACGCAATATGAAATTTGCAGATATTGCGATTTTAGAATTAGCAGAAGGTAAGATTACCCTAGATGGAATCATTGACAAGGATTAGTGACGGCTATTTAGAAAGCCTTATCGAAGATATTGTCGAAACAAAAGAGATCGAGGACGCCAAACGGCTACTTTATAGCCTAAAAGAGCCGACCCCGCTACTTGTAGATGCGATAAATTTGTGCGTTACGCAGCATGAGGGTCAGTTTCGCAAAAGTGGCGAACCATACGCAATCCACCCGATTTTAGTAGCGTGTTTCGTCGCATTTATGGGCGGTGATGACGCTATGGTCATTTCTGCACTTTTGCACGATGTGGTCGAGGATACAGATTTTAGCACCGAGCAAGTCGGGGATAGATTTGGCGAAGATGTCGCAAAAATCGTAGAAGGTATGACAAAAATCGTAAATATCCGCGAGGATAAACTAGCCCCTTCTGGCGATAAAAACGCCAAGCTTCGCACCACAGCTCTGACATTTCGCAAAATGCTGATGATCTCTATCGAAGATCAGCGCGTTTTAGTGGTCAAACTCTGCGATAGGCTCCATAATATGCTAACCCTAGAAGCACTCCGCCCAGATAAGCAAAAGCGCATAGGCGAAGAGACGCTTCTAGTTTATGCGCCAATCGCGCACAGGCTTGGAATTTCATCGATTAAAAATATCTTAGAAGATCTAAGCTTCAAATATGTAATGCCAAAAGAATACGCCACAATCGCAAACTATGTCGAAGAGCACAAACAACAGCTCCAAATAAATTTAAGCAAATTTAGCGAAACGATTAGCGAGTATCTGCTTACAAACGGATTTAGCGAAAACAGCTTTGAAATTCAAAAGCGTATGAAGCATTACTATTCAATTTACCTAAAAATGCAAAGAAAGGGCATTTCGATTGAAGAGGTTTTGGATTTGCTAGCTATCCGCATAATCGTGCAAAAGCCGATGGATTGCTACCTAGCACTTGGCGTAATCCATACCAAATTTAACCCCTTAATTTCGCGCTTTAAAGACTATATCGCCCTACCTAAACAAAACGGCTACCAGACGATTCACACTACCGTTTTTAACGACAGCATGATAGTCGAGGTTCAAATTCGAACTACCGAAATGCACAACACAGCCGAGCTTGGCGTGGCTGCGCACTGGAAATACAAATACTCAGGCTCGCTAAATCCTAAGCTTGATTGGATTAGCGATATTGGCTTGCAAGAAGCCGATGATTCAAATGCTGATGATTTATACGAATATGCCAAAGATAGCCTTTATATCGAGGATATCGCAGTGTATTCGCCAAAGGGTGGAATTTTCACGCTCCCACGAGGCGCGACTGCGCTTGATTACGCTTATGAAATCCACTCACAAGTAGGACTTAAAGCCGTCGAAGCCTTTGTCAATCGCATAAAAGTCCCGCTTCTAACCGAGCTTCAAAACGGCGATATCGTCCATATCATCACAGGAAACAACCCGCACTATCGTTGTAGCTGGCTAAATTCTGTCAAAACAGGCAAGGCAAGAGCCACAATCAAGGCATTTTGCAAACAAAAAATTCGCGATGTAAATCAAGAAGTAGCGATTAAAATTTTAAGTGCGATTTTCGCCACAACCGAAGAGAGCGTGATAAACTGGGTAGAAAAAGAAAATTTAATCAAAAAAGTCGGCAAAGCAAGCTATGATTCGGTATTTTTGAAAGATGTCGTAAATGCGCTGAAAAAATACCCGCTCAAAGAGAAGCTTTTCAATATGAAATTCCGCGATAAATACAGCGTCGAAAAGCAAAAATTCGACAATATCGTAGTGTATTCAAACTACAAAATCAACGAAGTAGAGTTTGATTACTGCTGTAATCCTAAGCGTGGGGACGATATCATAGGATTTCGCAACGGACACAATGTCACGGTTCATCACAAGCTTTGCGAAAGAGCGGCAAATTTGATGAAAAGCGATGAGATGATTTTCGTCAAATGGACGCGAAACGCGCCACACAGGTATAAAATCATACTAAATATCGAAAACAAACGGGGCTCACTGGCTGAGTTTTTAACATATTTGGCTAAACTAAGCGTCGATTTAGTTTCGATAAATTTAAACGAAAACAACGAAGCTGTGTCTGATTTTTTCGAAATCATTATAGAATTAAACGAAAATTTAGACCACACTTATATCAAAGACAGATTAAAAAATAGATATAAAATCGCTGATTTTATATCATTAGATGATGTGTATAAAAACTAATAAAAGGGAGAATAAATGGCTGACATTAAAGATATAATGGCAAATTTCAAACGTGGAGTAAGCGAGATAATAGGCGAAGAGCAAATCGAGGCTTTGATTACTAAATTTTACGAGAGTGGTGAAACATTTTTGGTAAAAATCGGCATGGATCCGACTGCGCCAGATCTACACCTAGGACACACTGTCGTGCTAAACAAACTCGCATTTTTGCAACAACACGGCGCAATCGTGCAGTTTTTGATCGGTGATTTCACAGCTCAAATCGGCGATCCAACAGGCAAAAGCGAAACTAGAAAAAAACTTCCTCACCATGTCGTAATGCAAAATGCCAAAACCTACGAAGAGCAAGTTTTTAAAATTTTAGACCCAGAAAAAACAAAGGTAATGTTTAACTCAGAATGGACAAATCGCTTAGGCGCTAGCGGTGTAATCGAGCTATCAAGCACATTTAATGTAGCCAGAATGCTAGAAAGAGATGATTTCGAGAAACGCTACAAGGCCGAAATGCCAATTAGCATTAGCGAATTTTTATACCCGCTTTTGCAGGGCTATGATAGCGTATGTATGAAATGCGATATCGAATTTGGCGGCACTGATCAAAAATTTAACCTTCTTATGGGACGCCAACTCCAAAGAGTTTATAATGTAGGCAAAGAACAAGCCGCCGTTATGATGCCACTTCTTGTAGGCACTGACGGGGTAAATAAAATGAGCAAGAGCCTAGGAAACTATATCGGCGTAACAGACGCTCCAAACGATATGTATGGCAAGGTAATGAGTATCAGCGATGATTTAATGTGGGATTGGTATAATCTACTATCACAAAAAAGCAACGAAGATATCGCACTAATCAAACAATTCGTAGCAGACGAAGCTGTGCATCCAAAAGCCGTAAAAGAGGAACTTGCCACAGAAATCGTTACGAGATTTTATGATGAAGATGTCGCATTAGAGGCAAAAGAGGAATTCGATAGAGTTCATGGCGGAAACGAGCTTCCAGCAGAAATCCCTGAATTTAGCGTTTCAGCGCCAGCATGGATTGTCAAAGCTCTGCTTATTTGCAAGCTAGCCACTTCTAGCTCAGATGCAAGACGCCTAATCAAATCAAACGCCGTCAGCGTCGATCAGACCAAAATTTCAGATGAGCAACTCCAACTAAGTGCTGGCGAATACACCTTACAAGTAGGAAAGAAAAAATTTGCTAAATTAAAGGTAAGATAATGAGCGTTAAAATCGGCAAATACGAGATCAAACACCCTATTATCCAAGGCGGAATGGGGCTAGGGATTAGCTGGGACAAGCTAGCTGGAAATGTCAGCTTAAATGGCGGTTTGGGCGTGATTAGCTCGGTAGGGACTGGATATTATGACAACCTTAAATTTTCGGAAAAGTGTATCCACGATAGACCATTTTCTTCGCTAAATTTTTATAACAAAAAAGCCCTTACTCAAATCGTAAAAAACGCTCGCGAAATCTGTGGCGACGCACCACTAGCGATGAATATCATGTGCGCGGCTAATGATTATGAGCGCATTGTAAAGGATTCTTGCGAAGCTGGGATAAATATCATCATCAGCGGGGCTGGACTTCCTACGAATTTGCCTGAATTTACCGCTGATTTCCCAGATGTCGCGCTTATGCCTATCGTTTCATCTGCTAAGGCTCTAAAAATCATAGCCAAGCGTTGGAGCGGTAGATACAACCGCTTGCCTGATGGCGTCGTGCTAGAAGGCCCACTAAGTGGCGGTCATCAGGGCTTTACCTACGAGCAATGCACTGACCCAGAGTATCAGCTAGAAAAATTAATCCCGCAAGTAAGAGCCGAAATTGATAGCTGGGGTGAATTCCCGCTATTTGCAGCAGGTGGAATTTGGGACAAAAACGATATAGATAAAGCCAAAAGTCTAGGTGCAAACGGCGTTCAAATGGGCACTAGATTTATCGGCACATTTGAGTGCGACGCCCACGAGAAATTTAAAGAGGTCTTACTAAAAGCCACAAAAGAAGATATCAAACTTCTAAAATCCCCAGTAGGCTACCCTGCGCGTGGAATTCATACGAATTTGCAAGATATGATTGCCTCTGGCACAGCACCGAAAATTTCATGCGTTAGCAACTGCGTGGCACCTTGTGAGCGTGGCAAAGGCGCCAAACTCGTCGGATACTGCATAGCAGATCGCCTAAGCGATGCTTATCTTGGCAGACAAGAGAGCGGGCTGTTTTTCACAGGCGCGAACGGCTGGAAGCTAAATGAAATCATTTCTGTAAAAGAATTAATGGAAAAACTCGTAAATGGCGAAGATAGTTAAAATTTTATGCGCTATTGTTTTTAGCATAAGTTTCGCATTTGGCGCGAACGCCAGTAGCGTTTTTGCGAATTTTGACAAAAACTATGTCAGCGCCAGCAAAACCGCGAAAAAGGAGCTTCACAGCGAGCTTAAAAAAATTTATTCCGCCACTTCAAATAAAGATAAAAAAACTAAAATTAGCGTCCTAAAACGGCTAACTTATAGTAGCGAGGTGCTTGGGTATTCAAACTACTCTGTGTATAAATCCGAGCTAGAAAAACTAGGCGCCAAGGCCGATTACAAGCCATCTATCACGGACGCTAAAAAAACTTTAAGCAAGGCTGATTTGGAGTTTTTAAACTCAGGTAAAATCACGCCAAATAGCACGAAAATCGACAAATCAAAACCTTTGATTTTGCAATCAATCAGTAGCGATGAAAACAGCGTTAGGGTTAAATTTAACAGAAATTTAGACCATAGCGAGTATAAAAATTTCGTAATTAACAAAGATAAAGTTTATCGCTATGTTTTGGACTTTAATGCCAAAAACAGCTCGCACACCACGAGATTAACGGGCAGTTTCGTAGATGAAGTTCGCACTTCGCAGTATAACGACAAAATCGCCCGCGTCGTGCTAAATCACAACCAAAAATTTAACCCAAAGATTGAAATTTTTAGCAATGAGCTAATCATCGCCAAAGCAGGGGCTAAAATCGCTATGCCAGCGCAAACTAGCACAAAAGCTACTCAGGTAAATTCAGCTAAAAGCGAAGCGAGCGGGACAAATAAAATTTACAAATCTACAAAAGGCAAACTAATCGTCATAGACCCAGGCCATGGCGGCAAAGATAGTGGCGCTATCGGAAATGGTTTGAAGGAAAAAACTATCGTTCTTGCAACCTCCAAAAAGCTTGGCGCACTGCTTCAAAAACGCGGTTACAAGGTGCTTTATACCAGAAGCAACGATGTATTTATAAACCTCAAATCCCGCACAGCTTTCGCCAACAAAAAAAATGCCGATATGTTTATCTCAGTGCATGCAAACGCCGCGCCAAACGCCAAACAAGCGCCAAATTTCAGTGGCGTGGAGACATTTTTTTTAAGCCCAGCCAAATCAGAGCGTAGCAAAAATGTCGCAGCATTTGAAAACCAAGGCGACATGGAGGATATGAACGCCTTTTCGCAAGAGACATTTTTAAATTTCTTAAATAGAGAAAAGATAATCGCCTCAAACAAGCTTGCAATCGATATCCAAAGCTATATGTTAAATTCCGTCCAAAAAAGCTACAAAAGCAAAGACGGCGGTGTCAGAGAGGGGCCGTTTTGGGTGCTAGTGGGGGCTACAATGCCAGCTGTGCTCGTAGAAATGGGCTATATCTCACACCCAAGTGAGGGCAAAAACCTAGGCACCTCTGCATACCAAGACCGCATAGCCCAAGGTATCGCAAACGGCGTAGATGCGTATTTTCAAAAGAATAAGTGATGAAATTTATCAACGATGCACCATTTAGTGAAATTTACGAGGATTTTTATTTTAATTTCAAAAATCCTCTTGGCGAGAGCGAATATGTCTTTATAAGCGCGCTAGATACGGCGTTTGCGAGCAATGCGCCTATCATCGTGGGCGAACTAGGATTTGGCGTAGGGCGCAACTTTTTGCTCTGCGCAAAAAAGGCGCTTAAATTTAACAAACGCCTACACTTTGTCTCAATCGAAAAAAATCCGCTTAGCAAGGACGAATTAGCCCAAATTTGGGCGAAATTTGGCGAACTTCAAAATTTAGCCAAAATTTTAATCAAAAAACTCCCACCCCTTACCAAGGGAATCCACCGCATAAATTTTTCCAAAAAAATCACGCTTGATCTTTGTATTGGCGAGGCTAGTGAGCTAATCAACGAGCTTGATTTCAAAGCCGATGCGTGGTTTTTAGACGGATTTTCACCTGCGAAAAACGAAACCATTTGGAGCAAAGAGATTTTTGCCGCCCTTACGCCACTTTGTAAAAAGGGCGCGATTTTAGCGACATACACGAGTGCTGGCTGGGTGGCAAAATCACTGCGCGAGGCAGGGTTTTTCGTCGAGAAAACAGACGGATTCGACACCAAACGCCACATGATTAGGGCGAAATTTTTGCGCGAAGATGATGAAGTAGAGAATTTTTATTTTGCCAGAAAGCACCCGCAAATTTTGCCAATCCAGTTTTCAAATTTCGCCGATTTATCCGCCACGCACTGCCTATACGACCCTAATTCATACGACGAAAACACCGCGCCACAGGCGCAAACCCCCACAGCAATCGTAGTGGGAGCTGGAATTGCCGGGCTTTGCACGGCTTTTAAGCTTAAAAAGGCAGGTTTTAGCGTCAGCGTGATAGATAAAAGAAGCGAAGCTGGGCTAAATGGTAGCGGGAATTTCACAGGTGTGTGCGCCCCGCTGATTACCAAAGAGGGCGTGAAGCTCGGAGAAATGCACATACACGCATTTGATTTGGCTCTTAGCTTTTATGCCAAACACGCTCCCAAAAAGCTAGCTAGCCTGCTTGGGGCGCAGGATTTTGCCTATGATAGCGAGCTTTTAGCAAGGTATCAAAGCGCAGGAAACCCTGAAATTTACGAATTTAAAGCGCACTCAAAACCATATCCAAGCATAATGATAAAAAACGCCGTCCTAGCCCACCCGCACAAGCTCTGCAAACATTTCGCCAAAAAACTCGGCGTCAAATTTAACCACGAAATGCTAAATTTCAAAAAGCAAAATGAAAAATTCGAAGTGATTTTAAAAGACCGCGCAAGCCTATTTTGCGATATTTTAGTCCTTTGCACAGGAAGCGAGAGCGAGGAGTTTTTCGGTCGCGGCGCAGTATCACAAAACGCCAAATTTAACCTAGATCCTAGCGTGCAAATCAGCTCCGTGCGCGGACAAACCACGCTAATTCGCCCGCTAATCAAAACCAAATTTCCACTCAGTGCCTCTGGCTACATCTGCCCAGCCGTGGGCAAAAAGCAGCTCATCGGCGCGACTTACGATAGGAAGTGCTACCACGACGAAGCAAGGGCAATCGACGATGTCAAAAATCTAGAAAGCGTGGGCGAGTTTTTGAGCAAAAAGGCCAAAATCATCGGCTCTAAGGTCGGATATAGGGGATATAGTGGCGATAGATTTCCGCTGATTGGCCCAGTGTGCGAGCCAGAAACTCTGGCGCGAGATTTCAAAGACCTGCCATGGAGCAAAAACAAAAAATCCGCCAGACGCGCCAAATTTATCCCAAATTTATACCTTAACACAGCGCACGGCGCGCACGGGCTAAGCACCGCAGTTTTGGGCGCGGAGCTCATCTGCGATTATGCGCTTTCGCGCCCGCTTTGCGTGCCACGCTCAATCGCAAACGAGCTAATGCCATCGCGCTTTTTGATTCGCAAACTCAAAAAAGGACTAATCAAATGAAAAAACTAATCCTAATAAT
This sequence comes from Campylobacter sp. VBCF_04 NA7, assembly GCF_027737405.1. Lineage (NCBI taxonomy): Bacteria > Pseudomonadati > Campylobacterota > Epsilonproteobacteria > Campylobacterales > Campylobacteraceae > Campylobacter > Campylobacter sp. VBCF_04 NA7. The sequence goes on from NZ_JAOVTT010000006.1 coordinate 67,774, forward strand.
TCTAATCCTTTTTGCCCTCGGCGCACTCGCACTTTACGGCATTTCGAGGACAAATCCAAATTTATTTGCCGAGATTAAAATTTTAGCTATTTTGCTAAATACCGCGCTTTTCGCCCTTGCGCTTGTGATAATCGCAATCAAAGAAAAGGACGCCGTGCGCTTTCCGTTTCTCACGGCTGTGGTTTTGGCGCTGTTTTCTGGGCTCATAAACGGCGCGATAATCTTTAAAAACCGCTACTATATCATCGCAACGGCGGTTTTGTTTATCGTTTTTGTGGTCTATTTGCAGATCAAACACCGCAGATTTTCGAACAAAATTTACAAAACCGAAGAATAGTTAAATTTTAATTCAAAAATAAATTTTGATAAATTTTAAATTTGGCGAATTTGAAATTTTAAAATTTCCCAATTTCGCTGGCGCAACCCCCAAACCCTGCCCCGAAATTTCGCCAAATTCTTATAATGCTTTTGCCTCTCTACTACCTGTTGAACTCATAGTTCTCTCCTTTAAAAAAAATTGGTTTTATTAAATTTTGTTATCAAAAAATTGAATATCTTTTTGGTAAATTATCAATATTTATGCCTTGCTGTAAAAAATATTTCTTTACTTCCCTATATATTTCATCACTATATAGATAAATCATAAAATATCTAATTGATAACGGCGAACCAATTGCAGTTTTAGCCGGATTATCAATTTGAATAGATGAAAAAATTTCAAATCCTTTTAAACTCTTATTCAAAAATATATAAAAGAAAAATCTTATAAAAATATATGAAAAACAAAAAGATACAGCTAAACTAATAATTAATATAGGTTTGTAGAATAAAAATACAACCAACATAATCATAAAATACATAGTGACAATCTTTTGTTTGCGATTGCTTACATCACAACAAGTAAAAAATGGTTTTGCCATTTTATTTTCTACAATTTCACATCGCCTTTTTAATTTCCCATAATCATAAAATTCAATATATCTATTTGTAAATTTAATTTTATGGTGTGAAAAATGCGTTTTTTGAAACATAAAAATAATACTTATCCAGCAAATCGGAAAAAGAATAAGCCAAATATCTAAATTACCGCTATTTGCTAGATATAATTTTTCAAATAAATTATAAAAAATCCCACTAATCATTAAAGACGGCACAAATAACGAAAATACAAAAAATTCTTCATAGTTTTGTATTATCAATGGATTTTCATCATAATCCCTAAAATTTGGGTCATTTTGTTTTTTATTTTCTAGCCATTGTTGATATTTAGCTTCTTTTTCTTTTGCGTGTTGAATTTTCATTTCGGCTTTTTTAGTCATTTGCTCTGCTTTTTCTCGCATTATTTTTTCATTATCCAAATTTAATCCTTTTATAAAATCTCGGTCAGTATCTGTGATACTAAAATTTTTAAATTCACAAATTTAAACTTACTTCTGAATTTTGAAATTCAAGCAACTAGTAAATTTAAATTTGTATTTTTCATCATCTCCCCCTCACTCACACTTCTTACTCTGCTCTGCGATTAGGCTGAGTTTTTTAAGCGCGAAATTTGATTTTAGTATGTGAGCTTGTAGCTCTGATTTTGCTTTTCTGCCCTGCGCCTCGTCACGACCCGCCATGCTTCGCACACCACCGCTCGCTCGAAATGACAGCAAATTTAGCACAAGGAATTTTAAAGTCGTAAATTGGCGCGCGCGGTATGCACTCGCAATGAAACTAAATTCGCGCTTTGGTAATTTTCACTCGTAGATTGCTTCGATGACTTCGTCATCTCGCAATGACAATAGCGAACAAATTTGCATAATTTGCAAATTTCGGGTCAGTGTTTTAAAAGCCCTCGCTAGCGGGTTATGATAACCCGCTAATTACGCCATCATCGCTGATTTTCATATCCAGCGCGCTAGGGTGTTTGGAAAGTCCCGGCATTAGCATGATTTTGCCAGCCACTGCCACGATAAACTTAGCCCCCGTGCGAATCTGCAAGTCTTTCACCCTTAGGCTAAACCCGCACGCGCGACCCAGCGCCTTTTCATCGTCGCTGAAACTATACTGCGTCTTGGCGATACACACATCATAATTTTCAAGCCCAAGCGCGCGAATTTGCTCCAATGCCCCAAGTGCTAGATCTTCGAAAACAACCTCTTTTGCGCCATAAATTTTCGTGGCGATTTTTTCGATTTTGGTCTTAATATCGTCAGTTTTATCGTAAGTGTGGTTGATATTTTTTAGAATTTTGCACTCAGCAAGGACGAGTTTTGCCAAATCTATTGCCCCAACTGAGCCTTTGGCGAAATTCTCGCAAACCGCCATTTTGACACTGCGCGCGGTGCAGTAGTTGCGCACAAACTCGATCTCTTCGTCGCTATCGAAGCTAAATTTATTCAGTGCAACAATCGGATTTAGACCGAAATTTTGCAAAATTTCAATATGTCCGCCTAAATTTTCGATTCCCACCATAAGCGCTTCTAAATTTGGCTTAGTGATTTCGTCTTTGGCTGCGCCGCCATTGTATTTGAGCGAACGAATCGTAGCCACCAAAACCACCGCGTCAGGGGCGATACCTGCGCGCGGACATTTGATATCAAGGAATTTTTGCGCACCAAGCTCAGAGCCAAATCCAGCCTCGGTTACGACAAAATCGGCTAGGCTCATCGCCGTTTTTGTAGCGATTATCGAATTGCACCCATGAGCGATATTGGCAAAAGGCCCGCCATGCACGAAAGTAGGCGTATGCTCGATACTTTGGAATAAATTTGGCTTAATCGCCTCTTTTAAAAGCACGCTCACAGCCTGCTCGCAACCCAAATCCCGCACGAAAATCGGCTTGTCATCTTCATCGTAAGCCACCATGATATTTGCGATATTCTCTTTCAAATCTGCCAAATTTTTCGACAAGCACAAAATCGCCATAATCTCACTAGCTGCGGTGATATTAAAGCCGTCTTTGCGCTCTACGCCATCAAATTTACCACCCTGCCCCACGGTGATTTGGCGCAGTGCGCGATCGTTCATATCCATGCAACGCTTCCAAAGCACGCTTTTGATTTTAAGCGGATTTCCTTGATAAATGGAGTTGTCGATAATCGCGCTGATTAGGTTGTTTGCGCTAGTAATGGCGTGAAAATCGCCGGTAAAATGCAAATTTAACTCTTCCATAGGTGCGAGTTGCGAGTATCCTCCACCTGCTGCACCACCTTTTATGCCAAATACTGGTCCAAGGGAGGGCTCACGAAGTGCCAAAGCCACGCTTTTACCCAGTGATTTTATCGCGTCAGCTAAGCCAATCGAGGTCGTGGTTTTGCCCTCGCCATAAGGCGTAGGACTAATGGCAGTGACTAAAATCAGCTTTGCGCCCTGCGCGCCTTTTTCGCCGTGCGTGCTATACTCGCGCCCCGTAATTTTCGCCTTATAAAACCCATAAGGCTCGATTTCATCTTTTTTCAGACCTAGTTTTTTGCCGATTTTTGTGATTTTTTTAAGCTTTGCATTGTGCGTAATTTCGATATCGCTTAACATTTTTTCCCCTTAAATTTAAATTTTATAAATCAATCTCAATGCCGATTGGGCAGTGGTCGCTACCTGTGATATCAGCGCGGATAAAGGCGTCTTTGAGGCGCGAGCGCAAATTTTGCGAGATGAAAAAATAATCAATCCGCCAGCCGACATTTTTAGCGCGCGCATTAAATCTATAACTCCACCACGAATACGCGCTAGCCTCATCGCCATGAATTTCGCGGAAAGTATCGATAAATCCGTGATTTATCACCTCATCGATCCACGCCCGCTCGATAGGCAAAAAGCCAGAAATTTTAGAATTTGACTTTGGATTTGCCAAATCAATTTCTCTGTGAGCGGTATTGACATCGCCACAAAATATCACGCCAAGCCCCTGCGCGACCAGCTCGTCGATATAGCGCAAAAAATCGGCGTAAAATTTCATCTTATAAGCTAGACGCTCATCGTCCTTTTGGCCGTTTGGGAAGTAGATATTTAGCAGCACCACATCGCCAAATCTATGCTCCAAAACTCGCCCCTCATCGTCGCTAGCGAAGTTGCATTTGCTAACCTTGCTAGCAAATTTAGCTAGGCTCGCCACGCCAGAATACCCAGCGCGCGTGGCTGAGTTCGTATCAATCTGCGAAAATCCCAGCTCGTAAAGCTCTTTTGGGATATTTTCTGCGCTCGCTTTTATCTCTTGCAAGCCCAAAAAATCGGGCTTTTCATCGTCCAGCCATGCAAATGCGCCCTTGCCAAGCACGGCTCTAAGCCCATTTACATTCCAGCTCATTAGCTTCATTTTTACCCTTTAATTATCAAAATTTGGCTATGATTATGCCTAAATTTAACTAAAATTTAAAAGGAAAAAAATGAGAAATCAGCCAAAATACAAATTTTTCGCAAACTGGGGTTATGCTTTGGCAGGGCTAGTTGAAATTTGGCGTAGTGAGCGGAGTTTTCGGCTAGAAATTTTTGTTTTTGCGCCACTTTTGGTTTCGCTATTTTTTTGGAATTTTGGCTTAGTTTGGAATTTGGCTTTGGTTTTTGGCGCGGTTTTTACGCTGGTTGTCGAGTGCATAAACTCATCAATCGAGCGCGTGGTTGATTTAGCAAGCCCTGATTTTCACCCGCTTGCAGGGGCTGCCAAAGATACCGCCAGCACCGCTGTAATGCTTACTTTAAGCCTAAATTTCGCCCTGTGGGTATGTGCGATTTGCGGTAAAATTTTTGGCTAAACACTGCACCGAAATTTTAAAATTCACTAACATATCAAATGCAAAGAAATGCGAAGCATTTCGGTAAAATAAAACCAGCTAAATTTAGAAAAACGAAGTTTTTCTAAATTTAGCCACTTCTAAGGTTTTACAGGGGTGGGGGTTGGTAAGGGGGAGGGTAGCGTCTCCTAAAAAGCGCGCCCTCCCCCTTACAGAGAATTTCACGGCACAGGTTAAATTTAAAAAATAATTCAATGCAAAATTTAGGTTGAATTTTGAATTTAAATTTCCCTAGATTGCTTCGCTCATAATTTTCTCCTTAAAAAATTATATTTTATGATTTTGATTGTCGCTTAAACAAGTAATTAAAAAAAACCTTGCACCTATTTTACGCTTTACAAGCACTGTATATTGGGCACCAATAATAAATCTAGAAGACATGTGAATTTCTCTTACAATATCTTTTCTTAAAATAATAATTTCTCTAAAAAAATATCTTTTTATAACAATTTTATCGCTATAAGATTTTAAATATTCAAAAGATATTGTTGCGTATGTGAAATACAAAAAAACAATAAATACAAAACAACCTAAAATAGACGAATTGCTAATACAAACATTAAAACCAGCTAAACAAACCACACCATAGCAAGTCGTTTCAAATAAAACAGCTAATGGATTTCTGCGACCTATGATAAATGGTTCTTTATCATTTTCCGAATTTATGGTTTCATCTAAATTTTGATTATTTTCCGAATTTTCTTTTAACTTTTCCAATTTTAATCCTTTAAATAAAATTTCTTTACAAATTCAAATTCGGCTCGTATCGTTTATCCACGATACGAAATTCTGTTTTTAAATTTGCGATTTTGCAAATTTGTTATTTTGCTTTTGGCGATTGCCACGAAATGCTTCGCATTTCTTTACATGTAAAATCAACGCAAATTTCACTAAAACCTCGCCCTTTCTGCCCCGACACTCGTTGGCTCTCCATGCCCCGAGTATAAAACCACCTCATCTGGCAGGGTAAAAATCTTGCCCTCTATGCTAGCTTTTAGCTCGCCGTAATCCCCGCCCGGCAAATCCGTGCGCCCAAATCCCGCGCGAAATATCAAATCCCCACAAAACGCCAAATTTTGCCCCTTACTATAAAACACCACGCTATCGCTCGTATGCCCTGGCGCATAAATCACAGCTAGCTCGCACGCCCCGTTAGCTAGCGCGATCCTTTCGCCATCTTTTAGGGGCGTGAAATCCTCTATGATTATCTCTTCGCCCGTGAAATTCGATAGATTATAGTCTGGCTCGCCCAGATACACGCCCGCGTTTTCGTGCGCAAGTATCGACGCGCCCAAAGCCCGCGAGAGCTCGCTAGCTGCGCCAATGTGATCGAAATGTCCGTGAGTGAGCAGGATTTTTTCGATTTTGAAATTTCTCTCTTTTATAATCCCCAAAAGCTTGTCCGCTTGCGCCCCAGGGTCGATTACAAACCCTGCTCCACTCGCCTCGTCGATAAAAAAATAGCAATTCTCGCTGATATAACCTGCCACTTCCACGCATAAAACCATGTTTGCTCCTTGAATTTCTCCAAATTTTACGCTCTTAAATTTAACCGGCCATTAAATTTAGCCAAAAATTATCCTTGATTTACCAAAATGCAGTAAAATACGCGCTTTTGCAAATTTTTTCAAAGGAGAGCTTATGAAAAAGCTTTTGGCTGAGTTTCTTGGCACATTTTGGCTAGTATTTGGCGGTTGCGGAAGCGCGATTTTCGCTGCATACAATATCGGATTTGTCGGCGTTTCAATCGCCTTTGGTTTGACCGTGCTAAGCGGTGCTTACGCATTTGGACACATTAGTGGCGGACATTTTAACCCAGCAGTTTCAGTGGGCTTGCTATGTGGCGGCAGATTTAAAGCTAGCGAGTTAGCAGGCTATGTCATAGCGCAAGTCCTAGGCGCGATAGCAGCAGGAGCCGCACTATATCTAATCGCAAGCGGAAAGGCTGGATTTGACATCAGCGCAGGATTTGCGACCAACGGATACGGCGAGCACTCACCAAACGGATATTCAATGCTAAGCGCGCTAATCGCAGAAATAGTTCTAACTGCGTTTTTCCTAATCGTCATCATGGGCGCGACAGATAGGCGTGCGCCAAGTGGCTTCGCACCGATTGCGATCGGACTAGCCCTCACACTAATCCACCTAATCTCAATCCCAGTTACAAACACCTCAGTAAATCCAGCCCGTTCAACTGGCGTGGCACTTTTCCAAGGTGGCTGGGCGCTTAGCGAGTTATGGCTGTTTTGGGTAGCGCCAATCATCGGTGGCGCAATCGGCGGAATTATCTACAAAACTTTTTTAGAAAAAGAGTAAAATTTCGCTAAATTTGGCGTAAATTTATGCAAAATTCCATTTGCCCCTTGTGAATTTTTCGCAAGGGGCTTTTTAAATTCTTTAAATTCTTAAATTTCCGCTTCGCAACCCCAAACACTGCCCCCGAAATTTTGTAAATTCTAAATTTTATAAATTTTGCAAATTTAGCAGTAAAAATTTTTACTCGTAGATTGCTCTCCGTCTTTCGGCTCTTGCAATGACAATGGCAAAAAAATTTGCTAAATCTGTCATTGCGAGCTTTCGCAGAAAGCGAAGCAATCTACGAGCGAAAATTACCAAAATGCAAATTCCGTGTCATTGCGAGCGAGTGTAACGAGCGAAGCAATCCAGTAAAATTTAAAGCAAAATTCAACCTAAATTTTGCATTGAACGAACACTGAAATTTTAGGCGAAATTTTGCTTTTTTTGTAAGGGGGAAGGGGGCTTGAATTGCGAGGTCGCTCCCCTTTCCCCTTACAATCCCCCAACCCCCGACGACGCTTTACAAGGTGGCTAAATTTAGAAAAACTTCGTTTTTCTAAATTTAGCTGGTTTTATTTAACTGAAATGCTTCGCATTTCTTTGCGATTTCGGGGCAGTGTTTGGGAGTTGCGAAGCGGAAATTTAAAAATCAAATTTTAAAAATCAATACAATCTTGGATAAAAAGTCGCTTGGAGGGAAATTCCATAGCGCAAAGGCGGGCTTTTTTGTAACCACGCTTTTTAAAAACACAGCCCAAATCGATATTTGCGCTGTAATCATTGATAAATGGCTCATCTTGTGGCGTGTGTCCATAGACATTGAAAATGCCCGCATTATCGGTGTAATCGTCGCGCCCGCTTAACACATGCGCCTCGAAATCGTCCTTCACTGCCACGAAATCGCGAAACTTCCACATATTTCCCACAGCCGAGTGCGACACCACGAGAGAGCGAGAATTTTCGTCGAAAATATCGTATTGCAAAAACACGGGCAAGCTTTGCAAATACTCTAAATGCTCGCCCAAAAGCGCGCTAAATTCGGGCGCAAAATACGATTTCATCGTATCGCTTCCGCCACTTTTGGCAATCCAGTTGATATCATCACTTGCGCCGATTACGATTTCACGATCTCTCACGCACCTTTGCGCGCTGGATTTTGCTAGCAAAAATCTGCGCTCGTGGTTTCCGCGCACGCAGTCATAGCCGTGCGAGCGCACAAACTCGATGACTTTGGCGCTCTGAGGACCACGATCGCACAAATCGCCCACGAAGCAAATTTTGCTATCAAATTTCGCTGGCAAGCGCGCAATCAGCGCCATTAAGCTCTCATAGCAACCATGCACATCGCCGATAATGTAGATATTTTGCATAAATTTACCTTTGAATTTTTAGAAGAATTATATTCGAATTTTTAAAATTTAAAATTTAAAAAAGGTCAAATTTAACCCAAATTTGGGTTAAATTTGAAATTTACGCTACCACATTTGGGAAGTCAAAGACTACTTTTCCGCTTTTTATCGTTAGCACGCACGCGCCTTTTAGCTCTTTGCCAAAAAGTGGCGAATTGCATGATTTTGACTTGTTGAGTTTCGCGTCGTAAGTGTATCTTAGCTCAGGGTCGATTATAGCGATATCGGCTAGCTTTCCGACAGCGATTTCGCCTTTGCCAGAGAGTTTTAAAATTTGGGCTGGATTATACGAGGTGAGAGCTACCATTTTTTCATAATCAATCACGCCCTCATCAACTAATTTTAGCGTCAAAGGCACGAGCGTTTGAAGCCCTAAAATCCCAAACGGAGCCTTGTCAAACTCGACAAATTTATCGTCCCAGCTATGCGGTGCGTGATCTGTGGCGATGACATCGATTAGTCCGCTTTTTAACCCCGCTCGCATAGCCTCTACATCGGCATTTGTGCGAAGTGGCGGAGACATTTTGAAATTCGTATCATAGCCCATAAGTTCGCTCTCATCATAAGTGAAGTGGTGTGGCGTAACCTCGCAGGTTACATTAATGCCCTCTTTTTTGGCTTGATCGATGAGTTTTAGCGACCATGCCGAGCTTACATGAGCCACATGCAGGTGTCCGCCCGTTTTTTTAGCAAGCAAAATATCGCGCGAAACCATAATCTCTTCTTTTTCGCTCGCCATACCTTTAAGCCCTAGTAGCGCACTTACCCTGCCCTCGTTCATCACTCCACCATGACAAAGCGAGCAATCCTCGCTGTGATTTATGACAAAAGAGCCAAAATGTGCCGAGTATTCGAGGGCTTGTCGCATGACAGAGCTATCTGTAACAGGAAGTCCATCATCGCTAAATGCCACGCACCCAGCCTCGATCATATCGCCCATTTCGACGATTTTCGCGCCCTTGCAATCCTGCGAAATCGCTCCGATTGGAAGCAGGTCGATTAGCCCCCTATCGCGCGCTTTTTTAATCATCGCTTTTGTGATTGCAGAATTATCATTTACTGGGTTTGTATTTGCCATAGGCATAGCGGTCGTTACGCCCCCTGCTACGGCTGTTTCACTACCAGTGATGACATCATCTTTATACTCAAATCCCGGATCTCTAAAATGCACATGCATATCGATTAGCCCTGGCATGACAAGCTTGCCAGCGGCGTCGATGACTTTATCTGCGCTAGGCTCGTCCTCGCATAGGGCGCAAATTTTATCATCTTCGATTAAGACATTGATTTTCTCTGTTTTATTGTGGTTAATAACGGTGCCATTTTTGATTAAAATTTTCATTACAAGCTCCTATTTAAATTTATTGTGTGAAGCACCGCCATACGCATGGCTGCACCGTTTTCGACCTGATCGAGAATGCAAGTAAAGCGCGGATCGTCCGCGACATCTGAGTTAATCTCCACGCCACGATTTATCGGGCCTGGGTGCATGATAATCACACCCTCTTTGGCTACTTGCATACGCTTAGCAGTTAGGCCAAAAAATTTGCTATATTCTCTCACGCTCGGAAAGCTTGGCTCGCCGTCTTGGCGCTCTAATTGAATTCTTAGCATTATTATCACATCTGCGCCCTCGATCGCTTCCTCGACGCTTTTGCAAATCCTGCACCCAAACGCCTCGCAGTCTCTTAGCATCATCGGAGGACCAAAGAGTCTGACATTTATGCCTAGTTTTTTCATCGCCCACGCATCAGATCTAGCCACACGAGAGCGGAAAATATCGCCGATGATAGCGACTTCAAGCCCATCAAATTTGCCCTTGGCTTCGTGGATTGTGAGCAAATCCAAAAGCGCTTGTGTCGGGTGCTCGTTTAGTCCGTCTCCTGCATTTACGATTGAGGCGTCGCAGTTAGAGGCGATAAATTTCGCAGCACCGCTACTTGCGTGGCGCACGACAAAAATATCACTGCGCATGGCTTGCATATTTTTTATCGTATCGATTAGAGTTTCGCCCTTTTTGGTGCTACTTGAACCTGCGCTGAAATTTATGGCGTCCGCACCAAGGCGTTTGGCGGCGATTTCAAAGGAAATGCGCGTTCTAGTGGAGTTTTCAAAAAAAGCATTAATCACGGTTTTTCCACGCAAAGAGTCTGATTTTTTGATATCTGAGCGGTTTAGGGCCTTAAAATCCTTCGCCAAAGCGATGAAATCATAAATATCGTCTGCGCTTAAATCTTGCGTGCTAAGCAGGTGCTTTAATTTATACATTTTGCCTCCTAAAATGATTAAAATTTTCGCTGTATTTTACGCAAATTTGACTTAAATTTTTAAATCCTCGCTCTGCGAATTTTCATAATGTTTTTCAATTTTTTTGCCATTATTAATCATATCGCCAAAGATATTTAAAATCTGTCCGAAACTTGAATTTGCATCCTTTGCTAAATCCATTAAATCCTTTTCGATCCCGCCTAATGAGCCGTTTAAATCGCGCACGATCTTCTCGCCTTTTTTGGCTAAATCCTCAAATTTATCTGCATTTTTTTTCGCAAATTCATCAATGATTTTCGGCGCTTCCTTGCTTAATCTTTCCAAATTTTCGCCCAAAATTTTAGCCGTTGCGGCAAATTCATCAATCGTTTCGTTGATATCTTTTGAAATTTTGCCCTCAGGCTTTGGCACTAGCTCGATTTCAACCTTTGGTTTAGCGTTTTGGCTCAAATTTGCCTCTGGCACAGGCTCGCTTGAAGCGACGCTTCCTGGCGCAGGTTTAGGCGTACTTTCGCTCGCATTTGCTGATAAATTTTTATCCAAATTTATCTGTATTTTTGGCTCATTTTTCTCAACCATTTTTTGAGATTTTTTTTCGATCTCTTTCTCGATATCTAGGCCGTTTTGGCTAGATTTGTCACTGTCGCTACACGCACTAAAAATAAGCGCGCAAGCAAGCAAAATTCCACATTTTTTCATACTCTCTCCTTAGTTTAAAAATAAATCACTTCTTAATTTCAAAAGCAAGCAAACTGCGATATTTGCGGCCTCTTCGCGGATATAGTTGCGATCTCCGTTTAGGTGAAATTTGCCGATTATCTGTCGCCCACCAAGCTCTTTTGCCCCGATAAATACCGTTCCTACGGGCTTTTCATCGCTTCCACCACCAGGTCCAGCTATCCCGCTAATGGCTAGGGCAAAATTCGCCCCCGAACTCTCCAATGCCCCGCTAAGCATACCTGCGACGCATTGCTCGCTCACTGCGCCGTAATCTTGCAAAACCTCATCGCTCACATCTAGCCACGCGCGCTTTATCTCGTTTGCATAGCTTACCACCGAGCCATCAAAAATATCGCTCACACCAGCTATTTCGCCAAATTTAGCCGCTAAAAGTCCAGCCGTGCAACTCTCTGCAAATGTGATTTTTGCGCCGATTTCTCGCAATTTCTCCACGGCGTGAGAGATGAAATTTTTAGGTGCGATAAATGAGTTTGCGTAATATTTGCTCACACTGTCTAAAAATTTATCCAGCGCGCCAAATTTTTGCTCGCTAGCGCGCACAAAGAGCAAAAACGAGCTGTATTCGCTGATGATAAATGAAATTTTATAGCTTAACGCTAGGCTTTCAAGTCTAGCTTTTGCGCTGGCATAGTCTGTGTCAAATAGATAAAACCCCTCGCCCTCGTTTAGGGGATCTTGCAAAATTTGGGGCAGTTTTTGCAAGGGGTCTGCTTTTAGCACATTTACAAGGCAACCCTTAATATCTAGCAAAAAACTATCCTTTACCACAAATTTAGCTGCTGAGGGAGCTAGCGTGCCACAATCTTTAAGCTCCAAAGTATCAAGCGTGAGCGTGGAGAGGATTTTCCCTGCGATTGCATAAGCCACTTTTGTCGCAAAAATCGTGATATAATCGTATTTGCCGAGCATTTTTTCTATCAAAAATGGCAAATTTTTATCGTTTTCATTTATAAATTTAATATCATCAATCACGCCGAAAACCTGCTCGTATTCGCGCAAAATATAGCTAAAAAATGGCGGGTTGTAGCGGATAGCTTCGCCGATGATTAAAATCACATTTTTCATAAATTTCGACCTTTAAATTTTTGCCATTATAGCATAAAAAATTCTTGCATTTTCAGTCCTTTTTAAAAGCCTTTTTGCTACACTTACCAAATTTTTTAAAACACAATTAAAGGTTTTTTATGGATTACAAAGAAACACTTTTTCTCCCTACTACGGACTTCCCTATGCGAGGCTCACTCCCAGCGAACGAACCAGCGCGATTTTCTAGCTGGTATAACGAGCGAGCAATTTATGAAAAAATGAAAGCCAAACGCAAAAATGCGGGCGTCAGCTTTAATATCCATGACGGCCCACCTTATGCCAACGGACACCTACATATCGGCCATGCGCTGAATAAATTTTTAAAAGACATTATCACTAAAACCCACTATTTTTTCGGTGAAAATATCCGCTATGTCCCGGGCTGGGACTGCCACGGCTTGCCGATTGAGCAACAAGTAGAAATCAAAATGGGCGACGCGAAAAAATCAGCTACCAAGCACGAAATCCGCGAGCTTTGTCGCGCACATGCGAAAGAATTTATTGATATCCAAAGAGATGAATTTAAAAGCCTTGGCGTAATTGGGGATTGGGAAAATCCATATTTGACGCTTAAATTTAACTTTGAAGCCGAAATTTACAAAACCCTTTGCAATATCGCTAAAAAGGGTATTTTAATCGAACGAAGCAAGCCTGTGTTTTGGAGCTGGGCAGCAAAAAGCGCGCTAGCTGAGGCAGAGGTCGAGTATAAGGACAAAGAGGATTATTCGATTTATGTGGCTTTCGATTTAAGCGATGAAGCAAACGCCAAAATCGGCGCAAAAGGCGCAAAAGCCGTGATTTGGACGACTACGCCTTGGACTCTTCCAGCAAACGGCGCAATCAGCCTAAATCCAAACGAAGCTTATGTCCTAACAGCCGAAAATTTCATACTTGCAAAACCGCTTTTAGAAAATTTAATCGGCGCAGGTATCACAAATGGCGAAATTTTAAAAGAATTTAGCTCAAAAGAGCTCGAAAATTTATACGCAATCAACCCGCTAAATGATAGAAGCTCAAAATTTATCCTAGGCGAACATGTCTTAATGGACGGCGGAACAGGCTTAGTTCATACCGCCCCAGGACACGGCGAGGACGATTATTTCGTAGGCTTAAAATACGGCATAGAGGTGCTAATGCCAGTCGATGAGGCAGGGTGTTTTGATGAAACACTGCGCGCGAAGGGGCTATTTAGGGCTGGCGTCGTAGATGAAATGGTCGGCATGCACATTTTCAAAGCAAATGAAAAAATCGTCGAAATTCTTGGCGATGCAGTGGTAAAAGTCGGCAAATTTACCCACTCATACCCACACTGCTGGCGCACGCACAAACCTGTAATTTATAGAGCCACAAAACAATGGTTCATCGCTATGGATAAAGAATTTAGCGGCGGAAAAACACTGCGCCAGATTGCGCTTAGCGAAATCAAAAAGATCAAATTCTACCCAGCCACTGGCGAAAATCGCCTCACAGCGATGATTGAAAACCGCCCTGATTGGTGTATTTCAAGGCAGAGAGATTGGGGTGTGCCGATTGCATTTTTTCGTGATAAAGCGACAAAAGAGCCGATTTTCGATGAAAAAATAATGGATCATTTATACGAAATTTTCAAAGCCAAAGGCGCTGATGCGTGGTGGGATAGCGAAATTTGCGATCTTTTACCACAAGGCTCTGGCTACAACCCTGAAAATTTAGAGAAAGTTACCGATATTTTAGATGTTTGGTTCGATAGTGGCTCTACTTGGAACGCCGTGCTAAAAAGCGGCGAATACGACGCAGGCGCGTTTCCAGCCGATATGTATTTAGAGGGCTCAGACCAGCACAGAGGCTGGTTTCAAAGCTCACTTTTGCTAAGTTGCGCTGTAAATGAGTTCGCTCCGTATAAAAGCGTCCTAACTCACGGCTTCACCGTCGATGAGAAGGGTCAAAAAATGAGCAAATCCGTTGGCAATATCGTCCTTCCACAAAAAGTCGCCAAAGAATACGGCGTGGAGATTATGAGATTATGGGTTGCGCTGAGTGATTACTCCACAGATTTGAAAATCAGCGAAAATATCCTAAAACAAGTCAGCGAGCAATACCGCAAAATTCGCAATACAATTCGCTTTTTGCTAGCAAATGTTAGCGATTTAGAAGAGCTTGAAACCTCAAATTTCACAACCCTTGATAAATGGATTTTAACCCGCGCAGTAAGGACTTTTGGCGCGGTTGAAGAGAGTTTTAGAGAGTATGATTTCTCAAAAGGATTTAACCAACTTCTAAATTTCCTAAGCGCAGATTTAAGCGGAATTTACCTTGATATCATCAAAGACCGCCTTTACTGCGATCATATCGACGAGCCAAGACGCAGAAGCGCGCAAAGTGCGCTAGTGCTAATCACCAGAGCGCTACTGCCTCTGATTGCGCCTACGCTAACTTACACAATCGATGAAGTAATGCAATACGCGCCAAGTATCATTAAAAACGGCAAAGAAGACGCTTTTGATTTGGTTTATGCGCCGATTGAATTTAGCGATTTTGTCGAATATGATGAAATTTTAGAGCAATCAAGAGAGAAATTTTTCGAAATCATCGACGCCCTCAAAAAAGACAAAATCATCAAATCGACCCTAGAACTCGCTTTGCAAACTAGCTCAAATGAAATTTTATCTTACGATATTTTGGGCGTGAGTGATTGGTTTATGGTAAGCGATGTAACCTCGCTAGATGGCAACAGCGACAATGCTTTGGCAGAATTTCGCATAGGTGATGAAATTTTCCGCCTTGTAAAATCTGATAAATTTAAATGCCCAAGGTGCTGGAAATTTAGCGCAAAAGAGCAAGATTGCCTATGCCCAAGGTGTGCAAAGGTGCTAAATGCTTAGTTCGCCTCAACATTTTAGTATAGTAGTTCTCACAATCGCGCTAATCTTTGTCTGTATAGGCGTGGGGATAAAATTTGTAATAAAATTTAAGGATAAAAAATGATAAGTTTAAAAGAGGCTTTGAAACTGAGCCCTAGCGAAATTTTGGCACTTCGCGCAGATTTAAAAAGCCAAATCATAGCCAATAAAAGCCTTGGCGCGTATGTCGAGCAACTCAGTGGCGAGGAGCTAAACGAAAGTGGCGCAGGCGTGCCAATCGCGATTAAAGATAATATTCAAGTCAAAGGTTGGAGCGTAACGGCAGGTTCTAAAATCCTGCAAGGCTACATTGCGCCTTATGACGCAACCGTAATCAAAAAGCTAAAAGAGGCAAATTTAGCTCCATTTGGTCGCACCAATATGGACGAATTCGCCATGGGAAGCACGACAGAGAGCTCGTATTATGGCAAAACTCTAAATCCGCTCGATCACACTCGCGTCCCAGGCGGAAGCAGTGGCGGAAGTGCCGCTGCTGTGGGAGCTGGACTTGCAATCGCAGCCCTTGGTAGCGATACAGGCGGCTCTATCCGCCAGCCTGCTGCGTTTTGTGGTTGCGTTGGATTTAAGCCAAGCTATGGCAGGGTTAGCCGTTATGGGCTTGGAGCGTATTCATCTAGCCTAGATCAAATCGGACCAATCACGCAGAATGTCGAAGATGCTGCGATTTTATACGATATCATCGCGGGACACGACACTATGGATAGCACGAGCTACGCTGGCGAGTTTATCAGCACGGCTGATAAATTAAATAGCAAGCGCAAGCTTACGATCGCAGTCATCGAAAACTACCTAAACGAGGCTAGCGATGAGATTAAAACTGCGCTAAATTTGGCAATCGAGAAGTTAAAAAGCTTCGGACACAAGATAATTTATAAAAATTTGCTAAATTCCAAATACGACATTGCGACTTACTATATCATCGCCACAGCCGAAGCTAGCGCAAATTTAAGCAGATATGACGGCGTGCGATACGGAAACCGCGCAAAGGCGTCAAATTTAAACGAACTTTACGCAAACACCCGTGGCGAGGGATTTGGCGACGAGGTCAAACGCAGAATGCTTCTAGGAACATTTGTGCTAAGTAGCGGTTACTACGACGCTTACTACATAAAAGCGCAAAAAGCCAGAGCCTTTATCAAGGCTGAATATGAGGAAATTTTGAAAGAGGCTGATTTGATTTTTATGCCGATTGCGCCTGATGTGGCGTATAAATTTGGCGAGTTAAACGACCCGCTAAAAGCTTATCTTAGCGATATTTACACAATCGGCGTAAATTTAGCAGGACTTCCAGCGATTTCCGTGCCAGTGGCTAGAAATTCACAAAATTTAAATATCAGCGCACAGCTAATAGGACGCGCTTATGACGAACAAACGGTGCTTGATGGCGGGTTAAATTTAGAAACAATCGTAAGGGGTTAAGATGAAAATTTTGAAAAAAGCTTTGACATTTGAAGATGTTTTGTTGGTGCCACAATACTCTGAAATTTTACCAAAAGATGTAGATTTAAAGACAAAATTTACCAAAAATATCACTCTAAATACGCCACTTGTGAGTGCTGCTATGGATACGGTTACCGAGTATCGCACAGCCATCATGATGGCTCGCCTTGGAGGTATTGGCGTAATCCACAAAAACATGGATATCGAAAGCCAGGCCAAAATGGTTAAAAGAGTGAAAAAAAGCGAGAGTGGCGTCATCATTGATCCGATTTTTATCAAAGCCACAGCCAGCGTGCAAGATGCGCTAAATTTAATGGCTGAATACCACATTAGCGGAATTCCAGTCGTCGATGACGAGCATAAATTAATCGGAATTTTAACTAATCGTGATTTGAGATTTGAAAGCGACACCTCAGCGCGCGTTGGCGATAAAATGACTAAAATGCCACTAATCACGCTCAAAAAGGGCTCGACGCTAGATGACGCTGAGAAAGTTTTCCGCAGCACCAAGGTAGAAAAACTTCCAATTGTTGATGAAAACAACCATTTGGAGGGCTTAGTTACCATTAAAGATATCAAAAAACGCATCGAATACCCTCTTGCAAACAAAGACGCTTATGGCAGACTTCGCGTAGCAGCCGCCATTGGCGTAGGTCAGATTGATCGCGCAAAAGCCCTTGTCGAAGCAGGCGTAGATGCGATTGTAATGGATTCTGCTCACGGACATACCAAAGGTATCATAAACACCCTAAAAGAGCTTAAAAAACAGCTAAATGTCGATGTCGTAGTAGGAAATGTCGCGAACCCAGAGGCTATCAAAGATATCGCCGAAGCTGGCGCAGACGCGATAAAAGTCGGTATCGGACCAGGTTCAATCTGCACCACTAGAATCGTCGCAGGTGTGGGCGTGCCACAATTTACCGCAATTGTAGATTGCGCAAACGAAGCGGCTAAATTTGGCGTTCCAATCATCGCAGACGGCGGTATCAAATACTCAGGCGAAATCGCCAAAGCCCTAGCAGCGGGTGCTAGCTCAGTAATGATGGGAAGCGTGCTAGCTGGGTGCTACGAAACTCCTGGCGAGCTAATCACCTTCCAAGGTCGCCAGTATAAGACATACCGCGGTATGGGCTCAATCGGCGCTATGCAAAAAGGAAGCTCTGATAGATATTTCCAAGAAGGCACCGCCAAAGAAAAACTCGTCCCAGAAGGCATCGAAGGACGCGTCCCTTATGCTGGTATGCTAAAAGATGTAATCTTCCAGCTAGTAGGCGGTTTGCGCAGTGCTATGGGGTATTGCGGAAGCAAGGATATCCCTACCTTGCAAGAAAAAGCTGAATTTGTCGAAATCACAAGCGCAGGACTTAAAGAGAGCCATGTCCATGATGTCATCATCACGCAAGAAGCACCAAACTACCGAGTTAATCAGTGAAAATCCAAACCAAAACCCACTATTTTGACGAACCGCTCTATTTAGAGAGCGGTCGTGTTTTTTCTAAATTTCACCTAGCTTACGAAACTTACGGCGAGCTAAATTCCGATAAATCAAATGTCATTGTCATCACACACGCTCTAACTGGTAGCGCACACGCTGCTGGCAGATATGAGGGCGAAAGCAAGGCTGGCTGGTGGGACAGCCTAATCGGCGATGGCAAGGCAGTGGATACGAGCAAATTTTTCGTCATCTGCATAAATATCCTCTCATCGCCCTTTGGCTCGACCTGCCCGCTAGATATCGACGATAGCACCGGCAAGGAGTATCGCACACGCTTTCCCGTGCTTGTCATCTCAGATGTCGTAAAGGCGCAGGTTAGATTGCTAAGCGAGCTTGGGATTTCGCGCGTAAAAGCCGTAATCGGCGGGAGTTTAGGCGGTATGCAAGCTCTGTGCTACGCAATCGAATACCCAAATTTCGCCGAAAATATTTTCGCACTAGCTACCACTTATGCGACGCAGCCTTGGGCGATAGCATTTAATAAAATCGCAATTAGCGCGATTAAGAGCGATCCAAATTTCAAAGGCGGGTATTATGACAAAGATGAAATCGCCAAATCCGGCCTAAATGGCATGGCAGTAGGTCGCATGGCTGGGCATATTAGCTTTTTAAGTCCAGCGTCAATGAACGAAAAATTTGGGCGAAATTATGTAGAAACTGACGGACTTTACGAGCTTGACGGCAGATTTCAAGTAGATCGCTACCTAGACTACAATGGGGTAAATTTCTCTCATCGCTTCGATCCGCTATGCTACCTTTATATCGCAAAAATGATGAATCTTTTCGACTGCACTAGGCATTATGGCTCGCTAAAAAACGCCATGGCGCAAATTCGCGCGAAACTATTTTTGATTTCGTTTTCTGGCGATATTTTGTTTCCTCCAAATTTAATGGAGGAAATGTATAAATGTATGATTGATCTTGGCGCGAAAGAGCGCGTGTTTTACACGCAAATCGACAGCAATTACGGACACGACGCATTTTTGGTCGAGGTGGAAAAATTTGACTATATCATTAAAAGGGTTTTAGATGCAAGATAATTTCGAAGAAAAAATGAAAAAAATAGGCGAGCTATTAGAGAGCTTAAACGACAAAGACATCACGCTAGATCGCTCCGTAGAGCTGTATAAAAGCGGAATTTGCCTGCTAAAAGAGGCGAAGGAAATTTTAGAAAATGCCAAGCTTGAAATCACGCAAATAAACGAAGGTGCGCAAAATGATTAAAATCTGCGCTCTACAACTCGCCACGCTTTCGATGAGCGAAAATCGCATTGATTATTATATGAAAATAGCCCACGACAATGGCGCAAAAATCGTGGTTTTGGGCGAATACACGCTCAATTCGTTTTTTACCGAGCTAAAACACATGCCAAGCTCAATCACGCAAAAACAAAGCGAACACAAAATGGAGCTAATGCAAAATTTGGCTAAAAAATACGACCTAAACATCATCGCGCCTATAATCCGCCAAAGCAGTAGCGAGGCTAGCGAAATCGCATGGATCAAATCCTGCGCGCATTTTAGCCCCTCTGGCGTGAAATTTTACGATCAAACTATGCTGATAAACTACTCGCACTGGAACGAGGACGAGTTTTTCCTAAACGCCAAAATTCACGAAAACGGCAAATTTGAGCCACTGATTTTCGAGGTCGAGGGTGTGAAATTTGGCGTTTGTTTTGGGTTTGAAGCGCATTTTGATATGGTGTGGCAGCGCTTCGACCACGAAAGCGTAGATTGCGCGCTAATCCCCACAGCTTCGACATTTGAATCAAATTTGCGCTGGGCAGAACTGCTTAAAATGCGAGCCTTCACGCACTCGGCGTATATCGTGCGCACAAACCGCATAGGCGAGGCGAAATTCGGCGATATGGACTTTAAATTTTATGGCGGCAGTTTCCTAGCGAATCCTTACGGCGAGATTATCAACGAATTAAAGGGCGAAGAGGGCGCGCTAATGTGCGAAATAGACCCAGCAATCGTGCGCGAAGCTACGGAATTTTGGGGCTTTAAGGCAAATTTGAAAAACAAAGGCTTTGCGTGAAATTTTTCCACAGACAAATCCAGCTTTGGGGCGAAGATACCCAAAACTCCCTAGCGCAAAAATCCGTCCTAATCATCGGCTCTGGCGGGCTTGGAAGCTCATTTGCGTATGCGCTAGGAGCCAGCGGAATCGGGCGGATTGACATTGTCGATTTCGACACAGTGTCGCTTCATAATATCCACAGGCAAATTTTATTTTCGCTAAGCGATGAGGGACGATACAAGGCCGATGTTTTCAAAGAGCGCGTGCAGGCTCGATACGATGGAGTGCGTGTGAATACGCACAAAATGAAAGCTGATGAATTTTTTGCTAGTTGTGCGGATAAATTTGACCTGATTTTAGATGCGACTGACAATCTCGCTACTCGCGCGCAAATTGATAAGTTTGCCAAGCAAACTGCCACGCCATGGGTGTTTAGCTCGGTCGATAGCTTTCAGGTGCAGGTCTGCTTCGTAAGCGAGGCGAATTTCAAATTTTTCCCAAATTTGGGCGCCACGCCAGCTGGAATTACTGCGCCGATTGTGATGTTTGCAGCAAGCTTCGCAGCAAATTTGGCACTTCGATATTTAGCTGGTTTGAGCGTGAAAAAAGACACGCTCTATTATCTAAATTTTTTCTCTGGCGAATTTGAAACCAAAAAAATCGCTCTTGTTTAAGGCAAAAAATGGTTATACTCATAACTGGTGCTTCGCATACGGGAAAAACGCTTTTGGCACAAAGATTGTTGGAAAAGTATAAATTTCCGTATTTTTCAATCGATCACCTAAAAATGGGGCTAATTCGCTCAAAAAATATAAATCTTACGCCAAATGACGATGAAGCACTAACGCCATATCTGTGGCAAATCGTGCTCGAAATAATCAAAACTGCGATTGAAAACGGGCAAAATTTAATCATCGAAGGTTGTTATGTGCCGTTTTCTTGGCGGAGCGATTTTAGTGAAAAATATTTGCACCAAATTCGTTTTATAGCCCTAGCGATGAGCGATAAATTTATCGATGAAAATTTTGATAAAATCAAAAAACATAGCAATGATATAGAAAATAGGCTTGATGATACGACCTGCACAAAAGAAAATTTAAAAGCGGATAATCAAAATTTTATAAACGGCTTTGCCAAAAACGGCGAGAAAATCGTTTTGATTGATGATGATTATGAAAAAACTATAAGTAAGCTTTAAATTTAAAATTTAGGCTAAATTTGAAGCCTAAATTTCATTTATTATACGGATTTCTAACTCATACCAGCCATATTCGTCGCTACCGAATTTGGCTGTGAAAAGTGGCTTAAATTTCAAATCGCTTCTGAAATTTTGCCCGTTTTTGAGCTCGTTTGAACGGAAAAACAAAAATAAATTTACACTTTTTGCGATTTCATTTAGTAAATTTTGCCCGCCTTCAATCATCACTAAGCCCGAATTTAAGGCACTTTGCAAATCATTTGTGATAGCTACTTTGCGACCCGCAACGCCAAAAAGCGGAATTGTTTTATCAAAATCATTTTGCCTAGAATAGATAGAAATATTTGGATTTTTTCCGTCCGTTATCAGCCTAGTATCTAGCGTCGGGCGGTCTGTGCGCACGGTCGCACCGCCGATAAGCAAAGCGTCGCAAACGCTTCTTAAATAGTGCGAAAATGTGCGAGATTTTAAATTTGAAATTTCGCCCGTAATCACGCCGTTTGCAGAAAATGCGAGTTTAAAAAAGTTAAAATTTCCGCCATTTTGCCACTGCAAAAACGGCTTTAAAAGAGCGCCACACTCGTCTTTTAAAACGCCAAATTCCACTTCCACGCCACTTTGCGCTAAGATTTCGCCACCATCACTAGCTTTTTCGTTTAAATCCGCCACGCCAATTACGACTTTTTTAAAGCCTAAATTTTTAAGCAAAAGGGCGCATGATGGCGTTTTGCCGATATGGGCGCAGGGTTCGAGAGTAACAAAAGCGGTAGCATTTTTAAGCAAATTGCCATGATTTTGCGTGATAAATTCATAAACGAAATTTGCGTTTAAATTTTTAAACTCCAAAATTCGATTTGCAAAGCGTGATTTTGCAGATACTGTGCCAAAATTTTCGAAAAAATCGCCATAGATTAGATTTTGCGGATTTTTGCAAATTTCGCTCAAATTCAGGCCAAATTCGCTTTTATAAATTTGCAAAAATTTATTTAAAAATTCATCGCTTATCTCACAAAGCGCCACAAAAACAGCGTTTGCTTCGGCGTGTAAGAAACCTGCCTTTTTATGAGAATTTATGCTTAAAATTTTGCCGTGCGTATCGGCTACTACGCACCCCACAGCAGGATTTGGAAAGGTTAAAATTTGGTATTTCCACGCTTCTTTCAGAGCCAAGCGCATATAAAATTCATTAGTCATTTTCTAATCTTTTTAGTTCGTCGCAACTCTCTTTAACGCCTAAATCACAAGCTTTTTGAAAATATTTTCTAGATAATTCAATTTTTTCATCAAATTCTTCTAAATAAGCTAAATTATAGCAACTAGGACCATAATCTAAATCGCAGGCTATTGTGTAGTAATCTCTTGCATATTTGTATAATTTATTTTGAGTTAAATAAACACCAAGATTATGACAATAGCTCAAATCTTTTTTATTTTCACAAGCATCTGCTGCGTAAATTATGAATTTTTCTTTATTTTCATCTATTTCTGCTGCGTATTTATCGCAATCTGGGTCGCCTACTTGACAAAATTTATCGCCTTGATCATTTGCAAATAGAAACATAAATCCTACCACGAAAAACAATAAAAGAATTTTTTTCATTGAATTACCTCAAAATTTGATTTTAAAATTTACAAATTTTACCACTCGATATAAGTTTTCGCCTTTTTTATATCGCTAAATTTAATGCAAATTTCGCCGTCAGTAGTGGCTAAAAATAAATTTTCATCTTCAAATTTAAGAATTTTTCCGCAAATTTTATCTTTTTCGCTCGTGGTTATTTTGACTAACTCGCCCACGCTTTTGCTAAAATGTTCAGTCTTGCTTAGTTTTCTCTCTAACCCCGGGCTAGAAACTTCTAAAAAATACTCCCCGCTAACAGGCGGTTCGACATCGAAAATCGGCGATAAAATGCGACTTAGTTTTTCGCAGTCTTCTAAGCTCACTCCGCCAGTTTTACTTACAAAAACTCTATAAATCGTTTTGCCGTTTTCGCTAGCTGTTTCGCTATCGTAAAATTCCAGCCCACACTCGCTGGCAAGAGCGTTTAAATCAACCATTTTTATTTAAATCCTTACTAATTTTTTCAAACAGATCGTCCATTTTGTTTTGGTATTCGAGCCTATCGTCGAATTTGAAGTGAAGCGCAGGTGAGCGAAACCAGCCCTCGGCTTCCATACAGTGGTTTTGGATAAAACGGCTTACTTTTTTAAGTTTTGCCAAGATTAGCTCTTGTTCCCTTTCATCTAAGCCCATTTTATCGAGATATACAAAGGCATCATAGCGTCCTCTTTTGCACTCGACATCAGTTACGCAAAGCCCGTGCAAAAACTCATCATCAAGCTGCGATAAAGCCTGCGGAATCAGCTCTTTTAGGACACTTGCGGTTCGTAGTCGTCTAACTTCGTGAGCGTTCATAAATCACCTTTATAGCGTGGCTTGTTCTTCTTTTTCTTTGAAGCTTTCGATGAAATCTCCAACGCGCATATCGTTGTATCCGTCGATACCGACACCACACTCGAAGCCCTTAGCGACCTCTTTTGCGTCATCTTTAAAGCGTTTTAGTGAGCTGATGTTTCCTTCGAAAACCACCACGCCGTCGCGAATTACGCGGATTTTAGCTCCCCTTTGAATCGAGCCTTCTGTAACCATACAACCTGCAATCTGTCCGATTTTTGGCACATTGATGACTTGGCGAATTTCAGCTTGACCAAGGTCTTCTTCTCTGATAATCGGGCTCATTAATCCGCCCAAAATCGCCTTGACATCGTCAAGTAAGTTATAAATGACATTGTAAGTTTTTATCTCTACACCGCGTTCTTTGGCTTTTTCTTTGACTTCGCCTGTCGGGCGGATATTAAAGCCTAAAATCACGCAGTTTTCACTAGCACTTGCCAAACCCACATCGTTTTGCGTGATACCGCCAACGCCTGAGTGGATAATATTTACCTTAACTTCGTCGTTGCGAAGTTTTTCTAAACTTGCCTTAATAGCTTCAAGAGAGCCCACCACATCGGCTTTTACGATAACAGGAAGCGATTTTAACTCGCCTTCTGCGATTTTTGCGCTTAGCTCGTCAATTGTAACCTTTGTAGATTTTGATAGCTCTTTTTGGCGTTGGTGTTCGTAAATTCGGCTCGCATACTCTCTTGCTTCTTTATCGCTTCCAACGCCAATTAGCGTTTCTCCGGCTTCCGGGACTTCGCTAAGACCGATGATAACGCCACACTCGCCAGGAGCAATCGAGCTTAGCTTTTTGCCTTTATCATCATTTAGGGCTCTAACCTTGCCATACGCCACACCCGCAACTACCGTATCACCCACTTTTAGTGTGCCGTTTTGCACAATGACGGTAGCAACCGGACCACGACCCTTTTGAAGCGAACTTTCTATAATGGTTGCTTTTGCTTGGCGAGTTTTGTCGGCTTTTAATTCAAGCAAATCAGCTTGAAGCAAGACGATTTCAAGCAAATCTTCAATTCCCATACCTGTTTTAGCTGAAATCGGCACAAATTCATAGCTTCCGCCCCACTCGGTCGGCATTATATCAAGTTCCGCAAGTCCTGTTTTTACCAAATCAGGATTTGCGTTTTCTTTATCCATTTTATTGATGGCGATGATTATCGGCACGCCTGCTGCTTTGGCGTGATTTACGGCTTCTTTTGTTTGCGGTTTTACGCCGTCATCTGCCGCAACCACGATGATAACGATGTCTGTTACTTCTGCACCGCGCGCGCGCATAGATGTAAATGCTTCGTGTCCCGGGGTATCGATAAATGTGATATTTCGTCCGTTTTTCTCGACCATATACGCACCCACATGTTGGGTGATACCACCTGCTTCGCCACTTACGACGCGTGAATTTCTAATGAAATCAAGCAAACTAGTCTTTCCGTGATCGACATGCCCCATAATGGTAATTACTGGCGCTCTTGTGGTTAAATTTTCTTCTACAACCTCATCTTCGTAAGCCTTGACATAGTCGAATTCTTCGGCTTCATTTACGATATTTACCTCAATGCCAAATTCTTCTGCCAAAATCTCAATCGCATCTTCGTCCAAAAAGTCGTTTTTAGTCGTCATCATACCAAGCAAAAATAGCTTTGAAATGATTTCGCTAGGCTGTTTTTTGATTTTTTCGGCAAATTCATAAACACGAATTTCTTTTGGGATATTTACCGATGTTACGCTCTGCTCATCATCTTTTTTGACGACTTTTTTATGTTTTTTGCGACTTCCACGGCTAATACCCGTATCGTTCCCGTAAAACTGCGTTTGCGAACCTTTGTAGATATTTGGTTGATTTTTGGTTTTTGTTTTGTTTTCGACTTGGATAGGCTTAACGGTGAGATCCGGCAAAACTACCATATCTTCATCATCATCGATGACAATGTCCGCTAGTTCGTGGTCGCTAACCAAATCGATTTTTTGGGTATCTTCTTTTTTAGAAACGGCAATTTTTTTCTTTTCGGCTTTTTTCTTTTTCAAATTTAACTCAGCGTTTGAGAAAATCGCCTCCAAGCTAGCGCTTACCTTTTCGCGGCTTTCGCTTGGTTTTTCCACCTTTGGTGCTTCGGTGTCTTTTTTCTTTTTGACTATCACCAAACCACGGCGCTTTTGCAAACTCTCGCTAGCTAGGCTCTCGCCACTATTTATTTGAGGGGTTTGCGCTTCGGGCTTGGATTTTGGCTCGGTTTTAACTTCGGCTTTTGCTTCTATTTTCGTTTCGCTTTTTGGTTGAGAGTGCAGCTTTTCCTCTTTTGGCTCAGGTTTTTGCGCCTTTGGCTCAGACTTTGGCTCTTTGCTTTGAGAATTTTCAGCCTTTGGCTCTGTTTTTTTGCTCTGAGTTTTTTTAGGCTCATCTTTTTTGGCTTCGCTCTGCTTTTTTGGTTTCGCAGGGGCTTTTTTAGCACTGGATTTTGGCTTTAAAGACTCTGGCAAAATTCCTGTTTGAATATACTCATATATAGCCGCTGCTTCTTCGTTACTTACCTTGTTTGACGCGGTTTTGACCTTAGTATAGCCCATTTCTTGCGCTTTTTCGATGATGTCTTTGCTTGCGTATCCAAGCTCAGCCGCGATGTCACTGATTTTAACTCCCTCAGCCATTTAAAACCCTCTCCTTAATAATCTCAAAATTTTCATATTTTCTAAATTTTGATAAATATTTAATAATTTTTTCTTTTTGATTTATACATTGATTGCAAATATAAAATTGCCGTTTTGAATTTTCTTTTTTGAAATTTTGCACAAAGGCATTAAGCCCCGCCTTAGCAAATCTACCTCTACAAATAACGCACATTCTTATCGGTTTATTCATAAAATTATATCTTACTTTTTCTTAGCTAATATTAAAGCCGTTATTATCTATATTTAAAATTTCTACCTTGAAATTTTTAAATTTATCCGCCAGCGCATTTTTTATCTTTTGCGCGTCGCTAGCATGGGCTAAATTTAAAAATGTCGAGCCACTACCGCTGAGCGAACTCATAATCGCGCCATTTGCGTAAGCCACTTCGCGCACGCTAAATAGCTCAGGTAGCGCGCTCATACGCACTTCCTCGTGCATTTTATCCACACAAGCTAGCCTTAGGCTATCATAATCTTTTTTCATAAAACACGCCGTCAAAAACGCAGCGTGCGAAAGGTTGCTCACGCAATCTTTGATAGTAAAACTCTTAGGCAATTTTCCGCGAGATTCGTTTGTGGGCATTGGCGTATCTGGGATAACGACGATAGCCTTGATATCAGCGTCGATCTCGCACTTTTGCGAATAAACATTTTTGCCAGAAGTTATGCTCGAAACAAACCCGCCATAAGTCGCCGGGGCGATATTGTCAGGGTGATTTTCGTATTCTAGGGCGAGATTTAAAATTTTGCCCCTATCTACGCTAAATCCACGCATATAATACGCTGCCGCGATTGCTCCGACTATCACAGCCGATGAGCTTCCAAGACCGCGCGAAAATGGGATATTGTTTTGAAATGAAATTTTGAAATTTTGGTTTGGATTTCCGCCTAGTTTGGTGTAAATTTCACGGAAAATGTTTAAAAACGCATTATTTTTTTTAAGCCACGCCTTTTCGCTTCCATATCCATTTAGCGAGATACAATGAAAGCTATTTTCGCAAATCTCTACTTCGTTAAAAAGCTCTAAACTAAGTCCTAGTGCGTCGAAGCCTGGTCCTAAATTTGCGCTGGTGGCGGGAATTTTTATAATCAAATTTTCTCCTAAACTGCATCAATAATGTAATTTGGTAGTATATCATTGCTTTTATTTAAAGTTGATAAATTTTGCGGTAATTTCATAGGAGCAGGCTCTAATTTTGCCATTTTTATCTCGCCATTTTCGTAAATGTATGAAAATGCCTTGTTTGCCCTGATTGGCAAAAATCCATTTAGCTCAAATCCACTGACCGCGTAAAGTGGCAAATTTAGGGCGATACTAAGCGTTTTTAGCATTACAAAGCTAACTTTTATACCCATAAAAGAGCCGGGTGTGTTCGCATAGATAAGCTCTGAAATTTTATACTCTTTTAAAATTTGAGAAAATTTTTCTACCAAAAATTCATCGGCTTTTTGCCCTGGCGCGCTAAAAAATTCTAAAATTTTGTCATTTTTCTCATAAATACCGACAAGCACAGGCGAAGTGAGTGCTACAACTAAAACGCTGATTTCTTTGATGATTTGCCCTTACGCGAAAGCTTTTTGATACTCTCTTACGATTTGCGCGTTTAGCTCGACTAATTCATAATTTTTAGCGTCGCTAAATACAGCCTCGGTGAGCTTGTGATTTAAATCATGGCTTCCAGCAAATGATGTATAATCACCCAAAATAGGCGCTCCACTAAGTGCCAAATCGCCGATAGCGTCTAAAATTTTATGGCGGACGAATTCGTTCTCATAGCGCAAACCCTCTGGGTTTAAAATTTTATTATCGTCGATTACAACGGCATTTTCTAGGCTTCCACCAAGCGCTAGCCCCATAGAACGAAGCGCTTGAACATCTTTTAAAAATCCAAATGTTCTAGCCCTAGAAATTTCTTTAATATAAGCCTTTTTGCTAAATTCAAAGACATGGTGCTGTGTGCCGATAATCGGATTTGCAAATTTAATCGTATAATCAAATTTAGGCCTTGCGCTTGGGCTTAGGCGGACAAATTTATCGCCCTCTTTGACCTCGACATCGCGTTTGATGATAATGACTTTTTTATTCGTATCTAGCTCTTTGATTCCAGCCTCGTCCAAAAGCATACAAAAACTCGCCGAGCTTCCGTCCATTACAGGGATTTCGTTCGCATCGACGATAATGCGAATATTGTCGATTCCATAGCTTGAAATCGCGCTCATTAAATGCTCTATCGTAGAGATATAGCCTTTTTCGTTGCCCACGACAGTGGCCATTTGGGTATTTACGACATTTTGGGGCGTTGCTTTAAAACTAATTCCAAGGTCGCTTCTATAAAATACTATTCCGCTACCTGCTTCCAAAGGCTCCAATGTAAGTCTGATTGGCTCACCTTTATGCAATCCGATACCGACGCTATGGACTTTTTTAGCTATTGTTCTTTGTCTCATTTTTCCCTCATTTCATTAATTTTTGCATTATAGCGAAAAATTTGAAATTTATTTTCCTTTTTCGATAACTTTTTTCGCACTTTCGAGCACATCGCTCACATTATCTTTAATCCACTTCGGATCCATCCACTCCTCTGGCCTTACTTCCACGCCCTGAACCACTATACCAAAGTGCAAATGATCGCCAAAGGCAAAGCCAGTGGCGCCAGTTTGGGCTAAGATATCGTTTGGTTTGACCTGATCGCCCACGCTAAGGGCTGAATTCGAGCAGTGCGCATACACGCCATAAACTCCAAATCCATAATAAACTCCCAAATTTAGGCCATAAATTCCATTATCTTGCAAAAACACGACCACGCCATAATTGCTCTCTTTGATATCCGCATTTGCCACGCTAGCAAGATCAAGCCCCATGTGCCAGCTCTCGCTAACTTGCTCGCTGTTTAAGAAAAACAGCCTGTGGTCGGCGAAACTCGCTACCGCAGCGCCCTTTGCAAGCGGATAAAACGGACGAAGCGAAAACTCGCTTATCATATCCTCATGCACCCTGCTCGTAAATGCGTGCAAATCCTTGGCGTTTTGTTCTCTAAGAGTTTCATTTACAAATTTAAATTTATCCAAATCGCTCATAGAGTTGAAATTTTGCGCATGTTGGCTGGCTAGATCGCTAACCTTGCCTGAGAGAAAATTTTCGCTAAGTTTGATTTGCGAAACCTTGTATTTTTTGTCGCTGTAAAAGTAGCGAATCTGCGACGAGCTGACATTGCCTGCCTTGTCGGTTGCTACGATTTCTGCGCGAAATTCATCTTCGTTTGCCGGCCAGGCTACAAGCGAAGCGTAATAGCCTTCTTTGACAAAGGGGGTAGCTTTGAAAATTTTGCCATAATTTGTGCGAATAAAAACCTCATCTAGCATTTCATCGCTAGCGCTGAAAACAACCACAGCCGAGCCGCCTTTGGTTATTTTATACGAATTTGCGACCAAATTTATCAAAGGTTTTTTGTTGTCGATGATTATATTTACGACTTTATCGGTTTTATTGCCTTTGGTGAAATTCCACGCGCTAATATCGCCAGCTTCGATGTGTAGTTTGTATTTTTTATCTTTATTTAGGATTAAATTTTTTGGAAATTCAACTGCGACTTCTAGCTCTTTTTGGCTTATGCCATACTCTTCATCTTTTAGCGGAGTTAAATTTTCCCCGTCATTTAGGCTTACTTTTATTGATTTTACGCCTGTATCATCTGAAATTTTAACCTTTAAAGGCGAGATCAAATTCCAGTAAATTTCATCTGCAATTTCGATTTTAGGGGGATTTTGTTCAAATTTAGGCGAGGTTAAAAAATGAAAAACTCCATAAGCTATCGCCAAAGTTAGTATTAAAAAAATGAAAATTTTAGGATTTATTCTGCTTCGATTTCTATACATAAATTACCTTGATTTTAAATTAAAGCCTGATTTTACTGAGTTTTTGTAAATCGTAAGTAAAGGATTAGTTAAATTTCATTAAGGTTAAATTTTGGGTAAAAGTGAAATTTACCCAAAATTTGCGCCAAATTTTAGTTAAATCTAGCTCCAATGCTAAATTCGAAACTATTTGTCTTATCGTGTGGTTTTTCGTTAAGCGGTTTTGTGAAATACAGCTGCAACGGCCCCATCGGTGTGAGCCACTCGATACCAGCACCTGCGCTATATCGCTCTTCCTCGTTCCAGTCATTGTCGCCTATCATACCATAATCGAAAAATGTCACAAGGCGCATTTTCATACGATCGATGAGTGGGAAGCTTAGCTCGACTGAGTTGTTGAAGCTTTGCATACCGCCGGTTTCGACATAACGGCAACTACCATCGGCTACGCAAATTTCTTTACGCGGAATCGATCTAGAATTATATCCTCTCACCGTCCTAATACCGCCTAGGAATAGTTTTTCGTTGATTGGAAGCGGATCGCCTCTATCCCAAACATATCCAGCCGCAGCTTTGTAGCGGAAAATCAAATCGTAATCGATATAATCACGCAATCCAAAGTAGTAATTAAAGCTTCCTTTGGCTTTGGTAAATTCGATATCTCCGCCAAGTCCAGCGTATTCTAGGCTAGCTGTGGCTATGATACCGCTTCGTGGCAGATAGTAATCATCTGTGCTATTGTATGTAAGTGCCGGTGTAATCGAGCTTTTTATGCTTTCGTGGTTACGATAACCAGCGGCTGCGTAGTATTCGTTTAGCCCTTCGATTTCTGTCTTTTCTAGGTAGTATGTCAGACTTGCGCTTAAATTTCGTCCTAGCTTTCTGCCAAGCGTCAAGGCAAATCCGTAAGATTTCTCCTCGTAATCGTCCCAGTCATAGTCATTAGCAAAGACCATACCGCCCAGGCTGTATTCTGAATCGAAAATTCTAGGATTTGTAAGGCTCACTCTACCGCTTAATTTATCATCTGATTTTTCTACCGATACTGAGCCACTTAGTCCCGTTCCAAAGACATTTCTATCGCTAATTCCACCACTTAGTAGCAATCCATCATCGCTACCATATCCGATACCGCCTGTAATCGAGCCGGTTGGGGTTTCTTGGACTACGACTTCTAAATCTAGCTGATCATCGCTCACCCTAGTTTCTTTGATTTCGACATTTTCAAAATATCCCGTGCGTTTAAGAGCCGCGATAGAATCAGCGTAATCGGTTCTGCTAAATAAATTTCCCTCAGTTAGATACATTTCGCGTCTAACGACTTTATCTTCTGTTTTGTCGTTGCCAGAGATTGTTACATTTCTGATATAAACTTTATTTTCAGGTATGATTTTATAAGTTATGCCTATGGTTTTAGCCTCTCTGTCTTGATCGGTTTGCGGGACGACCTTGACATAAGCATATCCTTGATCAGCGACTAAGGTTTCGATTTTTTGGATATCACGACGCATCCAGTCCGAATTCATCGTATCGCCCTTTTCGAGTTTTAGATCGCTTATGACCTTTTCTTTATCCATAGTTACATTTTCTGGGCAGTCGATATCTATACTGCTTACCTTATAACGCTCGCCCTCTGTTACATAGTATGTCAAATCCGCGGTGTAATCGCCAGTATCGGCATTTACGATTGGGGCAGATACCCTAGCGTCGAGGTAACCTTTTTTATAGTATTCTTCTTGGATTCTATTTGCGTCGTTTGGCAACTCATTAGCTTTTAGCTGTCCGTCGTTAAAGCCCCATAGCCAGCCAAATACTTCGCGTTGTTTGTTTGAAACAGCTGGTTCGATATCATCATAATCTAGTTTTTTGGCACCGACTAAATTTACCTTTTCGATAATGATGTTTTCGCCTCTATTGACATCCACTATGACATGCACGGCGTTTCCTTCGCTATCAAGCGGTTTTGGGGTAACTTCGACAACAGTGTCAAAAAAGCCCTTTACTTCGTAAAATTGCTTGATTCTAGCGGCAGCGTTTTTTGCCAAAACCTCATCATAGACCTGTCCTGGGCGAAGTCCGATTAGATTTTTGATAGCGTCTTGGTCGTTTGTAACGACATTTTTAATATCGACTTTGGCCACGCTTGGTTTTTCTTTTACGCTAATTGTTACATTTCCGCCCTGTTCGCTGATATACACATCTTCGAAATAGCCCTGAGCAAAGAGATTTGAGATCGCTCGGTTTGTGTTTTCGCCTGTGATTTGATCGCCTATTTGTAGGCCAGAAATAGCAGCTGCAACTTGCGGAGATAGGTGTTTTAAACCCTCGAATTTAATAGTTTGGATTTGCGCTGCGCAAGCAACAGAAACCCCACCTAATAATAAAAACAAACTTTTTCTCATAAAATTTTACCTAGAAATGAAAATAATTGCGTATAATAGCATATTAAAATTAATCAAAAAGAATTTACAAAGGAAAATTATGAAAATAGGCATTATAGGCTTAGGTTTGATAGGTGGCTCGCTCGGGCTTTGTATGAAAAAATCAAAGATTATTAGCACGGTTAGCGGATATGATATTTCTAGGGAAAACGAAAAAGAGGCCTTGGAACTGGGGCTGGTGCATGAAATTTTAAGTATCGAAGAGATGAAGCAAAAATGCGATGTGATTTTTCTAGCAATCCCAGTCGAGGCGATTATCACGACGCTAGCCCAGCTAAAAGACGCGCGCAAGGAAACCACAATCATCGATTTAGGAAGCACGAAATTTAAAATTTTGCAAAGTTGCCCACCAGAGATTAGAGGAAATTTCATCGCCGCTCACCCTATGGCAGGCACGGAAAACTCAGGTCCGAGTGCTGCGTTTTCGGAGCTACTAAACGGCGCGGTAGTCGTCATCTGCGACGATAACAACGCCGATGAAATACATGTCAAACGCGCGGTTGAAATTTTTTCGTTTGCGGGTATGAAGATTGTCTTTATGGATGCGCTCAGCCACGACCACCATGTGGGGCTCATCTCGCACCTGCCACACGCGATTAGCTACTCGCTCGTAAATAGCGTCTTAAAAGAGGAAAATCGCCGAAATATCATAAATTTAGCCGGCGGAAGCTTCACCGGCATGGCAAGAATCGCCAAATCAAGCCCTGAAATGTGGGTCGATATCTTCAAACAAAACAAAGAAAATTTGTTAAAATCGATAGAGTCTTTCAAAAAAGAGCTTCAAATTTGCACCGATATGATAGAAAACGAAAAATGGAGCGAGCTAGATAGCTGGATGCACAGCGCAAGGACACTGCGCGAGATTTTGTAAATTTGCCTGATTTGTCGCGCAAACAATCTACGAGTTTGAAATTTATCTAAATTTTACTAGATTGCAACGCTAGGCTCGCAATGACGCGGTTGTAAATTTTGGTTATTTTTCCTCACTGCAATAGTTAATTAAAGGATTAAAAATGATGAAATTTGATAAAAATATAAAATTCTGTGGGCAAGGATACCCACCCTACGGCGCTTTGTATAATTTTGGAGTTTAGAATATGGGGTATAAAAATGGATTTGGAAAATAGCCAACAAAATGAAACGCACAATATATTTTTTATTGTTAAAGTTATTTTTGTTTATCTCTTAATTGCCTCACATATTTTTATTTTACCAAACGATATTTTAGATAGATTGCCATTTTTAAATTCTTATGTTGAATTTATGAAAGAGCATTTTGAAATAATAAAACAAATTGAGATTAGAACTACAAAATTTCCACAGTCTGGGGCTTTATGGGGTGTTAATATGATTATGGTGGCTCCGATTTTTATTACTTGTTTTGTTTATAGTTTTTTGCTAAGCACACAAAATAATTCAAATTTTTTACTCGATAGTATAAGGCAAGATAAAATCTTAATTGTATTGTTTTCTACATTTATTCTTTGGTTAGTAACATATAAATTTTGCACCACTGCTTTTAGTGGCGATTTGTTTGATACACAAATTCGTTTAGGGAAAAATCCAAACGCTATAAATTCAAAATTTGGCTTATTTTTTAAAGGCGGAGCTTTGTATCTATTTGTCTTTTTTTGGATAGGTTTATCCTTGACATATTTATGTATAACAACAAAAATAATTTTTAAAAAAATTAAAAATTTAATAGCAAAATTTAACACAAAGGATAAAAAATGATGAAATTTGATAAAAATATAAAATTCTGTGGGCAAGGACGCCTACCCTACGGTGCTTTACAAATAAACAATTTACCAAATACTAAAAAGAAAATAGAATTAAAGTTTAAATAAGGAGTTTATAGTGAAAGAATTAGTTATAAACTCCAAAATGTTTAGTAATAAACAAATAGATTACATATATAAAGAATATTTTGGGTATCATACAGAAGCATTATATGGGTGGGGAAACGATTTCTTTTCAAAACAACTAAAAAGAGAGCTAACCGATGCCGAAGAAGCAGAAATATTTCTTGCACTTTTTAAAAGACTAATTGATGACGGAATAATTTTAGTTCGATGTCCTATTGATAATGAAACAGAAAAAGAAATTCGGGGAATTAAATTTTGGAATACAACATCAGACAAAATAGTTGAATACATAAGAGAAGTGTTTCCTAAAAATTTAATACACTTAAAAGGTTTAGAGGGAACCGATGATGAATATATACATTTTTGGTATCAGCGTTGCCCCTATATTGGTTGGGTAGATAAAGAAACAGGAAAAATTTATTAAAGGGTTGAAATGTTTGCAACATATAAAAACAAAGATGAATTAAAACTAAAATTCAAATTACTAAATTCAAGCTTTGTTTCTTTATTTTTATATTTTATGATTTTACAAAGTTATGGAAATATTGTAAATTTTGGTGGTATCCAAATCTCGGTCAGTATCGTGATACCGAATTTATTTAAATTCACAAATTTAAACTATTTCTGTTTTTGTGGCACCAAATTTAATTCTTTAAATTCATTGCCACAAATTTAAAATTCAAGGTCAGTGTTGTTGTAAAATTTCAAAACTTCGTTCAATGATAAATTTAGGTTAAATTTTGCTTCGCATTTTACTGGATTGCACGATGAGTGCGTCATCTCGCAACGACAAAAAACCAAAATTTAAAAAAACTCTAAAATTTTATCTCGCATTAAATTTGCATTTTCTATGTGATTTATCTCTTCGCGAAATGCGCTAGCGTTTGCGTAGCCCTTGGAGTATTCGTGCAGGTGCTTGCGGAAAATCGCCACGCCGTGCGCCCCATAGTGCGCTATCATCTGCGCAAAATGCTCCAAAATAATCTCTTTTTTCAGCTCTGCGCTCGCACTTTGCCCCTGCTTAATCTCGGCGAAAACCCACGGGTGCCCGATACTTGCCCTGCCTATCATAAGCCCGTCTGCGCCGGTCGTGCTTCGCACAAATTCGGCATTTTGCGAGCTAATGTCGCCGTTGGCGATGAGCGGGATTTGCACGGCACCTTTTGCCTGCGCGATTGCGTCGTAATCGACCTGCGCGCTGTATCCACCAGCCCTCGTGCGCCCATGCACCGCGATAAAATCAGCCCCGCCTCGCTCCACCGCGCGCGCGATATTTTCGATATCAACGCTAGCAAAGCCAAGCCTAACTTTCGCGCTTACGAATTTTTTATTTGAGTGGGTTTTGATGATTTCTAAAATTCGGGCTATCTTGTCCAAATCAAGCAAAAGCGCCGAGCCTGAGTTTTGCTTCACGACCTTTGGCACAGGGCAGCCGCAGTTTAAATCAATCCCGCAAAATCCGTCAAATTTATTCAAAATCAAAACCGCCTTTTTTATCACTTCCTCGTCGCTTCCGGCGATTTGGACGAAAAACGGCTCTTCTGCTTCGTTTTTTTCTAGCATTTTTAGGGTTTTGTCGTTTTCAAACACCAGCGCATTTGCGCTAATCATCTCGCTTATCGTCGCATCTGCGCCGAATTTTTTCACCACACCGCGCAGTGGCGGATCTGAAAACCCAGCCAAAGGGGCTAAAAAAAGTGGTTTTGTCTCGAAAAATTTATTTAAATTCATTGATTGTGTAAAAATGGCGCAAATTTGCAAATTTGCAAAATTTACAAATTTGCGCCCCGAAATTTAGAATATCAGCGAAGCTGGCACTGATTTGCCATTGTCGCGTAAAAATAGCAAAATTTGGAATTTATCAAATTCGTCGCCGTCGCTCATGTGGAGCTGCTCTCTTAGCTCATCAATCATACCAAGCTCATATAGCGCATACAAATACGCCTCTGTCGCGCTTGAATTTTGGTTTTTGAGCCTTTCGAAAAAGGTTCTGTATTGCTCCGGATTTAGGTGGTCTTTGAGCTTTTTGGCAAAATAAATGAAGTCTTTGTCGCTGAATTTATCGCTATTTATGAGATTAAACAGCTCCTCGCTACTGACCTCAAACTCGCTATCATCAGCAGCTCTTTCTACGATACGCTTGATATCGTCGGTGTCTTGGAATTCTTTATAGGTTTTAATCGCGCTATAATCGCCCTTATCAACTAAAATTTTATATGCTTTTTTGGTGATTTGATCGTTATAAACGCCCTTTGTTTTTAAAATTTCGCGCGCATAATCAGGCTCGGCATCAAGGCGGTTTAGTTCGTTTTGTAAAAACATACCGTTTGATTTAGGGAGTTTGTATTTTTTCAGATCCACAACCTCGCCATTTTTTACCTTTTCGACGACATCAACTATCTCTTTTAGGCTTTCGTTTTTGATATCAAGCTCGCTACTATCATACCATGGAGACAAAATTTTAGTTATATCGCTTGGATCTTTGAAAAACTCTGTTTTGAAATTTCGGTTCGTCTCTAATCCTAATAAAACCTCTTTTGTCATCTCGTCATACGAGCTTACATCTTTTTGTATAGCGCGGTTTTTGCGATAAACCATAAAACCATAAAAGCCCAAATGACAAAGCGCTAGTATCATATACAAAGCTAATGGTAGCACCACCCACACAGCCACAGGCAGTGTGAGAGAGTATCCAAGCACGCTTAGGGTGTAGCTCGCGCTTTCTTGCGTGAAAATCACAGCCGCGATGATACCGATATATATCACTGAATATACAAAAAATTGTTTTGCCTTCATCATTATCTCCTTTGTGCTTTTTCGGCAAGTTCTTTGCAAGAAATACATAGTCTTGATTCTGGGCGGACTTTTAGCCTTTCTGGGCTGATTGGCTCGCCACACTCCAAACACTCGCCATAAGTGCCATTTTCAATGCGTTCTAGCGCAGAGACTATTTGATTTAGGCTCTCTCTTTGTTTTAGCCCAATCGAATACTCAATCGTCAAATCCGTATCCATGCTAGCTACATCAATCTCATCTGTCGCGCCGTGCTCTCTAAGCTCTTCGATATCTTTTGTCGCGCTGTTGATATTAGCGCTTAGCTCGGCTTTTCTTTCTTCTAAAAGTTTTTTGTAAATTTTCAATTCACTTTTTTTCATTTTACCCTCACTTATGGTATGGATGATTTGCATTTATACAAAGCGCACGAAAAATTTGCTCAAAGAGCATAAGCTTTGCAATTTTATGTGCCAAAGTTAGCTTTGTTAGGCTGATGATTTTATCGCATTTGCCCTTAAAATCATCGCTTAGCCCGTAAGCACCGCCTATGAAAAATGAAACCAAATTTTTCCCGTCTAAAATTTTAGCAAATTCCATACTATCAAGCTCTTCGCCCCTCTCGTCAAGGGCGATATTATAACCTTTTAATCTAGGCATATAAACCTCGTCATACGCCCTAAGCGCGCTGGCTCTATCGATCGTCTGAGCCTTTGCGATACTAGCGTTAAAGAAAATTTCATCTTTTATGCTAGCAAATTTAGCCGACATTTTGCGATATTCGTTTAACTCGCTCGCAAATTCGTCGGTGCCTTTTTGTATAGAATTAACGATAATCTGCACTATTCGTCTTCTTCGCCGTGCGTATCAAATAGCCCCTCATCGCTACTATCATCGAGTTGGACTGGGGTATTTGTTAGCATATTTACCATATCGCTTAGATACTGACGCATTTGCGCTCTTGGCACGATAGCGTCGATTAATCCATGTTCTAGCAAAAATTCTGAGCGTTGGAAACCCTCTGGCAAATCTGCTCCAATTGTTTGTTTGATGACCCTTTGACCAGCAAAGCCAATCAATGCACCCGGTTCAGCGATGATGATATCGCCTAGCCACGCAAACGACGCACTAACTCCGCCCATCGTAGGATCTGTCAAAACAGAGATAAATGGGATTTTGTTTTCGCTTAAAATTTTAAGCGCGGCCGAAGTTTTGCTCATTTGCATTAGCGAATATGTGCTTTCTTGCATTCTAGCTCCACCGCTAGCTGAGACGATAATCAAGGCTTGTTTTTTATCAAGCGCGCGTTTGACGGCTCGCACGATTTTTTCGCCCTCTACCGAGCCAAGACTTCCGCCCATAAAATTAAAATCAAAAACGACCAATTGCACAGGTTGTTTTGAAATTTTAGCCTCGCCAGCGACGACAGCACTCGTTCTGCCTGTCTTTTCCTGCCCCTCGCTTATGCGTTTTTTGTATGATTTTTTATCAACAAATTTAAGCGGATCAACAGGTTCGAGGGTTTTATCACGCTCTACAAACGAACCCTCATCGCAGATTAGCGCGATTCGCTCATCTGCGCTAAAACGCATGTGATAGTTACATTTAGGACAGACATGGTGGTTTTGTTCCACCTCCTTAAAATACATCAAAGAAGCACAACCAGGACACTTAACCCAATGCGCAGGTGCCTCAGAAGCTTCTGGTTGGGCTCTACGAATCTTTGAAAACAAATCTCCAAAATTCATAATATTCCTTTAATTTTGCAAAATTAAACTTCTAATTCTAACCTATTTTTCTTTATTTAAATTTAAAATTTCGCTAGAATATAACCATGCAAGGATTTATATTAAAAGTCACAAAAATCAAAGACGAAGATTGTATAGTAGATGTGCTATGCGCTGACGCCTTGGTGCGCGCGTATCGTTTTTATGGTGCCAGGCACCCAAATATCACACAAGGATACAAAATAGATTTTGAGCTAGTCTCAAACCAAAATTTCCTCCCGCGCCTAAGCAATGTCATGCACCTAGGATACGGCTGGCTCGCAAATAGAGAAAAACTCATTTTTTGGCAGCAATTCATCAGGCTACTGGGCGCGCATTTAAAGGACGCAAACGAGCTTGATAAATTTTACTATGAGCTTTTAAATTCCGCTGCTTCGCGCTTTGGCCGCCAAAATCCACGACGAATAATTATCGAAAGTTACGCCAAAATTTTGGAATTTGAGGGCAGACTTCACAGCGAGGCTTTTTGTTTTTTATGCGATGAAGAGATTAGCGGCGCAGTATCACTCACACGCGGATTTTTGCCCGCTCACGAGCATTGTTTGCACCAAAAAGGCTTTAACTGGGGCGAAATTTTGGAATTTCTGCAAAGTCAAAATTCGCTAAATTTAGAAGATGGCGCAGTTGAAAGGCTGTATGCTATCACGCTTCAAGGCTTCTAAATTTAGGCTATTTGCTTAGCTTTTTATACTCCGAGCATGAAATTTTATCACCCATAGCGCAGGCTCTGGCGTAGTAGTTTTTCGCCCCCTCGATATCGCTTTGACCTTGGAAAATAATGGCTAAATTTCGGCACGAAGTCGCGACATCTAGCTTGCAAAGTCTATCTGTGTAAAAAATCGCTGATTGGATATTTTCAGGCGTGCCTTGGGCTTTAAAATACAAATTCACCAAGGTTTCGCAAGAATCTTTATTGCCGTTTTTGCAGTCATTATCCAGCCTTGCCACGGCTTTTGTGTTTTCTAGCGTTACAATGGCATTTTCGCAGTATTCGTCCTCGCCATTTTTGCATAAAAACGCGCGAATTTCACTTAATCTTTTTTTGTTTTTATTCGAAGCAGAGTGCAATCTCTCAGCCCCTTTGCACGAAAGGACATTTTTTTGCTTACAGCCGTTTTCGTATAAATTCAAGGCCGCGTTTTTATCCGCCTTGATTCCAAGGCCGTTTTCTAGCATTTGCGCGTAAGCTACGCAGGCATTATCGTGCTTTTTATCGCACGCTTTTTTAAAGAACAAAACCGCGCCCTCATCGTCTTTGGCAGTGCTTTGCCCCATATAAAGCAAAAGTCCCACCTCATAGCACGCCTGCGCGTCGCCCTTTTCGCACGCGATAAATTTAGTGTCTTCAATAGCAAATAAATTTGAGAAAAATAAAAAGATTAAAATTAGTTTTTTCAAACTAAACCCTTTGAAGTGAAATTTGGGCTAAGCTTAGCCCAAATTTGTTAATAAATAGTTTTGATTACGACGCGTCTGTTTGGTTTGAGGCACTCTTTTAGCGCGGCACCTTTTTCGCCCGGGCAGAATTTAACCTGATCTGCCTCGCCCATGCCGATAGCTTGGATTTTGCTAGCTGGGATTCCATTTGCGATAAGCTCGTTTTTGACCATATTTGCGCGTTGTTGTGATAGAGTTTTGTTATAAGCGTCGCTTCCTAGCGGATCAGTATAACCATAGACCTTAACGCTTCTGACCATATTTACATCGATATCTTTGGCGACAGCTGCGATTTTTTCGTGGCCCTCGGCTTTGAGATTGTCTTTGTCGAAGTCAAACAAAAAGTCAGATTCTAGCTCGACATTTTGGTTCGGTAGCTGCACAGGGGCTACATTGGCACAACCTTTTGGATTATAAAATGTGCTTCCTACGCGATAATCTTTGTCGTAGATGATTTTGAATTGGCAAATTTTATCAGGATCGCCAGCTTTTTTCTTTAAATTAAATACATAATCCCACTCTCTAACCGCATACAAGCCCTCTTGGTGGTGCGGGTGACCGATTAGAAAATATACTTGGTCTTTGCTCATACCCTTTTCTACTTTGCCCAAATTTTCGGCATTTGGGTGAGTTGGAGCGTCAATCCATGTTTTGTTCATATCCAAAAAAGTTACATCGTCCCATTGCATGACACCGTCTTCTGGGATATTGTCGCTTACATGAGTGGTGCAACCACTAAAAAATAAAATTCCAGCTAAGCTTAGAGCTGATAGTAATGATTTTTTCATTTTTTACCCTTTAAATTTAAAAAAAGCGAAACCGAAATTCATCGGTTTCGCACTAGGCTACCTTAGAAGTGGAAGCCCAAAGACGCGCCTGCGCCAATGTTGTCTTGTGTATCGACTGAGATAGATGATTTAAATACCCATTTACCATTGTCTGACATTTTTGATAGACCGATAGATAGAGCACCCTCATCTTGGTAATAACCAGTACCCACACTTAGCATACCCTTACCAGGGATTGTAGATTGTGGTAGGTTGCCGATAGCGATAGCAGAAGCGACACCAGCCCTAGCCTCATCTCTAACATTATCAATTCTTTGATTGATATTTGTTATGTTGTTA
Organism: Campylobacter sp. VBCF_04 NA7; assembly: GCF_027737405.1. Classification (NCBI taxonomy): domain Bacteria; kingdom Pseudomonadati; phylum Campylobacterota; class Epsilonproteobacteria; order Campylobacterales; family Campylobacteraceae; genus Campylobacter; species Campylobacter sp. VBCF_04 NA7. The sequence continues at coordinate 109,816 of NZ_JAOVTT010000006.1, forward strand.
CCCAAATGCTCGGCGATACCCTCAATAGCAGAGTATAGTTGTGAGCCGTTGATCGCATCGGTGCTGTCTTTGCTAATTAGACCAGGTGCGACATTTTGGATACGGCGAGTTTCATTAGCATTACCAACGCTTACTACGCCTTTGACTTGGTTGCCACCAGCAAAATCCTTCACACCGATTGTAACAGGCTGGCCGTTTGCATTTCTAGCTTTAACTTCTGCACTGTTGTAGCCTGTTGTGTTACCTTTTGTTCTATTTGTTCTACCTTCGTCATCTGCTACATAAGCTGTTCTGCTACCTAGGAATAATGAGTCTGCAACTGTGCTAGTTATATTGTTACCTATAACGAATGTATCTGTTGCATCTACTTGAATAGTATTATTATTACCTATTGAATAACTTCCGTCGGCATTTACAGTAGCAGGATCACCAAATGCACCAGAGTTGTTACCTGTTATTTGATGACCCGTTCCAATTGCGATAGAGTTGCTTCCTGTTACGGTCGAACCAACACCGATAGCAATAGAATTTGTGCCATTTGCTCCTACGCTTGCTTGATAGCCTATCGCAGTAGAGTATGAACCAGCAGCTGATGAATCCACATTATTTCGTGCTTGTTCCTCAGGGATAACTTTTCCGTCATTTGTGTGGAAGAACTTGATACCTTGCTCGTTCATCTTAGAAATAGCCTCTGCGACACTATTTGTCCAGTATTCTGTTTGAGTATGGACATTGTATGTTTTAAGCAATGGTTGATTATTTTTATCGACTACAACTTCATAATCCTTACCATCAATATTGACAGTATCATAATGGATATTTTTGTTGCCCTCTGGGTCGTCTGTCGAACCAATAATATAATCTTTTAATTGATCGACATTAACCGCATCTGTGCCATCAACACCACGAGCAACATTTTTGATTTGAACTGGGCTATCGATTTCTTTGCCGTTGTCATCATAAGTAACCATACTTACAGTACCGTCAGAATTTTGTTTAGTAGCTACTTTCAAATCATAGTTCTTGCCGCCGTCAGCATTTGTTGTCTCAGCAATTTTTACAGAGCCATTTTCTGAGCTAACAGTATTTGGAGCCTTGATTTTACCTTCAACTTCTTTTAGTTGAGATACATTGACAGCGTCATCATCGGCAGTTCCTTTTGCTACATTGTGGATTTGATTTCCACCCATATCAACATTGTTTTTGGTTATAGTTGGACCATTTGCAATAGTCAAACCATCGTTGTTGATAGTAGTATCGCCAGCTTTAACACTTCCGTCTTTTCCTAGGTCAATATTTTGAGCGAGTTTAATGATCAAATCGCCACCCTCATTAACAACGCCGATATTGCCGTTGGTTAGGCTATCTTTACCGGCTGTGTGGTTACCTTTGATATTTTGTTTTTCATTTAGTTTTTTAGCCACTTCGCCGTCATAATCGCCTTGGAATTTCAAGCCGTCATCCATAGTAGCAACTTGCAATGTAATCTCATTACCTTCGTTATTTGTAGTTTTATAAATAATTCTACCTGGTTCTTTATTATCAAGCGTATCTTTACCCTTAGCTACTGTG
>NZ_JAOVTT010000007.1:0-88343 GCF_027737405.1 Campylobacter sp. VBCF_04 NA7
GTATGTTTGTAAGCGAAAATAAACAAGATCTTTATATAACAGGTGCAAAAGAATTCAAAGAAACTTGGGAAAACGATAAATTTGATACCGATGAATTTGCCAAATTTGACAAACCTGATAACAAAGATAACCATATCTTTATAGAAGCAAACGCTGGTGATTTAGGTGGAAAAACAATCTATGGCGGATATAGCGATAGCGAAGATGTAAATAACAACAATATCTATATCAATCAAGGTGCAAATTTAAGTAACGCTACAATCATAGGTGGATATTCTATATCAGGTAAAGTTTCAAACAACACTGTTGATTTAAACAATACTAGTGTAATAGCAGATATTACACTAGCTCAGACTGATAGCGGAAGCATAGATATAGCTACAACTAAATTAATTAATGCAGATAATCAAAAAATAACAGGCTCTTTAACAGTAGCTAAATCAGATTCTGCAAATTTAGAAAACGCTACCTATACAATGCCTGAGAACATAACAATAACAGGGGATTTCATCTTAGCTAATAGCAATAGCGGAAATATTTCAAACAATACACTAGATGTAACAAATGTAAAAGCTACAAATATCTATGTAGGAAAAAGCAGTAGCGGCGAAGTTTCAAATAATACTATCAACATAAAAGGCGATAAAGTAGATGGTAATATTTATGTAGGATATAGCCAATCAGGAGATACAAATAACAATATCGCAAACTTTGAAAAAGGTGAAGTTACAGGAACAATCTATGGCGGAAACAATGGCACAGGCAATACTCTAAATGTAAATTCTACTAAGCTAGAAGCTGGAAATGTAGCTAACTTTCAGGTTATGAATTTTACAGGCGATATTACTAAAACGACTTCTGCTGATAATGCAGCTTTAAAATTAACAGCTGATGATAATACTGATTTAAGCAAGGCTGAAATTCAAATCAATGACACCACATATAATCCAGAGAATAGTTATGGATTAAGTGCAAATCAAAAAGCGTATCTCATCGCTCACACTAGTAGTGCAGATAGTGCAGAAAATGTAAATTTCAACGATCTTAAAAACTACGCTTACGGCAAAGAGACTAAAACTATAAAAGACGGCTCAACCGCAATCAATGTCATCCAAACAAATAAAGAATACCGCATAATTGATAGCCAAACTTACACTAGAAATTTACAAGGTATGTTTGCCGATAGCGACAAAAACCATATCTATATCACGGCTGAAAACGAGATGGAAGAGGAGTTGAAAAACTCGCTTGGAGATGAGGAATTTACAAAATTCGGAGGTGATATCATAGATAACACAATCACAATCGATCCAAAAGACCCGAGCAAACCGCTTGATTTAAGCAATGTCACAATCGGTGGTAGCGACCCAAGCGGAAATACCCTAAACATAGGTAAAGATTCAAGCAATACTATCGAAATGGATAAAATCACAGTAAAAGATGTGCAAAATTTTGAAAAAATCAATTTCTACTTGCCTAAAAATCCGGGCGTCGGCACAACTGCTGTCAAACTAAGTGACGGTTCTAATACGGACTTATCAAATTCAAATGTAATGATATATGTCGATAATTTGGATGATTTGGAGAAACAAGGCGGTAGAGCGCATTTGTTTGACGGTAATAACGAATTGGCAAATAATAAGCCAAAAAGTGCAAACTATCAAATCGGTTCAATTTTAATGATAGATGTAACAAATTCCTTAGATTTATCTGTGGATAAAACGACACCGATTACGCCAACTGACCAAACCAAAATTTTCAACGAAGCAAGGATTGCTGGTATGGCGGCTGTTTGGGAGGGTTCGTATCTCATCTCAAACCACTTAGAGCGCATTATACCTGATGGATATACCGAGCTTTTCCCTTATGTTATCTTTGAGGGTTACGACAAACGCTACAACACAGGCTCTCATGTAGATAGTTTGGGCTTTAACGCAAACGCAGGTCTTGCAGGCAAAGCACCAAATAGCAAGGGCGAATTTACAATGGGTATTTTCATCGAATACGGCAATGTAGATTATGATGCCTACCTAGATGACGGCACTAAGGGTAGCGGGGACGCATACTACGCTGGTGTGGGCGCATTTGGCAAACAAGAAAACACCACTGGCTCATACTATGAGGGCTCATTTAGAGTAGGCCAGCTAACTACGAATTTCGACGGCACTCTAAATTTCAACGGCGTTAGCAAATACTATGATTGGGGTATAGACTCTACATACTATGCTGTGCATGTAGGTGGCGGCAAAATCGTCTCGCTAAGCGAAAGCAACGACCTAGATTTCTACGCTAGATATTTCTACACTCATATAGACGCAGCCGATATCAAAATAGATGGCGATGATACTCACTTCGACGCCCTACAATCACACAAGATTAGAGCCGGCTTGCAAGATAACTTCAAAATAGATGAGCATAATAAATTCTTCGTTGGTTTGGCTGGCGAATATGAGTTTAGCTCAGAAGCAGGAGGACGATTTATCGTGCCAAATGGTAGCACAGGCGAGATACTAAGCCCAGATCTAAAAGGCCTAACAGGAATTGGCGAAATCGGCTATCAATACAAAACCGAAACGCTTAAATTCGACGCTGGCGTAAAAGGATACGCTGGCAAACAAGAAGGTGTAAGCGCACAAATGGCGCTTAGCATTGCGTTTTAGTTAAATTTGGCAAAATTTAAAATTTTGCCAAATTTTTAAAATTTAACCCTATCCAGGGAGCAATCCCTGGTTTTTTTATGGTTTGAAATTTCAAAGAAATGCGAAGCATTTCCGAAAAATAAAATCAGCTAAATTTAGAAAAACTTCGTTTTTCTAAATTTAGCCACTTCTAAGGTTTTACAGGGGTGGGGGTTGGTAAGGGGGAGGGTAGCGTCTCCAAAACCAGCGTAGCGGTGCGAGGCGGAAGCCGAAGCAGGTTTCTTGCGAGCGCAACGCGCGAAGCAGAGCAAACAAGCGCGCCCTCCCCCTTACGAGAAAAGCAAAATTTTGCTTAAAATTTAAAAAATAATTCAATGCTAAATTTAAGTAGAATTTTGCTTTAAATTTTACTGGATTGCTTCGCTTTCTACGAAAGCTCGCAATGACAGCAAATTCGCATACTTTAAATTTTAAACTTGTAAATTGACTTCGCCTACGGCTCGTCCAAACCTGCCGTGCTACGCACGCCACCGCTACGCTTGTTTTGCTTCGTCGCTGTCGCTCCTCGCAATGACAAATTTGCAAATTTCAAATCTCGGGCGCAGTGTTTAAAAACTCAAAAAGGCTAAATTTGACCCTAATTTACCCATTTTTCACGCTCGCCACTTTCATCGATTTCGTTGCCGATTTTTTCATAAAGCGCGTAGTAATACTCCACAAACTCCCTACACACCGCGTCTTTTGGCAGATACACGCCGCTAGTATTTTCGACAAATCCGTCCAAAAAGTCGTAAGCGTCGAGCTTTTTGTAATAAGTGCTCGCTAAAATTTCGTAATTTTTCAAGCAAATTTCCTTAAATCTCTCATACCCCGCTTCGCTGAAATCGACCGCGAGCTTCGCGCCGTCAAATTTCAGCACGCCAGCGCGGAATAGTAGCGTCAGATGAATTAGCCCCTCGCAATAATACGGCCTCACATCATTTACCCTTTGCCACGCGATGAGCCCCACGCTACGGCGGATTAGCTCGTCAAGGACCGGTAGGCGCATTTCTGGTTTTTCGTTGAAAAAGAAGTTGATTAATCCGCCCGTGGTGGCCTTGTATTCTTCGACGAGCTTGAAAGCGCCTGATTTATTCATCAGCGACTCTGTGTCCTCGTCGATGAAAAATATATGGCCAAACTCGTGGCCGATTGTGGAGATTTCATAGACCATACGCCAAATTTTAGGCTGTTTGAATAAAATTTCGCGCCCAAAATTTAGATAATCTAAATCAAAAATTTGCGATGAAATTTTCATAAATGGCTTGGCTTTGGCACTTTCATAGACAAAATTTACAAATGCGAAAATTTTCTTTCCGCAGTTTGTGCTGACGAATTCGTCATTTGGCACGACTTGGGCTGAAAATAGCCCATTTAAATCCGCACCATAATAAATCATCGGCGTGGAGATATAAAGCTGAGTTTTATCAATATTTGAAAGCACGAGCGAGCGCATTACAGGGCTATTTGCGCCGATTTGTTTGTAAATTTTATCAAAACTAGCACTTATTTCGGCCTTAAATTTATCCGCGTCAAACCTAGTTGGTTGAGATAGTCTGATGTCCCATTCTAGCGCGACTGCGTGTGTGTAGTTATCCTCGTAGTATTCAAGCGGGTGGCCGATTTGTATCGGGGATTTGGTCTCCATCCACGCCATTTCAGCGTCCCGCCACGCGCCGATTACAAAGACATTGTTGCGCTCGGCAAAGGCTGTGCGAAGTTTGGCTAGGTAGTAGATATATGCCCGCTCCTCGGCGTTACTTGCTAATTCTTCGAGTTCTAAAATAGCTTTATTAAATGTGCCGATTAGCTCCTTGCTATCCTCTTCAAACGCCACAGCATAGGGCGCCATGACAAATTTGCCTTCGCTATCTTGGATAATCGCGCCATAGCAACGATCGCAAATTTCATCGTGTGGCGTGCGCTGTAAAAGCTCGTTTTCAAAAAGATACTCTTTGGCGTCCGCGATACTGGCGAAATTCATCTCTAAGCGTTTGTTGTTAGTGTCGATGATGAGTTTTTGCCAGCTTTTTTGCATTTGATTGATTACAAGTCCGATTTTATGCACGCTTTTGATAAGTTCTAAATAAAATGGATTTAAAATTTTTTCCTCTTCAATTTTTGCGATAAGCGCGGCGTGCATGTCAGAGTGTATTTGCCTGACATAATCATACATTTTTTCGCGTAGCAGGCTTTGTTTGTTCGCGTCATAGCCTAATCGGCGAAATTCTTGCATCATCGCTTCTTCTTTTAAATCCACAATACGCCTTAAAATCGTGATTTTCGCGCTTTGCGTGTCGCTAAATTCGCAAATTTGCAGACCTTGTTTTATGATTTCGCTATCTAAATTTGCATAAAGTGCGTTTAAATTTGCCTTCGTTTCGCTCACCAATTCATTTAATCGATCGAAATTATTCATAATTTTTCCCTTTAAAATTTTGGCTAATTTTAGCAAAATTTTTTTTAAGAGAGTTTTAGTAACTTTTTATTTAATCTGGCTTTGCTACAATGCCAAACTTAAATTTACAAATAAGGAGAAAATATGGAACACATGGGCGAAGCAGTTATAAAAATCATCGCTATGCCAACAGATACTAACCCAGCCGGAAATATCTTTGGCGGGTGGATTTTATCGCAGATTGATTTGGCTGGAACGGTCGCAGCAAGGGAGTTCGCGCCTGAGCGCGTGGTCACGATATCGATGAAAGAGGTGATTTTCAAACAGCCTGTTTTCGTGGGAGATTTAGTCACTTGCCACGCAACCGTGACCAAAATCGGCAACACTTCGATTACGGTTTTGGTAAATGTCACAGCCGAGAGGTATTGCAAAGAGTCGCGCTCTCGCATTTGCCAGCATGTAACAAGCGCAGAAGTAACCTATGTAGCCGTCGATAGCGAGGGCAACAAACTCGTAATCGATCCAGAGCTAAAAAAATTAAAGGGATTTTAGGCTAAATTTGGCAAATTTAAAATTTGCCAAATTTTTATTTTGTGTGTTTTTTAAACTCTTCGAAAAATTCAGATTCTAGCTCAGCATTGCTTTTTACAATCATACCAGAGCCGTGTATTACGCTTGGCATACAGGCGGTGCAAATATGCACGGTTTCGCCGTTTTTGTGGGCTTTGATGAATACAGCGTTTTCGTCATCGCTACTTTTGAGTGAGCAGATATTGCAGATATAGACATTGCCAGTTTTCATGAGAAATCCTTTGAAATAAACTAAACCGCTATTTTATAGAAATTTGGCATAAATTTCATTGATTTGCATTAATTTTTTTAAATTTTAGTTGCGATAAAAATATTATATGCGATAAGTATATGATAAAAAACAGCTGGAAAAACAGACCCACGAGCGGAATCAAACACGCTAAATAAAACAAAAATACGCTAAGCATAAATTTATACCCACCGCCCTTTTTATAGCACTTCTCAAAGCTTTTTTTATCTAGGGTGTTTGAAGCGACATCGATTAAAATGAGTTTATAATAAATATAAAAAAATGGTATATTTATCACAAAAAGATTTATTAAGGGAACTGTTAAAAGTAGCAAGCAAAGCAGTAAAATTCCAATAAATTTTAAAATTTCAATCGCCATTAGGGTTAGCACTCGCCCCAAATTTGGCTCATCGGCGCGCTCTAAATGGTAGTGTCTTAAATTTATCTCTTTTGTAACAATCGGCGTAAGAAATCCAGCGATAAAAAGCGCGCAAAACACGCTTAGCATTAGCACCAAAAATGTCCCAAAGGTGTAAAAAATCACGCTGATTATCCATTTTGTCGCGCCATAAGCTAGCAGTTTTGCAATCAGCGGAAATCGCTCCTCGTCCAAAAAGCTAAAATCACCGCTTTTTGCTCCCTCTTCGAGCAGGGCAAAAATCTCACTTCCGCCAAAATACATAAAATACCCAAGCACCAAAAGCGCGCAAAAAAACGGCAAAAGCGAAAGGGTGATGAATTTTTTCGTAAAAAAATCTTTGATTGAAAGGCGAAAAATTTTACCCATTAAATTTCTTTAAATTTCGCTGTTTTTATAGGCTTTTTCTAAATTTGCGTAAATTTCGCCCACTTCCAAAACGCCACTATTTAAAATTTCGACCAAAACGACATTATCCTCTTTGCCGTTCCAAATTTTGCGGTAGCTGCCCTCTTTGTAGCCGTTGTCTTGGCGGAATTTATTTAGCACATTTTTGCCGATATATTTGGCGAAAAGCACCTCCAAATTTACCCCGCACTTAATCGCCACTCTGAAATAATCCTGCAAAAGCGAACCCACGCTAAAATTAAATCCGCTCGTCTCATGGATCAAAAGCTCGATATCATTTACGATTTCATAAATCGAGTAATCCTCGATATTTGCGCGGTGCGCGCTAAATTCTCTAAACGCACTTACGCTGATTACTTCGCTAGCAATCTCATCAATGCTCTTTAAATTTTTGTTTTGTTCTAAAACATAACTCATCACAAAGTGCCAAATATCCACGATTTCAATGACGATATTATCTATATCAGGGGCTGCGGCGATGTTTTTCCAATGCTTCCACGCAAAGCTATCGATTAGCTCAGCACACTCCATATAAATGCAACGCTTCCAGTTGATTAGTTTGCCGTTTTTGGTGTATCCGTCCTCCCAGCCCACGCCGTTAGTTTCGTCGTTTAGGCGTTGTTGCATTAAAAACATCTCTTTTATTTTTTTATAATTTTCCATAACTTCTCCTAAATTTAGCGCGAAATTATAGCGCATAAAAGAAAATGTAGGTATAATTACTCAAATTTTTGAAATTTTAAATTTTACAGGGGGATTTATGGATAAATTTGACCTATTTTTAAGCAAAATGAAGCTTATGTCAATCGCCGTGCTAGTCGAAAATCTGCCGTATTGCTCGAACGCATTTTACGCTTACGATAAAGATAATAAGACCTTGATTTTTTCAGGGCATGAGGATTCTACGCATATCAAAGCGCTTTTTACCAATCGTTTCGTCTCTGGCACGATTGCTTTGGATACCAAAATCATTTCTAGGATTAAAGGAATTCAGTTTAAGGGCAAAATTCGTAGCGCAGATGAAAACGAAGCTAAAATTTACTTCAAAAGATTTGCCGTGGCCAAGGCAATGAACCCTGAGCTTTTTGCTATTAGGCTTGATTGGATGAAGCTAACCGATAATGTCGTAACCTTCGGTAAAAAGCGCGTTTGGGAGCGCAAAAAAGAGGAGTAAATTTTACTCCTTTTACTTAAATTCAGTTGAATTTGTATCCATAAAATTCTATTTTTATTTTAATTACTTACAACAAATTAAGCAACTTTTAGCTAAAATTTACAGGTTTTACACAATCCCGAACAGTAAGGAGAAATTATGGGAAAAGTTATGAAAACTATGGACGGAAACGAAGCCGCGGCTTATGTTTCTTACGCTTTTACCGAGGTTGCAGGAATTTACCCTATCACACCTAGCTCACCAATGGCTGATTATACAGATATGTGGGCTGCAAAAGGCATGAAAAACCTTTTTGGTATGCCAGTTAAAGTCGTAGAAATGCAAAGCGAGGCAGGTGCCGCTGGAACAGTGCATGGCTCACTACAAGCTGGTGCGCTTACTACAACTTACACAGCTTCACAAGGCTTACTACTTAAAATTCCAAATATGTATAAAATCGCTGGTCAAATGCTACCAGGCGTTATCCATGTAGCAGCCAGAGCCCTTGCAGCGCAAGCTCTTTCTATCTTTGGTGATCACCAAGATGTCTATGCATGTCGCCAAACAGGCTTTGCTATGCTAGCAAGCGACAGCGTGCAAGAAGTAATGGATTTAGGCGGTATCGCTCACCTAGCAGCGATTAAAGGTCGCGTTCCTTTCCTACACTTCTTTGACGGCTTCCGCACAAGTCACGAAATTCAAAAAGTCGAGGTTATGGATTATGCTGAATTTGACAAATTGCTCGATTATGACGCAGTTAAGGCTTTCCGTGATAATGCACTAAACCCAGAGCACCCAAAAACTCGCGGAACTGCGCAAAACGATGACATTTACTTCCAAACAAGAGAGCTAACAAACAAATTCTACGACGCTTTGCCAGATATCGTAGCTGATTATATGGAAAAAATTTCAAAAATCACAGGCAGAGAGTATAAGCCTTTCACTTACTATGGCGCAAAAGACGCTACAAGAGTCATAGTCGCAATGGGTTCAGTCAATCAAACTCTTGAAGAGGTAGTTGATTATCTAAATTCAAAAGGCGAAAAAGTTGGCGTTATCAAAGTTCATCTTTACAGACCATTTAGCGTAAAACACCTATTTGCTGTTTTACCAGAATCAGTAGAGAGAATTTGCGTTTTAGATAGAACAAAAGAGCCAGGAAGTATCGGCGAGCCACTATACCTAGATATCAAATCAGCATTTTATGGTAGCAAAAAAGCTCCACTAATCATCGGCGGACGCTATGGCCTAAGCTCAAAAGATGTCGATCCAGCTCAAATGATCGCTGTATTTGACAACCTAAAATCAGACCAACCAAAAAATGGCTTCACTGTGGGTATCGAAGACGATGTCACCTTCCTATCACTAAAAGTCGGCGAGAAAATTTCTCTTGGCGAAGCAGATGAAATCGAGTGTCTTTTCTACGGACTTGGCGCAGACGGCACAGTCGGTGCGAACAAAAACTCAATCAAAATCATCGGTGATAAAACAGATCTTTATGCGCAAGCATATTTCGCTTACGATAGCAAAAAATCAGGCGGTTACACACGCTCACACCTAAGATTTGGTAAAAAACCAATCCGCTCAACTTACCTAGTTTCAAATCCAAATTTCGTAGCCTGTTCAGTAGCAGCGTATCTTGAAATTTACGATGTAATCGACGGTATTAAAAACGGCGGAACTTTCCTTTTAAACTCAATCTGGGACGCAGAGGAAACTATCAAAAAAATACCAAACAAAGTAAAAAGAATCCTAGCGCAAAAAAATGTTAAATTCTACATTTTAAACGCTACTAAACTAGCCCACGAAATCGGACTAGGCAACCGCACAAATACCATTATGCAATCAGCATTTTTCAAACTAGCAAAAATTATTCCGTTTGAAGAAGCTCAAAAATATATGAAGGAATTTGCATACAAATCATACGCTAAAAAAGGCGACGCAATCGTGCAAATGAACTACGATGCGATTGATAAGGGCGCTGACGGCTTAGTCCAAGTCCCAGTCGATCCTGCATGGGCAAATTTGAAAGACGAAGTAAAATCTGATAGCGTAGGATACAAAGGCACAGAATTCGTCGAAAAAATCGTAAAACCTGTAAATGCAGCCAGAGGAAATGATTTGCCAGTATCAGCATTTATCGGACACGAAGACGGCTCATTTGAAGCAGGCACTACAAAATACGAAAAACGCGGTGTAGGCGTGCTTGTGCCGAAATGGATCGAGGCAAATTGTATCCAATGTAACCAATGCGCGTTCGTTTGCCCACACGCTGTAATCAGACCGTTCTTGCTAGATGAAAACGATGTAGCAAACGCTCCACAATACACAAAAGAGCACCTACTTGACGCAAAAGGCAAAGATTTTGCAGGTATGAAATATAAAATTCAAGTAAGCCCGCTAGATTGCACCGGTTGTGCATTGTGTGCTGAAAACTGCCCAAGCAAAGAGAAATCTTTGGTTATGGTTCCGCTTGGCGAAGAAATGGATAAAGGCGAGCAAACAAGCGCTGATTATTTATTTGAAAATGTTCGCTACAAAGATGATTTGGCACCGAAAAACAATGTCAAAAATGTCGGCTTTGCTAGACCATATTTCGAATTCCACGGCGCATGCCCAGGTTGCGGTGAGACTCCATATATCACACTTATCACAAGATTATTTGGCGATCACATGATCGTAGCAAATGCGACAGGATGTAGCTCGATTTATGGCGGTTCTGCTCCTTCGACTCCATACCGCAAAGACGCAAACGGACGCGGTGTTGCATGGGCAAACTCACTATTTGAGGACAACGCAGAATTCGGCCTTGGTATGAAGGTAGCAACAGAGACAATTCGCCATAAAATCGAAGATGTTATGCTAAATACAATGGACGAAGCTCCAAACGCGCTAAAAGCTCTATACAATGACTGGATCGAAAATCGCAACGACACTGTAAAATCTCGCGAAGTTACAGACAAACTAATCCCGATTTTAGAGCAAAACAAAGGCGTTAAGGGCGTTAGTGAAATTTTAGAGAGAAAATCTTACCTAAGCAAAAAATCACAATGGATTATCGGTGGCGACGGCTGGGGTTATGATATCGGATACGGCGGACTTGATCATGTTTTAGCTAGTGGCGAAAATGTAAATGTTTTGGTTCTAAACACTGAGGTTTATTCAAACACAGGTGGCCAAAGCTCAAAAGCTAGCCGCCGCGGTTCTATCGCTCAATTCACAGCTGGCGGAAAAGCAGTTCAAAAGAAAGATTTGGGACAAATCGCTATGACTTACGGAAATATTTTCGTAGCTCAAATCAACTCAAACGCTAGCCAAGCTGCTACAATCAAAGCGATTTTGGAAGCAGAGGCTTATGATGGTCCATCACTCATCATCTGCTACTGCCCTTGTATCGCTCATGGTATCAAAGGCGGTCTAAACCACTCTGGCGCACAAGCTGAGCTTGCGACAAAATGCGGTTACTGGCCAACTTATACCTTCGATCCACGCTTAGCAGACGCTGGTCAAAACCCACTAAAAATCAGCTCAAAAGAGCCTGATTGGGATCTATACGAGAGCTTTTTGATGAACGAAGTTCGCTACAACGCTCTAAGGAAAAACAACCCAGAGCACGCTGACGAGCTTTATGCTAAAAACAAACAAGACTCTCAAAAACGATACAGACAGCTAAAACGCTTAGCAAATTCTGATTATTCAGACGAGATTTAATCTCGCAGGTTGCGGTAAATTTACCGCAACCTTTTTTCTTTATCCCTTCAAATTTCCCCAAATTTAGCCTTTTTAAATTTATAAAAATTCTGAGATTTTTATATCCATTATCAGAAAGTTTTAAATTTTTTGTGTTATAATAACCAATATCAACACAAAAGGGGATAAAATGAGTGTTTTAGTAATAGGCGCGGATGAAATCACTCCGATAAAGGCTGTTTTGCACAATCTTGGCGCGACGCATATCGAGCATTGGGACGCACGCAACGAAAATCGCGTCAATCGCAAACCAATCCCGCAAAATACCGACTGTGTGGTAATGCTAACTAGTTTTTTAAACCACAACACGATGAAAAAAATAAAAAGCGAAGTCAAAAAACGCAATATCCCGCTTGTGTGCGCAAAACGAAGCGTGAGCTGTGTATTTTGCGAGTATTGCAAGATTTTCGGGCTGAAAAATACATTTTGTTGTGACAAAGACAAAAACGATTAATCTAAAATTTCGCCCAAATTTCTCGCTGAAATTTTGGGTGAAATTTAGCTTTTGCGAAACCCCGAATTTAGCCCTTTTAAAATTTGCTAAATTTAACCAAACCGCGATTTTATCGCACTTTTTGCGAAATCCAATTTTCGTATTTTTGCGCGATTTGTATGCGAATTAATCATCAAATTTAAGTATAAATTCATAGCAAAATTAGTAATATAAATCCTCGAAATTTAGCTTATAAAGGATTTTAAATGATAGGCATTATCTACGGTAGCTCGATGGGAAACACAGAAGCAGCCGCGAAACTCATAAGCGAAAATTTAGGCATAGTAAATGAAATCAAAAATGTAGCAGATATCACGCCAGCGGACCTCGCAAACTACACCGCGCTCATCGTAGGAAGCTCTACTTGGAACGATGGCGAACTCCAAGACGATTGGGCGAGCTTTGATTTTGATTCGCTTGCGATTAACATAGCCGGCAAAACAGTGGCGATTTTTGGCATGGGCGATAGTTCGAGCTATTCTGGCGCATACTGCAACGCAATGGCGGAGTTGTATGCCAGATTTAAAACCGCTGGCGCAAAAATCATAGGCGCAGTGCCGACCGAGGGTTATGAATTTAGCGCAAGCAAAGCCATAAAAGACGGCAAATTCGTAGGTCTTGCCCTCGATAACGACAACCAAAGCGCCCTCACAGAAGGTCGCATAAAAGCTTGGTTGGCCAAAATCACCCAAGATCTTCAATGATTTTAAGATACCCTAGGGTGTCTTTTAATTTTTCAAATATAAATTTTAAAATTTACAAATTTTAACACTTGTAATTCTGTTTGCAGATAAAGTCGAAGTGTTTTGTAAATAAAATCAGCTAAATTTTAAGCAAAGCCTTAAATTTAGCTGGGTTATTGCGCGAGCAAAGCGCGCTTTTGATGAGAGATTTGCAGATTTACTTCACCAAAGATAAATCAAGTTTGATTTCGTCGTTTTTGATGACGCAAATGCCCTTGTTTAGCACATTTTGTGCGATTTGCTTGGCGCCTTGCAAAGAGTGCATTTCGCAGGTGCCACATTGAAATTTATTCAGCTCTGGTATGTCGCTTTGGCATTTTACTGCTAGCACATCGCGCATGGAGCTTTTCCACGCATGAATTATCTCCTCTTCGCGCGGTTCGCCGATTAAACTCATATAAAATCCAGTCCTGCACCCCATTGGCGAAATGTCGATGATTTCGACATCAGCGCTGTTTAAATGCGCTCTCATAAAGCCCGCAAAAAGGTGTTCGAGCGTGTGTGTGGCGCGCTCGCTCATAATCTCTAAATTTGGCCTGCAAAATCGCAAATCAAAAACGCAAATCCTATCGCCACCCTTTGTGGTCATTTTTTTGGCGAGCCGCACGCCAGGGGCTTTCATCTTGGTATGATCTACTAAAAAACTATCAAGCAGCGGCATTTTTTCTCCTTTAAAGTCGTTTGATTTCTTTTTTTTCAAATAAAATTTCGCTAGGGCTTTTCTCGTCAGAGAAAAAGACATTATAAACAAACATCGAAAACACCGCGGTCGTAACGATAGCCATAAAAATCAAAACCGCGAAAATTATCTTGCGAATTATCAGCATGCGCAAAAAGCCCTTAAAACGCCATTAAACGCGCGCCCGCAAGATTATAAATCATCGCAGAGCCCTGTGTGGCGAGTTTATTTAGCATTTTTTCATACGGGCTTGGTTCTAGCCAGATTGGATTTGATACGCCACTTAGCTTTTCGCACGCTGTTTTGGCGCTTTGCAGTGAGCCGACCTCGTCGATTAGGCTTAGTTTTTTGGCCTGCGCGCTTAAAAATACCCTAGCGTTCGCCCAAATTTCGCGCTCGTCGAATTTAAGCTTTCTCGCACTTGCCACTTCGCGCGCAAATAGCTCGTAGCTTTGATTTACCAAATTTTGCAGACTTTCCCTCTCAGCCTCGCTCCACGGCCTCATCATGGTTCCAGCCTCTTTAAATTCCCCGGCCTTTACGACCTGCTCGCTAATGCCGATTTTTTCGGTTAAATTCGAAACATCAAGCCCTTGCATAATCACGCCGATTGAGCCGATAAACGAGCCCGGGTTTGCGTAAATTTTACTAGCCCACACGCCACTAAGATAGCTTCCGCTCGCCATTGCGCCCTTGGCGTATGCTACGACTGGCTTTTTGGCGTTTAGGGATTTTATCGCTTGTGAGATTTCTACGCTTGGGCTTAGAGCTCCGCCTGGGCTATCAATGATGAGCAAAACGCCCTTGATTGCGCCGTTGTTTTCGATTTCTTTGATTTTTTCTAAAATTTGGCTATCGTCCATAATCGCGCCGGTCAAATTTATCGTGGCTAAATTTGCATTTGGACTTTGCGCGCTCTTATCTCCGCTAAAAATCAAAAACACAATGAGCAAAAATATCATTGATTTAAAATATTTATTTATAAAGCCAAGCACCGCTAAAATGGGCGTAAAAAGGTTTTTTAGAAATTGCATTTTTTGCCTTTGATATATAGTGATTTTGCGTTTTTACTCTGTAAAATCAGCTGTAACGCTAGCTGGCTCTCATCGCACTCAAATCCCTCAAATACGGCGATATCTGCGATTTTGCCACTACTTAGTTCGCCTAAATTCAAATCCAGCGATTTTGCCGCGCGGTTTGTCGCACCTAGCAAAAGTTCGCGCGCAAGCTTGCTAAGCTCCAATCCATCATGCACAAAGAGATTTGCCCTAAGCTCGTCTAGGAAATTTAGGCTGATATTCGAGCTTAGCCCGTCTGTGCCGATAGAAAATAAATAGCCGTTTTTGATAACGCTAGTTAGCTTTAATCTATCCCTGCCTAAAAGGCGGTTTGAGACCGCGCAGTGCGTGATAGAGTGGAGTTTTTTATCAAAAAGTTTGAGATCTGCAAAGACGCAGTGCGTAAAGAGCGTGCGCACGCCCTTGAAATACTCGATATAGCTTTTTGGCGAATAAAATGGTTTTGGGTTTGGCAAAAATGCCCCAAGCCACTCTTTAAACGCGCCCTTGCCGTGTTTGAGCCAGTCGCGCTCGTGGTTGCTCTCCATGAAATGCGAACTCATCAAAAGCTCGTTATCGCGGGCAAAATCAGTGGCAAATTTCGTGATTTCTGGGTGCGTGGAGTATGGTGCATGCACGGAGACTGCCGGGATAAACAGATCGCTTACAAGCTCAGCGGACCTTGTGAAGCGTTCGCTAAATTTATCTATATTTGCGTCGATTGTGTTTTTATCTGCGCCTAAAATTTCGTTGAAAAACACGAAGCGCGCAGGTGATTTGGCGCAAATTTGAGTCTCTGTGCCAAAGCTAGAAATTTCGCCGATTGTAGCCACACCTGATTTCATCATGGTTAAAATTTCTTTTTCGATTATCGTTTCTAAGGCCTGTTTGGAGAGCTCTTCTCTGGCATTTACGATAGAGGCGACCCATTTTACGAAATCGCCGTAGATTAGGTGCGTGCGGTTCGCGCTAAATTCTAAATGCGTGTGAGTGTTGATAAACGCTGGCATAGCGATATCGCTTCCGCAATCGATAAATTCAGCCTCGGGGTATTTTTCCCTAGCTTCATTTGGTTTTAAAATTTCTTCTATTTTTTCGTCGAAAACTACGGCTTTATCGCGGTGAATTTTAAATTTCTCATCGCAGGTTAAAATCCACTTCGCCTTTAAAATTTTCATAATTAATCCTTGTGATTTGTGATGAAATATTTTACAATAAATTAGTAAAAATTTAAGATAGTCAAAAATAAGCAATATTTGGCTATAATGAACGATTAAATTTTTTTAAAAAGGACAAAAAATGAAAATTATGGTAATCCAAGGACCAAATATCAACCTTCTAGGACTACGCGAGCCAGGGATTTACGGCCGTATGAAAATGGAAGATATCCACAGACAAATGCAAGTCGTAGCAGAGCAAAGTGGCGTAGAAATCGAGTTTTTCCAAAGCAATTTCGAAGGCGAGCTAGTCGATAAAATCCAAGAGTGCTACGGCACATGCGATGGAATCATCATCAACCCAGCCGCCTACACTCACTCATCAATCGCTATGAGAGACGCGCTTATGGCTGTGGCGTTGCCTACGATCGAGGTGCATATCTCAAACATCAACCGCAGAGAGGAATTCCGCGAAAAATCAATGATAGCCCCTGTTACAGCTGGTCAAATCATCGGTTTTGGCCCTGTGGGATACCATTTAGCGATGATTGGTATGCTTCAAATTTTCGAGCAAATCAAGGCTGCAAAAGAGGCGAAAAAAGAGGCGTAATCAAAGCAGATGAACTACATTTTAAGGGATACTAACGCCGTATTTTGGGAGTGTGGATATGCGTGCGATAACTGCATATTTCTAGCTCTTAATGGCGCGCGGTTTTTTATCACAGACGCTAGATACAGCCTCGAAGCTAGCGAGTTAGCCAAAAATGTGCAAATCGTGCAAAGCTCGGATTTAACCCTTTCTGCGCGTAAAATTTTGCGCTCTTACAAGGTGAGAGCTGTGATTTTTGATCCTAATGATTTTAGTTTTGGCGCATTTAACGCACTAAGTAAAAATTTAAAAACGCACTTTATCCCAAAGCCAAATTTTAGTCAAATTCGTCGCACGATAAAGAGCGAAAATGAGCTTGAAATTTTGCGCAAAGCTGCTGCAATCGGCGCGCAGAAATTTGATGAATTTGCCAAATTTGTGAGCGAAAATGGGCTTGGTATGAGCGAAAAAGAGCTATTTTATAACGCGACTTTGATTTTCAAAGATAACGGAAATTTAGCCCTTAGCTTCGAGCCAATCGTAGCGATTAACCAAAACGCCGCCAAGGCTCACGCTCTGCCTAGCGATGAGAGGCTAAAAGACGGCGATTTGCTTTTATTGGACGCTGGGGTGAGGTATAAAAACTACTGCTCGGATCGCACAAGAACAGCAAAATTTAGCGCACAAAACGGCATAAATTTTAGCAAAAATCAAAATTTTGGCGATACGAAAAAAGATAAAATTTACGCCATTGTCAAAGAAGCCCAAAAACGCGCCATAAACGCCGTAAAACCCGGTGTCGCTGCGCGCGAAATAGATAAAATCGCGCGAGATTATATCGCAAGCGAGGGCTTCGGGGCGCAGTTTTTCCACTCCACAGGGCATGGCGTGGGCGTGGATATCCACGAACTGCCGATTATTAGCCCGCGCTCGCAAGCGATTTTGGAAGAGGGTATGATTTTTAGCGTAGAGCCTGGGATTTATTTACAAGGCGAGTTTGGCGTGAGGATCGAAGATACCGTAATCGTGACAAAAAATGGTTGCGAGGTCATGAGCGAATAATGCAAATTCTAGCGCAAAAAAACGGATTTTTAAGGCTAAATGAGGCTGTGAGGGTCATAAAAAGCCCGAATTTTCCGCGCAAATTCCCAAAAAAAGAGAATTTTAAATTTTGCTATATTTTAGGGCTTGGCGGAAACATCGGCGACAGCAGGGCGAGGTTCGAGCGTGTGTATCATCTGCTACAAAAAAATCCGAATTTTTTCGTTTGTGCCTCGTCGCAAATTTTAGAAAACAAGCCATTTGGGTTTTTAGAGCAGAGCAATTTTTTAAACGCTACGCTGTGCGTGCAAAGCTCGCTCGCGCCGAATTTAATGCTAAAAACTATGCAAAAAATCGAGCTTAAATTTGGGCGCAAACGAAGCTTCAAAAACGCCCCGCGCACGCTAGATATTGACATTTTGTATTCTAGCGCGAAAGTTAGGCGAAACGAGCGCTTAATCGTGCCGCACAGGGGCGCAGCAGAGCGCATAAGCGTGATTTATCCACTTGGAAGTATGATTGAAAAAGGTTTGGTATGAAAAATAAAATTCTAACATTTCTAAGCGCAAAAGGGGGAGTTGGCAAGAGCCAAATTGTGGCGAATTTCGCTCAAATTTTAGCTAACGCAGGATACGCTGTGGCTGTGCTAGAAGTGCCAAATTTTAATAACCAAGAGATAATCTTAAACGCTAAAATCGACAAAAACCAAATTTTTGTTTTCGCAAACTCTCAGGCTAAGGGGCTTAAAATTTTGCCAAATTTGACGCTGATTGCGCCAAATGACGGCGTGTTTTTAAGCGAAGATGGTGCGATAGAGAGCTTTTTGGGCGCAACGCTTGGCGCGGATATGTTTGATTTCATCTTAATCGACGCTTCGCTAGATTATGCGAAAAAACTAGTAGAATTTGACACTGAGCCGATTGTGGTGTGCGCGAACGAACCCTGCGCTATCAGCAACACTTACGCGTTTTTGAAATCGCTAAATTTGCCACAAAAAGAGATTTTGTTTTTGATGAATTTCGCCTCTTGCGAGGACGAGGCTGTGGGGATATTCGAAAATCTAAAATCTGTGGCGCAAAAGAATTTGGGCGAGGTGAAATTTGGGCTAGTTGGCTTCATGCCTTATGATAAATATGTCTTTATAAACGCCCAAAACAGGGAGCTTTTCAGCATTTCGCGCCCGTTTTGCAAGGCTAGTATCGCGCTTCGTGATAGCGTAAGCAGGACGCTGGTGGCACTTGGGCTTGAAGCTTTGCCAAAGCGCGGTGCTTTCGGTGGCTTTCTAGGAAAGCTTAGTAATTTAATCTAAATTTTAATCACACAATGCAAATACGAGAAATTTTACAAGATATCAGAACGGCGAAAAATAGCCTAAATTTCATGGAACCAGGCGTTACGATTTTTGGCTCAGCGAGGCTAAATGCGAGCAATCAATATGTCAAAGACGCAGAAAAACTCTGCGCGGCGCTCGCTGATATGGGATATGCTGTAATCACAGGTGGCGGTGGAGGCATAATGCGCGGGGCAAACAAAGGCGCATTTGCTCGCGCAAAAGCCCCAAGCGTGGGCTTTAATATTAAACTTCCTTTCGAGCAAAAAAGCAATGCGTTTTTGACTCACGATGTGCATTTCAAAACCTTTGCCCCTAGAAAAGGTGCGCTCATCGCAAATAGCGAAATTTTCGTCATTTTCCCGGGCGGGTTTGGAACGATGGACGAGCTGTTTGAGGTATTAACACTCAAACAAACAGGCTTTAAATCAGCCCAAATTTATCTATACGACGCCAAATTTTACGCCCCTTTGGTGGAGTTTTTCAAAAGCTCAATGTTAGCTTTGGGAACGATTGATGAGGGTGATTTGGCGGGATTTAGGCTCTGTTCTAGCATAGAAGAGATAATAGAGCATATCAAAAAGGAGAAAATTTGAAAATCATGGTCGCCCTAAGCGGGGGCGTGGATAGCTCGATGAGCGCGAAGCTTTTAAAGGACGCTGGGCACGAGATCGAGGGCTGCTATATGAAGCTACACGAAAAGCCGGGCTATCACGAGAAAAATATCGAAAAAGTGCGCAAAGTAGGGGAGTTTTTGGGGATAAAAACGCATATTTTGGATTTGCAAGATGAGTTTAGGCGCGAGGTTTATGAGCCATTTGTGCGCACATACCAAAACGGCCTTACGCCCAATCCCTGCGCGCTGTGTAACCGCACAATCAAGCTTGGCAAGCTTTTGGAATTTGCCCATAAAAACGGCTGCGAACGCCTAGCCACTGGGCATTATGTGCGCGTGGAAAACGGACTTTTAAAAAAGGCGCGCGATGAGAGCAAAGATCAAAGCTATTTTTTGGCGAATATCCGCCCAGAATCGCTAAAATTTATGATTTTCCCGCTTGGCGAAATGCTTAAAAGCGAGGTCAAAGCCAAGGCTAGCGCGTATCCAGAGCTCATCGAAATTGCCGCACAGAGCGAAAGTAGCGAGATTTGCTTCGTGGATAAAACATATATCGAAATTTTACAGCGCCACACAAACACCAAAACCCCGGGCGTGGTAAAAAACGCAAATGGCGAAATCATCGGCACTCACGAGGGCTATATGCACTATACAATCGGCAAAAGGCGCGGGTTTCGCATAGACGGCGCGCATGAGCCACATTTCGTGCTCAAAATCGATGCGCAAAATAACGAAATTATCGTCGGCGGGCGCGATGAGCTCGATACTTACGAGTTTTCGACGCGAAATTTAAACGCATTTGTGAGCGTAGATGAAATTTTAAATGCGCCAAATTTGGGCGTAAAACTTAGATATCGAAGCACAAAAATCCCTGTAAAAATCGCGCTAAATGAGCGTGGCGGGGTTAGTGGCACGCTCTCTCAGCCAGCAAATGGCGTAGCTGGGGGACAGCTGGCGGTTTTTTACGACGAAGAAGACCGCGTGCTAGCCAGCGGGTTTATTGAGTAAAATTTTAAATTTGCAACGCTAGCTATTGTCATTGCGAGCAAGTCTTGCTTGCGTGGCAATCTACGAGTAAAAAATTCCCACCGATAAATTTGCTGTCATTGCGAGCGAGTGTAACGAGCGAAGCAATCCAGTAAAATTTAAATTTAAAATTCAACCTAAATTTAGCATTGAACGATTTTTTGAATTTAACCTGCACCGTGAAATTCTCTGTAAGGGGGAGGGCGCGCTTTTTAGGAGACGCTACCCTCCCCCTTACCAACCCCCACCCCTGTAAAACCTTAGAAGTGGCTAAATTTAAAGCTTCGCTTTAAATTTAGCTGGTTTTATTTTTACTGAAATGCTTCGCATTTCCTTGCAATTTAGTGCAAAATTCTGGGGCAGTGTTTGTGAAAATTAAAATTTCAAAATTTTATCTATATCAAAGCAAAATAAGGCTAAAATGCTCAGATTAATTTGAAATTTAAAGGAAGCAATAAATGCACTGTCCCATGGCGACTTGATATTATCGGTGTTTTTCTAGGGCTAATCATTTATTCACGCATATTCATGCCGCGCTAGCGGCGCAAAATTCAGACTTTTTCTCAATACAATTTATAAAATTTTAAAACAAAAAGGATAAAAATGAAAAGTTATATCACAGGTTTTCCGCGCATTGGCGAGCAACGAGAATTAAAAAAAGCATTAGAGAGTTTTTGGGCAGGAAAGTGCGAATTTGGCGCACTAGAAAAGGTAGCAGACGAACTAAAAGATCGCCACATAAAATATCAGCTTGATGCTTGGACTGGTTTAATTAGCGTAAATGATTTCTCATTTTATGATTTAATGCTTGATAATAGCGTGCTTTTTGGCGCAGTGCCCCAAAGATTTGCATCTTTGAGTGGCATGGAGCAGTATTTTGCGATGGCGCGTGGAAACAAAGATGCCGTGGCAATGGAAATGACAAAATGGTTTAACACAAACTACCACTACATCGTGCCTGAAATCAGCAAAAACACAAAATTTAGCCTAAATGCTGACAAAATTCTAAACGAATACAAAGCCGCTAAAAACAACGATTTTAAGGATAGTTGCGCGTTAAAGATAAATTTAATCGGACCAATAACCTATCTAGCACTTTCAAAAAGCACGGACGGGGGCGAACCACTAGCTAAACTTGATGAGCTAGTAGAAAAATACGCCGAGCTTCTAGGCAAGATTTCAGCCCTTGATAGCGAAGTCGTCGTCCAAATCGACGAGCCGATTTTCGTAACCGATAGGGGCGTGGAGCTAACGGGAAAAATCGCACCCGTTTATAACAAGCTAAATTCGGTCGCTTCAAACATTAAAATCGTATTTATGACATATTTCGAACACGCCACAGAAGCTTTGAAAGAAGTCGTTAAAACGGACATTTGGGCTGTGGGGTTAGACTTTGTCTATGCGAGTAAAGAAAATATCAAAGCCGAGCTTGAAATCCTAAAAGATGCGAAAACTACGCTATTTGCTGGGGTAATCGACGGACGAAATATATGGAAAAGCGACATTGATAAAAAGCTAGAATTTTTGGAATTTGTATCTCAGTATGTCAGCAAAGATCGCCTTTATGTGGGAACTTCGTGTTCGCTTTTGCATGTGCCATTTACGCTAAAATATGAAGAAAAACTAAGCCCTGAGATTAAATCGTGGCTAAGTTTTGCGTGTGAAAAACTCGAAGAAGTCTGCATTTTAACGCACCTTTTCTTTAAAATTCCAATCTGCGACAGCGGTATCAAAAAATATGAAGAAAATCAAAAATCTGCCAAAACACGCTTAAATTCGCCGTTGATCCACGATATAGCGGTGCAAAATCGCGTGAAAAATTTAACAAAATTTGAGCGAAGTGATAAATTTGAAGACCGCATTAAAATTCAGCGCGAAGCCCTTGCTTACGGCGATTTACCGACCACGACGATAGGCTCTTTCCCGCAAACAACCGAACTTCGCCAAGTTCGCAACGCCTATAAAAAGGGTTTAATTAGCAAGGAAGCCTACGAAAAAGATATAAAAGCCTATATCGATGAGTGTGTGGCGTTTCAAGAAGAGATTGGGCTTGATATTTTAGTCCATGGCGAACCTGAGCGAAACGATATGGTTGAGTATTTTGGCGAACAGCTCAAAGGCTACGCATTTAGCGCAAACGGCTGGGTGCAAAGCTACGGCAGTCGCTGCGTAAAACCGCCACTTTTATTTGGCGATGTTAGCCGTCCAAAGGCGATGACCGTGGAGTGGATAAAATACGCGCAAGGCAAAACAAGCAAGATTATGAAGGGTATGCTAACTGGTCCAGTAACCATTATGAACTGGTCGTTTGTGCGTGATGATAAGCCTAGAAGCGAGGTTGTCAAGCAACTAGCTTTGGCAATTAGTGATGAAATTTCTGATTTACAAGTTGCAGGGATTAAGATAATCCAAGTCGATGAAGCAGCCTTTAAAGAAGGCTATCCGCTTCGTAAGGAAAATATCAGCCAGTACGAAAATTTCTCGGTCGGTGCGTTTAAACTAGCCGTGTCAAGTGCGGAAGCGAAAACGCAAATTCACACTCACATGTGCTACTCTGAATTTAATGATATTATCAAAACTATCGAAGCTATGGATGCCGATGTCATCAGTATAGAAACGGCGCGTTCTGGCAACGAGTTACTTAAAATTTTTAAATCGGTCGGCTATAAACAAGAAGTAGGACCTGGCGTGTATGATATACATAGCCCTCGCGTGCCAAGTGTGGAGGAAATGGTAGCGCAAATCAACGCACTTTTAGAAGTTTTACCAAAAAGTCAGCTTTGGATAAATCCTGATTGTGGGCTTAAAACTCGCAAATGGGAAGAGGTAAAACCAAGCCTAAAAAATATGGTGGAAGCTGTAAAAATCGTGAGAGGATAGGAGTAATGTGGCGCGAGCAGGGCAGTGCAAAGCCCTGCGCGCTTCATAATCAACCAAAATGACATTTTTTTCGCCCGAGTTTATTTTGCTTTTTACGCTGTTTTTTGCCCTGTATTGGTCGCAAAAAGACAGCGTCTTTATCCAAAAAATCCTAATTTTGGCTGCAAGTTACGGCTTCGTCTGCTCTGTAAGCCCAAAATTTGGCGCGATTTTGTTTGCTTACTCGTGTTTTGTCTATTTTGCTGGGAAATTTTTGAGGCGAAATTCCAGCAATTCCGCCATTTTATCGGCAGTTTTTGGCTCTATTTGTTTTTTGTGTTTTTTCAAATATTTTAGCCATATTAGAGAATTTTTCGCCATTGTTACAAATTTTTTTGGACTTTCCCCAATCGAGTCAATCGCCCTGCCGCTGGGCATTTCATACTATACTTTTATGTCGATAACCTATCTCGTGGCCGTGAGCAAAAAGCAGTGCGAGGGGGCGGATTTTTTGAGTTTGCTTTGCTATCTGGCGTTTTTCCCAAGCGTGGTAATGGGCCCCATAGGCAGGGCAGCCGCGCATAAAAACTCCAAAGGATACATTAAAATTTATCCAGTTTTGCCACAATTTAACCAAAAAAAGAGCTTTAAAAACGGCGATAAAATTCTCGCGCTTTTTATCATCGGCGCTTTTAAAGTTCTTGTCATTTGCGGTCATCTTACGCCGTTTGTGGGTGAGATTTTTAGCAATATTTACGATTTTAGCGAGGTTAGCGCGCTAAAAATTGTGTTGGCGATTTTGCTTTATTCTTTTGTGATTTATACTAATTTTAGCGGATTTATCGACATTGCGCGCGCCCTAGCACTCGCACTTGGATTTGCTTTGCCACGCAACTTTCACATGCCATATACTGCGCGAAATATCGATCAGTTTTGGGATAGGTGGCATATCAGCCTTTCTACCTTTATCCGCGATTACATCTATATCCCGCTTGGCGGGAATTGTGGCTGGGGCAAAAAACTGCCAGTAAAGCTCAAAATCGGCGCAAAGAAAAAGAAAAAGAAAAAAGCTAAAAAAGAGATAATCGAATTTGTCGAAGTGCGCGGTATGTGGAAGTTTTGGCGTATGAATTTGAATATAATGTTAGCATTTTTGCTCTCTGGAATTTGGCATGGAGTGGGGCTAAATTTCGCCATTTGGGGGGCGTTACATGGCTTAGCGTGCGTGTGGTTAAAATGCCTACGCGCCTGCAAAGTAAAGTCACTAAATTTACACTTTTCTAGGCTGATTACATTTATCTATGTCAGTTTTGCGTGGGTGTTTTTCGCAAACACTGATTTTAGCGAGATTGGCGCGATTTTCTCGGCTCTTATTTCATCTCCACTTTATCAGAGCAAATTTGAAATTTTGCTAGTTTTGGCTGTTTTGATTTTTGTTTTGATTTATCCTAAATTTTTGGTTACAAACCGCCTAATTGAGGGCTTTTTAAAGAGATTGCCATTTTGGTTAAAAGGGGTAGTTTTGGGCGCGGTTTTTTGCGCGATTTATCTTTTGATGCCAAGTGGAATTCCAAATTTTATTTATGCGAGTTTTTAGATGATTAAATTTTTGTTTTCGTTGGTTGTGGCATTTTTGATTTTGGCTTTTTTTGCGCAAAATTCCTTGATTTATTACGCGAATTCGCGCTTTGGCTCGAATTTCGGTTTGGAAGAGTATTTGGCGAATTCGCCTTTGAGATTTGGGGGCGAATTGCAATCAAACATTAGCCAAAAAATCCAAAATTTCACGCCAAATTTAAAGGCGAAAATAGAGAGCCTCTCCCCGCAAACAGCCACTTACACACTCGCTAGTAACACTGCGCCTATTATCGCTCCAAGCGATAAAGACGCAATCATCGAGCGTGAGCTTAAAAAAATCGAAGCAGTCAAGCTAACCGATACAACTCTGCCTAAAATTGATAACAACAAAAGCGCGAATTTAACCGCGCCAAAGCCTAGCGAGGCGAACGAAACAGCTCCTGCTCTCGCGCCAAAAATTGCAAAAAAATCTAATGAAAAAATCGCGCTTAAAGCCGGTCAAACCGTGCTATTTATCGGCGATAGCCTAATGCAGTATGTGGGTATGAGTGCTAAGAAATTTTTCCCAAAATCAGGGCTAAAAGTGCTTGATCTTAGCAAGCAATCAACCGGCCTAGTCGATAAAAAGGGGCACAACTGGCAGCAGGTTTTATCCGAAAATCTAGCAAATAACGAAAATATCGGGCTAGTGGTGGTGTTTTTGGGTGCGAACGATACTCACCCGCGCAAGATTAATGGAGCTGTGCGAAGCGTAGGAAGCGAGGTTTGGAGCGAATTTTACGCTAGCAGGGTCAGGGAGATTTACGATACTGCCGAAAAATACGGCGCAAAGGTGCTGTGGCTGGGGCTTCCGTGCATGAACGAAGCAAAATTTGAGCAAAAAACCGAGGCGATTAACAAAGTCTATAAAAGTGTAAATAAAGAATTCGGCGAAATTTACATGCCTACAAGCCCATTTGTGTGCGAAAACGGCGCATACAAGGTCTATTTGAAAAATGGCAAAAGCCAAATTCGCGTCCGCCAAGACGACGGAATCCACATCAGCAAAAAAGGCTGCGAAATCATAACCCAAAAAATTTTAGCAAGGATTAGTGTTGAATAGCCTTGTGCGCGCGCTTTTTGCGGTTTTACTCTGCATTAGTGGCGCGCTAGCGCAGGGCTTTGGGGTGAAGTTTTTGGGCGATTCACACCTTGGAAGCGACGCGCTAATACAGGCATTTAGAGATGAATTTTTCGGCGGAAGCGACGATAGTGTGGGCTTTATCGCCCCGCTAATGCCTAAATTTCACGCTAGTGAGGCAGTGAGATTTAAAAACGAGGGCTTTGAGATCATCTCATCGCGCAGGGATACAGACCCGGATTTCCCGCTATGCGGGGTCATCGCAAGGGCGAGAAATGGGGCTGGTTTGCAAATCGAGCTTAAAAAGCTAAGTGGCGAATTTGAGGTCGAAGTGCTTCATAGAGTGGGCGGAAATGGCGAAATTTTCGAGATTATCGACGCTAATGGGCGGAAATTTCGCATAAATCATCTTTTGCGAAATTCTTGGGAATATACGCGCTTTACGCTCGCTTTTCCGGTGCAAATCCGCTCTTTGCGCGAGGGCGCGGAGCTTGGCGGGTATAAAATTTACCGCAAAAATGGCAGTTTCGCCGATAGTTGCGCTAGCAATGGCGCGTATTCGAGCGTGTATCAAAAATGGGGCAAAAACGCCTTTATTAGGGATTTGGCACGACTTGATTACGAGCTTTTTATCATCGCTTATGGCACAAACGATGCCCTTGATAGCAACTTTGACGAGGCGAAATTTTACGCGACTCTGCGGGGGCTAGTGCGCTCGCTTCGCAAAGGCTCGCGCAGGGCAAAAATCCTGCTCGTTGCCCCGCCTCGCAGCCCCAAAGTGCCAAACGCTGCGCGCGCCGCAGCCGTGATAAGGCACCTAGCCAGCGATATGGGGCTTATGTTTTATGATTTTGATATGGCGATGAGCGAGGACGGAGGCTGGGAGGGCTGGCGCAAAATGGGGCTAATCCGACCCGATGAAATCCACTTAGAAGCTGGGGGCTACGAGAGGCTTGGGCGAAATTTAGCTAGGCTTTTGAAGCGAAATTTGATAGAATTTTAAATTTAGCATAACCCGCTAGCGCAACCTTTTAAACACTGCCCCGAAATTTGTAAATTTTGTATAATCTGTCATTGCGAGCAAAGCGAAGCAATCCAGTAAAATTTTCAGCACACTTCAACTTAAATTTTACTTCCAATTTGTCATTGCGAGAATTTTTTGCGAAGCAAAAATTCGAAGCAATCTACGACTTTAAATTTAGAGCATGTGAATTCCGTGTCATTGCGAGGAGCAAAGCGACGAAGCAATCCAGTAAAATTTAGGGAGTGTTAGAAATTTGAATTGAAATTTATCTGAATTTCCCTGGATTGCTTCGAAAACTCCGTTTTCTCGCAATGACAAATTGAGCGTAAATTTTGCATAATCTGTCATTGCGAAAATTTTACGCAGGCAAAATTAGTGCCAATCTATGAATTTAAAATTTCGGGGCAGTGTTTTGGGAAATTTTAAAATTTCATATAAATTTTAAAAATCATCAAATGCCCCTTGCAATGGGAAATTAGATAAAAATTTAAGCCAAAATTTCTTATAATCAAATTTGCAAATTTTCAAATCAAGGGACACAAAAATGCCATACAAAACCGATACGATTTTTACTTTTGACGAATATAAAAAATTTAATAACTCGATTAAGGGCAAATGGCTAACTAGAATAATTTTTATAATATTCGGAATTTGGATTTTATATTTGCTATTTTGGGACTTTTGTTTTCTCATAGAAGAAGGATTTTTTAGCGAAAATTTTTTCATAAATTTGGCGGCTTTGATTTGGCTTGGCGGACTTTATTACTACGCAAATTTTTATTTTGTCAAAAAAACATTTTATTCAAATAAACTATCGGCAAATCAGCACTCATTTTTTGAATTTTTTGAAGATTATTTTACCCAAAAGACAAATGATTTTAACCAAAATGTAAGCGCCGATTTCTCGCAGATAAAATACGAAGATTTATATAAAATTGTAGAAACAAAGACAAATTTTTATCTATTTGTCGGAAATATTTTAGCCTTTACTATTATAAAACAAAACTGCTCTGCCGAGCTGATAGAATTTTTACGAAAAATCAAAAAAGAATTTGAAAAATAATCAAAATTTGTGAATTTTGTGCTACGAGTGGATATTATTCAAATTTATTGGATTGCTCGGCTCTGGCGAAGCGTTTTAACGCTTCGCCTTGTCGTCTTGCAGTGAAAATTAAGCCTGGTGCAGTTCTCTCATGCCTTTTATGCAGATTTCTACGACCTCTTTGATATCCATGCCAAGCATTTCACAACCCTTTAAAATCACGCTTCTATCGCATTTGGCGGCAAATTTTTTATCTTTAAATTTTTTCATTACACTGCTAGCGCCTAAATCCGCAAAGCCGTTTGGGCGCATTTTGGCGCAGGCATCGATTATGCCTGTTAGCTCATCGACGCAAAATAGGCTTTTTTCTAAATTTGAAATCGGCTCGACATCAGTGCAAATGCCGTATCCGTGGCTGAGTATCGCCCGCACGCTAGCTTCATCTACGCCGGCGCCCAAAAGTGGCCCCTTTGTGTGCGCTAGGTGCTCGTGCGGGAATTTTTCGTAGTCGAAATCGTGCAGATAGCCGATCGCTTGCCAGTATTCTTTATCCTCGCCGAAATGCTCCGCCATAGCCCCCATTGCGGCCATTACATTTTCGCAATGCGCGATTAAATTTGGCTGTGAAATTGCGCCTGAGATTAAATCTTTTGCCATTTTCAAATTTAGCATTATTTTTTCTCGCTTTCGTTTCGTGCTTTCATTTTTTCAAATTCGATTGCAATTTCGTTTAAATTTGGCTCGTCCGCCATTTTATCTAGCACGGAGTTGTATTTATTGACTAGCATTATGGCAATCATCGAAAATGTAAATCCAGGCAAAAGCGAATAAATATAGCCCGATAAATCGGCAATTATCCAGATTATGACGGTGATTCCGCCCACTAGCATGCCACACAGCGCGCTTAAAGC
The DNA here is from genome assembly GCF_027737405.1 of Campylobacter sp. VBCF_04 NA7. Lineage (NCBI taxonomy): Bacteria > Pseudomonadati > Campylobacterota > Epsilonproteobacteria > Campylobacterales > Campylobacteraceae > Campylobacter > Campylobacter sp. VBCF_04 NA7. The sequence continues at coordinate 28,892 of NZ_JAOVTT010000007.1, forward strand.
GCTCATGTGCTTAGAATACAGGCTAAAAAGCAGCACCGCGCCAAAACTCGCGCCAAAGCCCGCCCAAGCGTGTCCGACGACATTTAAGACGCTATCGTCCCACAAAAACGCCGCAATCGTAGCTAGCACCGCGATGAAAACGACAGCGAGGCGGGAGACTAGGGTTTGCGTGGCTGATGAGACCTCTTTTTTATAAAATGCGAAAATAAAGTCTTTCGTAACCGAGCTAGCACTGACCAAAAGCTGGCTAGAAATCGTGCTCATAATCGCAGCTAACACAGCCGAAATAATCACGCCAAGGATAAATGGGTGGAAGAAAATTTTGCCAAGTTCTAGGAAAATTTTCTCTGGATCGCTGATAGATAGGGAGTTTTGGTGAAAATACACTAGGCCGATTAGACCACTTGCCATCGCCCCAAGCAGTCCAAAAACCATCCACGAAATGCCAATTCTGCGCGCAGAACTCATCTCGGCTGAATTTCTAATCGCCATAAATCGCACGATGATATGAGGCTGTCCAAAATAGCCAAACCCCCATGACAAAAGCCCCAAAATTCCAAGAAAAGTTTGTCCCTCAAACAGATCCAAATGCGACGGACTGATTTTTGATACCTCGCCCCAAAAGCTCGAACTATCTGGGATTTGTAGAGCATTAAACGAAAATGCTGGAATCATAATGAGCACGATAAACATCAGTGCGCCTTGGAAAGCGTCTGTTATCGCTACTGCTTTAAATCCGCCAAAAAATGTATAAAACACAACGATACAAATCGTTGCAATCGCGCCGTAAGCGAAATTTAGCCCGAAAAATGTCTCAAAGCTCTTTCCGCCTGCGATAATTCCGCTAGAAACATACAGCGTGAAAAATACGATAATCAAAAGTCCAGAGATTATGCGAAGAGATTTTGTTTTATCTTTAAAACGATTTTCCAAAAAATCAGGGATTGTAATGCTATCGCTTGCGACTTCGGTGTAAATTCTAAGCCTTTTTGCGAGAAATTTATACGCGCACCACGCACCAATACAAAGCCCGATTGCAATCCAAACCGTGCTAATTCCAGTAGCAAAAAACGCCCCAGGAAGCCCTAGAAGCATCCAGCCACTCATATCGCTTGCACCTGCGCTAAGTGCGGTTACAAAGGGGTTTAATCTGCGATTGTCGATGAGGTATTCGCTCAGGCTTGCGTTTTTGTCGTAGTAGTGTCTGCCGATGATGACGAGGGCTAGGAAATACATAGCGATCGAGGCATAGATCCAATAACTCATTTTCCACTCCTTAAAAGGTGCGATTTTATCAAAATTTACTTGAAATTTATCAAAATTTTAGTATGCTTTTAGGCTAAATTTTAATTTAAAGGCTGGGGATTGAACGAGAGAATTTTAAAGATTGTTTTTTCGTTGATTATCATCTGCGCAGGAATTTATTTTTGCTATCCAGATAACTTAACAGACGCGCGCAAAATGGCGCTTGTAAATGCTTATGGCGTCACGCTGATACTCACAAGTGGCGGTATCGCGCTTGGTATAGTTTTGGGATTTATTTTGGCGTTTTTGAAATTTTTGGATAATAAAATTTTAAATTTTATTATCGACGAGTATGTTGATATTATCCGTGGCACGCCGATAATCATACAGCTTATGATTTTTGTTTTTGTTGTTTTTGCGACTTGGCAAAATAATATTTTCGCCGCAATTGTGGCGCTAGGTCTTAACAGCTCAGCCTATGTTTGTGAGATCGTCCGCAGTGGAATAAACAGCGTCGATCGCGGTCAAATGGAGGCTGCGCGCGCTATGGGTCTGTCGTATTCAACAGCGATGAAAGTCATTGTTTTCCCGCAAGCGATAAAAAATATCTTGCCAGCTTTGGCAAACGAATTTATCAGCCTTTTTAAAGAAACTTCGGTCGTGGGACTTGTGGCGATTACGGATTTGACATTTTATTCAAAAAGCCTGCAAGCCTCGCTATATACGGTTCAGCCGATACTTTTCGCGGGTGTGATTTATTATGCGAGTGTGAAATTTTTCTCGCTTTTGGTTAAAATTTTAGAATCAAGGCTAAATAGACATGATTGAAATTTCAAATTTAAGCAAAAATTATGGCGAGCTTTGTGTTTTGAAAAACATTTCAAAAACCATAAACAAAGGCGATATTGTCGCAATCATCGGACCTAGCGGGAGTGGAAAATCGACATTTTTGAGATGTTTAAATTTGCTCGAAACCCCAAGCGAGGGCAGTATCAAAATCGGTGGCGCAGACATTACCGATAAAAAAACCGATATCAATAAAATTCGCCAAAAAGTCAGCATGGTTTTTCAGCATTTTAACCTTTTTGCGAATAAAAATGTTTTGCAAAATTTAACCATAGCCCCGGTAAAAGCTGGAATTTATACCCCAGAAAAAGCCAAAGAAAAGGCTATGGAGCTTTTGCGAAAGGTGGGATTAGAGAGCAAGGCGGAGGCTTTCCCGCACAAACTCTCAGGCGGGCAAAAACAGCGCATCGCAATCGCTAGAAGTCTAGCGATGAACCCAGATGTGATACTTTTCGACGAGCCTACAAGCGCGCTAGATCCTGAGATGATAGGCGAGGTTTTAGCTCTTATGAAAGAGGTTGCCAAAGAGGGCATTACAATGCTTGTCGTAACCCATGAAATGGGCTTTGCGCGCAATGTGGCAAATAGAATATTTTTTATGGACGGCGGAAATATTTTAGTCGATGATACGCCTAAAAATGTTTTTGAAAATCCGCAAAATCCGAGATTAAAAGACTTTTTAAATAAAATTTTAAACCATTAAAAGGAGCAGAAATGAAAAAATTTCTTAAATTTATGTTGGCAGCTAGCTTAGTTGGCTCAATTGCTTGTGCAAAAGATGTCTATGTAATGGGCACAAACGCCGAATATCCGCCATTTGAGTTCGTAGATGAAAACTCAACTATCACTGGATTTGATATTGATTTGGTAAATGAAATTTCAAAAAGAGCCGATTTGAAAATCGAAATTTTAAATATGAGCTTTGATGGCTTAATTCCAGCGCTAAAAAGCGGCAAAATCGATCTAGCAGGATCAGGTATGAGCGCGACAGCAGAGAGAAGAAACGCTGTGGATTTCACAAACTCATACTATGAGGTCGAAAATTTATATATCAAACACAAAGACGACGATAGCCTAAAAACCAAAGACGATCTTAAAGGCAAACGCCTAACAGCGCAACTTGGCACAATCCAAGAAAACGCAATCCGCGAAATTCCTAGCGCAGATGTTAATCCAGCAGAAACTGTCTTTGCTGGCGTGTTACTAGTAAAAAACAAAAAGGTCGATGCGCTTTGCGTGGATTCATCTGTGGGCGTGGAGTATTTGAAGAAAAACGACGATATCGTGGAGTTTATGAGAGAGTCTGACGGAAGCGACGGATTTGCCTTTGCTTTCGATAAGGGCAAATATCCTGAGCTTGTGGAGAAATTCAACAAAGCAATCGACGAGATGAAGAGCGACGGCTCATACGACAAACTTTTAGAAAAATACAACCTAAAATAATCCAAATTTGGCGCAAAATTTAGCCTTTTAAATTTTGCGCTTTTTTCTATTTAAAGGGCTTTTATGAAAAAATTGATTTTTATATTTTTATCGCTTTTGGTTACGAGTGCATGTGCGAGAAATGACGATTTTATCGTGGCGAAATTCCTAGGCTTCGTCCAAGACGAGGATAGATTGCTTTTTAAACGGGGCAAGACAAGGCTAATGTGCAAATTTAGCGAAGTTACGCTAATTGGCGAAAAGCAAGTCGCTAAATGTATCAAAGACAAAAAAGATTTAAAAACTTTCAAAAAAGATCAAAAAAATATGATCGAAAAATTTATCGTCCCAACCCAGCGATATTTCATAAAAATCAAAGCCGAGGGCAAAAACGAGCTGATTTGCGATATCAGCACCGAAAAGTCAAATTTGGGGCTAGATTTGGTAAGGGCTGGACTTGCTATGCCTAAAAACGACGATAAAGAGGCATTTGTGAAGGCTAGCGTTTTGGCGATAGAGGGCGAAAAAGGGTTTTTTGGCAAAAAATATTCAAAGGTAAGCAAATGCGCCTTTGGCATAAAAGATGAGCCAAAATCAAAGCCTTCTGAGCCTAAAAAAGAGCCTAGCGAGGCGCAACCTGCGCCTAAAACAGAAGAGCCGACCCAAAACAAACCAACGATAGAAATGTCAATCAATGAGTGAAATTTACGCCCTTACCGATGATGTTTTGACGCCAAATTCTAGCGTTTTTTCGCAGGTGCGTGAAATTTTAGATAGTGGCGTCAAACTCGTGCAGTATCGCTCCAAACTCCCGCGCCAAGACGAAACTCTCATCGCCTCGCTAATCTCGCTTTGCGAGGATTACGGCGCGAAGCTAATCATCAATGATAATGTCGTTTTGGCGAAAAAACTCCGCGCTCACGGCGTGCATATTGGCAAAGACGACGGCGAAATAAAAAATGTGCGCGAATTTTTGGGCGCGGGCTCAATCATCGGCGTAAGCTGCTACTCTGATTTAGAGCGAGCGAGAGCGGCGCAAGAGGGTGGTGCGAGTTACGCTGCGTTTGGGGCGATGTTTGCAAGCTCCACCAAAAAAGAAGCCCCGCTTTGTCCGCACGAAATCGTGCAAATGGCAAAGCGTGAGCTTGAAATTCCAGTTGCGATAATTGGCGGGATTAGCGAGCAAAATTTAGCTGAAATTTTGCCTCTTAATGCCGATTATATCGCGCTTGTGAGTGCGATTTACAGACCAAAAACCATTTCGCAAAACATAAAAAATTTACAAGGCATAATCAATGGATATAATTAGTGCGATAATTTTAGGCGTTGTCGAAGGGCTGACCGAGTTTTTGCCCGTAAGCTCGACGGGACACATGATTTTGGCGTCGCATTTTTTGGGTTTGGAGCAAACCGATACGCTTAAATGCTTCGAGGTCGTAATCCAGCTAGGCTCGATTTTAGCGGTAGTTTTTATGTTTTTCGAGCGACTTAAACAGGATTTTTCGCTTTGGGTTAAGCTAATGGTGGGATTTTTCCCCACAGCGATCATCGGATTTTTGATGTATAAGACGATAAAATCGCTATTTTCGCCCGCCACGACCGCGTATATGCTTGTCATTTGGGGCGTGATTTTTATCGTGGTCGAGCTACTTCGCAAAAAAAATCCGCCTGTGAGTGAAAGTGAGCATTTCAGTGAAATTTCATACAAACAAGCCTTTATAATCGGGCTTTCGCAGTGTTTTGCTATGGTGCCTGGCACTTCGCGTTCAGGGGCGACTATTATCGCTGGGCTTCTTTGTGGGCTTAGCCGAAATTTAGCCGCCCGTTTTAGCTTTTTACTAGCGATTCCTACGATGTTTGCGGCGACTTTGTATGATACTTACAAAAACCTCGACACCTTCGCGCAAAATTCGCAAAATATTTGGATTTTTCTGCTTGGTGGTGTGGTTGCCTTCGTGGTCGCGCTAATCGCAATCAAGCTATTTTTGAGCTTTGTAGCCAAATTTGACTTTATCCCGTTTGGAATTTATCGCATTATCGTGGGAATTTTGTTTTTGTTTGTGATTTTGTGATTTAAATTTCGTCAAATTTCGCTTCGCAAATTTTGGGATACTGCGCCTAGAATTTTGCTTAATCTGTCATTGCAAGACGGCAACGCCGTCGAAGCAATCCCAAAGGTTAAATTTATAAAATAATTCAATCCAAAAATTTACGATAGTAAATTTTCCAACCACACATTTACGCCAATTTTTAAGAGAATAATCAAAAATTAAAAGCGATAACAAATTATATTTATTTTAAGCTTAAATTCAGCAAAAATTAAGGGGGGGGGGGGCGCATAATAACGGGAATTTTTCTATTAAGGAGTTGGAAATGGCAAAATATACTGAGCATCCGTTTGAAAAAAATAAATTTACTATGCTTTTTGATGATAGCGAATTTAATGTTGCTGTTGGCAAAGATAAAATCAGCAAAAGAAACATAGTTGCTATAAGGTGGTGTATTGATACAAATGAGCATAGCGATGAACTAGGCTATCCAACTAATTTCAATCCATGCAAATATAAAAATCCTGCTAAATTATGGGTTAGAATTCAAAAATGCTTATTGATTGAATTCTTGGAAATCCTAAAAGATAAAAATGGTGCAAAAGTCGAAGAAATAGAAGAAACCATAAAAAGGATAAAAGAAAATGAAGAAGATTTTATTTAGTGCATTTTTGCTTGTATTTGTGAATTTTGCATTTGCCGAGCAGTTCAAGGGACAGCCAAGAGGAGTTGTTGATGTAAATAGAACTATCAAAACAGTAGATTGGTCTGAACAACCAAATAAATACGATGGGATAATGAAAAAATTTGAAGTTATAATAGAAAATGCTTATGATAAAGATAAAAAACTACATGGAAATCAAAGGGCGTGGTTAAAGGATACAAAAGAGCTTTTAAGTTACACGGAATTTGAACACGGAAAGATAAAAAAAGATGAAATTTATTTTGTAAAAAAAATGTATTGGGCTATGGAACGTGGAATGATAAATCAAGAAGAATTAGCTAAAAATTGCTTTAAAAAGCCTATACAACAGCGGATATATAATGAAAACGGATATGGTTTTAGGGAATATGAATGCACAGGGAGACATAGCTGTCGTCTAAACGAGCATTGTAAAGAAGATTTTGAGTATTATTTAGAAACTGAAGGATTTTACATTTATAGTGACAATGAAAAACCACTTGCACATGGTGTTTTTCGTGATTATCAAATAGATTTTAATCTTTATGAAACAAGTGGTGTATTTGGAACTTGTTTAAAATCAGAATGCGAATATAAATTTGGAAAACGAGACGGCAGGTGTAAAATTTTTAGCACAAAATGCGAATTGATGGAAGATGACATGTATAAAAACGGAGAAAAGGAATTGCCATATTAGTATCGTAAGGTGGGCATCCTTGCCCACCGAATTTTATCTTTTATTTATCATTATTTCAAATTTGGTGCAGTATTTCCGCCTTGCGGGGGCGATTAGCAACGATATTTTCCGCTTACGAAATTTATCTTTGTGCGGATTTTGACGATTTCTTTGAGCGCGTGGGCGAGGTAGGCGATATCGTCCTCATCATTGACCCACGAGAAGCTTGCTCGCACCCAGCTTGGTTTGGTCTGATTTACGGGATCTGGCGCAAGTCCTGTCAGATCAAATCCATACGGCGCTGCGCAGTCGCACCCAGAGCGCGTTTGGATTTCGAATTTTGAGCTAAGCACGGAGGCTAGGGCATCAGAGGCTAAATTCTGCATATTAAACGCAAAAATCGGCACCCTTGGCGCGCTCAAATTCCCGTAAATTTTAATCTCTTTGATTTTTGAAATTTCATCGATAAATTTCGCATTTAGCGCGCTTTCTCGCTCTTTTATCGCCGCAAATCCCACCTTGCGGCGCAAATCCAGCGCCAAATACGCCCTAATGAGTGCCGTAATCCCCGGCGTGCCCGGCTCTTCTAGCCGCTCTTTGTCGATGACGAAGTTTTGCGTGCTAAAATCAGCGTATTTTACCGCGCCACCGCCCGCAAATGTGGGCTCTGCGCCTTCTAAAAACTCTTTTTTCAGCGCCAAAATCCCGCACGCACCCACTCCGCCGATGAGTTTGTGTGCGCCAAAAAACAGCCCGTCACAAAAGCCCAAATCCACATTATCATGCGCCACAAGCGCGCTAGCGTCGATGAAAAGTTTCGCGCCGTGCATTTTTAGCGCCAAAAATACCCGCTTATAATCGACTAAAATCCCAGTGGCGTTCGAACACGCGCTAAATACGCCATAAATTTCGCGCCCTTTATTTGCGCCTAAAATTTCATTTAATTTGCCAAAATCCATAAGCCCGTCTGCACCCAGTGGCACGCGCACGAGTTCGCACAGAGCGTGGCGCAGGCTGATTTCGACCGAGTGGTGCTCGTATGGAGAGATCACGATTAGTGGAAATTTCGCGCGCTCAGTAGTGGCGAAATTTGTCAAATTTAGCCGTTTTTTGGTGTTTGGTGGCAGGTAAATGCCTAAAATTTCCCATAGCTTCTTAATCGCGGCTGTCGCGCCAAATCCGCACGAGATGAGGTAGTATTTGCCAGCACACCCTAGCATTTCTTTGATTTTGGCGCGCGCGTTTTCGTAGTATTCGCTCGTGGTGTGGGCGTTTTCGCCGCCAAGAGAGTGCGTGTTGGCATAAGTGCGCAAAACCCGCTCGATTTCGCGCTCGACACTATTGCACGCTAGCCCAGACGCGGCGAAATCGAAGTATTTGACTCCTTCTTTTAGTATTAAATCATTTTTTATTTTTTCGATTTGCATTTTTTACTCCAAAATTTTGTAAATTATACCTAAACTTGCTAAAATTAGCCGTTTTAGGAGGGGTGAAATTCTAGGGTTAAAACACACGGCTAGCAAATTTGGCCATTTGGAACTGGGTGAAATTTTGAAATTTCACTTCGTATTCGATGCTTTTGATATTTGCACGAAATATGACGATGTATTTAGCGCGATAGAGGCTGAAATTTTGCCGAATTTTAGGGAGATTGGCGAGAGGTTTAGTTTCGGTGGCGAGTATGAAAAAGAGCTAAAACAAGCGTTGATGAAATTCGCCAAATCAGATCGTAAAAAAATCGGTGTCGCAAAGATACTACCCCGCTTCACCGCGCAAAAAATCACGCAAATTTTGCTAGAAGCTGGGTTTTTAAATTTAGAAAAATCGCACGAAAAACGCCCCGTAAAACTGCATAAAAATGATAAATTGCCACGAATTTTAAGACGCTATCAAATCACAGACAAAGTCCATTTTAACGACAATTTCTCGCGGTTTTGGTTCAGGTTTATCGAGCCAAATTTGCAAATTTTGGCGCAGGGTGAATACGAAAAAGTCATTGGCGAGATTAGGGAGGATTTCGATAATTACGCGAGTTTTGGCTATGAGATACTCTGCCGCGAACTGCTCGCAAACTACCTAAATATCGACATTTCGCAAATTTCGAGTTATTGGGATAAAAATAGCGAGATTGATATTTTTGCGAAATTTGAGGGGTTTTTAATCGTGGGCGAGTGTAAATACAAAGAGCGCAAAATCTCAAAAAATGTCCTAAACGAACTGCTCGCAAAGTGCGAAAATTCTGCGCTTGCGCCTGATATGGTGGCGCTGTTTTCGAAATCTGGGTTCTCAGGCGAGCTAGAAAAAATCAAAAATGATAGAATTTTGCTTTTTGATATAGAGGATTTTAAAATTTTACTTTGATTAAATTTGGCTAAATTTAAAGCTAAATTTAGTATAATCGCAGTTTTATGCAACCAAACTAAGGAGAAAAAATGGCTTATTCAATGGGCGATTTGAAAAAAGGTCTTAAAATCGAAGTTGATGGAATTCCGTTTAAAATCGTAGAGTATCAACATGTAAAACCGGGCAAGGGTGCTGCTTTCGTGCGCGCAAAACTAAAATCCTTCATCGACGGTAAGGTTTTGGAAAAAACTTTCCACGCAGGCGATAAATGCGAGGAGCCAAATTTAGAGCAAAAAGATATGCAATACCTTTATGATGACGGCGAGTATTGCCAATTCATGGATACAGAGAGCTACGAGCAAGTGGCAATCGCTGACGAGGATGTGGGCGAGGCGAAAAAATGGATGCTTGATGGCATGATGGTTAGCATTATGTTTTACAATGGCAAAGCGATCGGCGTGGAAGTTCCGCAAGTAGTCGAGCTAAAAATCGTCGAAACTGCGCCAAATTTCCGTGGCGATACACAAGGAAGCAACAAAAAACCAGCGACCCTTGAAACTGGTGCGGTCGTGCAAATCCCATTTCATGTGCTTGAAGGCGAGGTTATCCGCGTAGATACCGTGCGTGGCGAATATATCGAAAAAGCAAACAAATAATTCTTCCTTCCCTGATTAAATTTGGCGAATTTGCGAAATTTGTTAAATTTGCCGAATTTAGCGGGGAATTTTAAATTTAATCCTTAAAATTTGTTGTTAAATTTTGTTAAAATATTTTTGCGTTTTTAAACACTGCGCCGAAATTTGTTTTGGGCTTGATTTTGGTTTGGGCTTAAATTAGGTTTGGGCTTAAATTAGGTTTGGGCTAATACTGCGCCGAAATTTGGGCGATATTTTTAAGCGTGGATTGCGTGGATTGCGTGGATTGCGTGGATTATACTGCGCCGAAATGTGCGCGGTTCTTGCGTCATAATGTGTAATGATTTGGTGCCAAAATTTGCGTGCGCAGGTTGGATTGCGTATCGCATGGCAAAAAATTTGGCGTTTGGCGAAATTTTGCGCTTTAACTCAAATTTAAGAAATTTTTTGTAAAATTACAGCTTATCCAATTTATTCAATCGGGCTCATAGCTCAGTTGGTTAGAGCATCCGGCTCATAACCGGATGGTCCCAGGTTCGAGTCCTGGTGAGCCCACCACCACACAATTTCAGCCTTTTTTTAAAACTTTTTAAAAACGATTATATAAAATTAAAAAATAAAATTCAAAGCCCCGAATTTGGGGCTTAGTGGTTATAAATTTATCGAAAATGTAAAATTTCCGTGCAGGTTACAGCGAGAGATTGCTTTGAGGGTTTTGATATCTTTTAGATTTAGCCTTGCACTCAAAAATCCCCTGCTTGCGACTGGTTCTAACGAGACTTTGGCTACGAGTTTATCATCTGCGTAAAGCTCAATCGCATAAATCCAGTGATCAGCGTCGCTTGGGTGGATTATTCCGCCTTGTCCGATTTTAAATTCGCCAAATTTATGGTGCAAAATTTAGAAAACAAATGAAATTTTAACCTTTCGTTATAAATTCAGCCCTAATTAAATTTGTTCTATGCAAATTTATTGTAAAATCGTAAGAACATTATATTTTAAAGGGGAAAAAATGTCGCAAAGTGACGCTAATGCGCCTAAAAAGCGCGGTATATTTGCATGGTATTTTGAGTCAAGCCTACTTTGGCGCATAATGATTGCGCTTGTTTTGGGTTCGGTTTTGGGTATAATTTTACCGCAAAATGCCACCGTTGGCGATACCACTTGGGTATCGATTTTAACGCCGTTTGGTGATCTTTTTGTGCGAATGCTCAAAATGATTATGGTGCCTGTAATCGTCTGCTCACTGATAATTGGCACAAGTTCGATTGATCCAGCTCACCTTGGTAAAGTTGGCGTCAAAACGATAATTTTCTACGCGATTACGACGCTGTTTGCGATCGCGATAGGTTTGGCGTGCGGATTGATTTTCAGCCCTGGTAGTGGGTTGGAGCTAGATGCTGCCAAAGCTGTGGAAAAGAGCGCAAATGCTCCTGCGATGAGCCAAATTCTACTAAATATTATCCCTACAAATCCGTTTGAAGCTATCGTTAAGGGTGAAATTTTGCCTATTATCGCGTTTTGTATTTTTGTGGGAATTGGCCTAGCGTATTGCAAAAGTAGCGACGATGAGCGCATTGCGCGTAGTGCAGAGACTGTGTATGCGTTTTTTGATGGTATGAGCGAGATTATGTTTAAGGTTATCCGCTGGGTTATGCAATACGCACCAATCGGCGTTTTTGCGCTAATGTTCGTTGTGTTTAACAAAGCTGGAATTGGCGCGATTAGTTCGCTTTTGACCGTTACGATTGCGCTATATGTGGGACTTGCGGTGCAGGTGTTTGCGATATACTGCGTGGTTTGTATGCTAATTGGCATAAATCCTGCGAAATTCCTCAAAAAAGTTCGCGCGCCTATGCTTACGGCGTTTGTTACCAGAAGCTCGAACGGCACGCTTCCGATTACAATGAGGACTGCTGATGAGGAAATGGGAATTCCAAAATCGATTTATGGTTTTGTTTTGCCTGTGGGTGCGACTGTAAATATGAACGGAACGACCGTATATTTGGGTGTTTGCACGCTTTTTATCGCTAATGCGTGCGGTATCGATCTCACTGCTCAAAACTATTTTACGATTATTATCACTTCTATGCTAGCAGCTATCGGAACAGCTGGTGTGCCTGGTGCTGGCGCGCTAATGCTACTTTTGATACTAGAATCAGTAGGTATCAGCGTAACTGGAACCGTGGCAGTGGCTTATGGTATGATACTAGGCATTGACGCGATACTAGATATGGGACGCACATCTATGAATGTTACAGGCGATGTCGTGGCTTCGCTATATGTGGCTAAAACAGAGGGCAAACTAGATACCTCAAAATGGGAGAATTAAATGCGCAGAGTCGGAGTAATCGGCGGTATGGGACCGCTAGCAAGTGCTGATTTATATCTAAAAACGATAGAATTAACGGGGGCTAGAAGCGATCAAGAAAATATCCCGCTTCTAATCGATAGCTATCCGCAAATCGAGGATAGGACGGCGTGTATTTTCGGCGAGGGCGAGGATCCTACGCCAAAGCTAATCGAAAGCGCAACTCGCCTTAAAAATGCAGGTTGCGAGGCGTTTGTCATGGTTTGCAATACAGCGCATTATTTTGCGCCAAGGGTTTTGGAGGCTGTGGATTTGCCACTAATCCATATCGCAAAAAACGCAGTTAGCACGATACAAACCCGCTATCCAAATGCCAAAAAAATCGCAGTTTTGGCTACTTCTGGCACGAAAAAGGCTAGGGTGTATGATGAGCACTTAGAGAATGCTGGATTAATCAGCGTAGAGCTTGGCGAGGAAAATCAAGCTAAGTTAATGGATTGCATTTACAAAGGTGTGAAAGCTGGCAAAACCGCAGAATATGTGGAGCTTTTTAAAAGCGTGTTAGATAGCATTGACGCGGATGTTTATATCGCTGGCTGCACGGAGATCCCGCTGTTTTTGCCACTCATTGAGACAGATAAGGTTTTCCTTGACGCTACGCTCGAACTTGCGCGCGCGATTGTGGAATTTGCCCGTTCTTAGCCAAATTCAATCAAATTTAATAAATTTAGCCCAAATTTTGGGCTAAATTTCAAAATTTCAAATTTCTAAAATTCTTAAAATTCGTAAATTTTGCAAATTTCACGCAGCTAAAATTTCGCCCACTTTCTCGCCAAAATCGTCGCCGACGATGTATTCGGTAGGGTATATCAAAACCTCGTTTTCAAACCTCACGCGCAAAATTAGCCGTTTGGAGTTTTTCAAATCCCTGTCGTTGAAGGCTAGGGAGTAGATTTTTTGGATTTTGTCGCGGTTTAGCTCGCTAGCACATATTTCAAACTCGAAATCCACGGCCTTTTTGCGCTGTTCCTCGCGCTCTTTTTTGCTTTGTTGCAAGGCCACAAGTGCGGCATTTTCGCCCTTGTCAAAGCCGTTATCGCCGAAATTTCGCCTCTCTTTGCGCGCAGAGGCGCCATAGCTTTTGGCTTCGCTAGGGGCGTAGTTTTCGATATTTCGCGCCTCATCGAGCGATAAAATTTCATCTAGGTAAATTTGGTATTTTCCGCCGTAAGTTCCTGTGTTTTTCGCAAGCCTTACCCAAAATGCCAGCGGGCGTTCTAGGTCGCTATCGCTTAGGGCTAGCACGCTTTCGCACACATCGCCAAATGCCGCGACTTCGAAGCTCCCTGATAAATCGAGTATGGTTAAATTCGCCATTTGCGAGCCAGATTTTGTTGTGCGAGAATTTACGCTTTCGATTTTGCCGACACACAAAAGCTTCATTGATGAGCCCTCATTTTGCAAAATTTCATAAAATTCACTCGATTTACTGTGTGCGATAGGCGAAATTTCGCTTTCGAAAACTTTGAGCGGATTTCCCTCTAAAAATACGCCAGAGCGTGGTCTAAACCCAGCGTCTTTGGCGTTTTCTAGGCTTAGCATTGAAAGGAAGGAAACTTGATATGCTCCCTCGCCAGCGGCACTTTTGCTGATTTTTATCATAAAAGCGTATGGTTTTTCGAGCTCAGCGGGGCTTAAATTTTCGATAGTTTTTAGCGTGTTGTCAAATACGGCTAGTTCATACGAGCCGTGCAAATCCAAAATGGTCAAAATTCCCATTTTTTTGCCGGTTTTTGTGATACGAGTAGTGATATCCTCGATCCGCCCAACGCTTAAAATTTCGGCATTATCGCCTGTAATCTCGCCAAATTGCGATGAGAGCAGGTAATCTATACCGCTCATTTGCTCTTTATAATCATCGAGCGGGTGGCCAGAGAGATACACGCCCACGGTTTGTTGCTCGAATTTTAAAATTTCACTTTGCGCAAATTCCTCAGCATTTTCCACGAAGCTTACTTTTATCCCCTCGGTCATCTCCTCATCTTCGCCAAATAGCGAGCTTTGAGCGTCTTTTTTGATTTCTGTGATTTTTTTCATCACATCTAGGATATTTTCCATGTTTTGGATAATGCTAAGCCTAGTTTTGCCCAAACAATCCATCGCACCGCCGTAGGTTAGGGACTCTATGACCTTTTTATTGACCTTGAAATTATCCACTCTGGTGGCAAAATCATCGATATTTTCAAAAAGCCTTTCGTTTTGAAGCTCTAAGATATTTTCAATCGCAGCCGAACCCACGCCCTTAATCGCGCCAAGTCCGTAGATGATAGACTGGCCCGATTCACTTGCCTCATCGTCGATTACGCTAAATCCGCGCAAACTTTGGTTGATTGATGGTTGTTTTAGCCCGATACCAAGCCGTTTTGCTTCATCGATATATTTTGCAACTTTATCTGTGTTTCCCTCCTCAGATGTGAGCAAACCAGCCATAAATTCGGCTGGATAGTAGGTTTTAAGATAGGCTGTTTGAAATGTAATCATCGAATAAGCCGCCGCGTGGGATTTGTTAAATCCATAAGAGGCAAATTTCATAATCATATCAAATAGCTCGTTTGCCTTAGCGACATCAAAGCCGTTTGTCTTAGCACCCTCCAAATACTGCTCTCTCATGTGGGCTAGCTTTTTTTCGTCCTTTTTACCCATGGCTCTACGCACCAAATCAGCTTCGCCAAGCGAAAATCCGCCGATAGTTTGCACTAGCTGCATGACCTGCTCTTGATAGACGATGATTCCATAAGTCGGCTCTAAAATTTCCTTGATTTGCGGGAACATATACGAGGCTTCCTCGCGTCCGTGTTTGATATCTATAAAACGCGGGATTAGATCCATTGGACCTGGGCGATATAGCGAAATCATCGCGATGATATCCTCAAATCTATCTGGCTTTAAATTTACGGCTAAATCTTGCATGCCAGCGCCCTCGATTTGGAAAATTCCAAGCGTGTTGCCTGATTGGATTGTTTTATAAGTCGCAGGGTCGTTAAAATCTATTTTTTCCCAGATTATGTCTTTATCATATCGCCTTTTTATGAGTTTTAGCGCGCTGTCGATGACATCGAGAGTTTTAAGCCCCAAAAAGTCAAATTTGATGAGATCCACATCTTCTAGGTAGTTTTTCATATACTGCGTGACGATACGCGCGTCATCGCCTTTATCTTGTTTGAAAAGTGGAGCCTTGTGCCATAACTCCTCGTTTGAGATAACCACGCCTGCTGCGTGCATGCCAGCGTTGCGGTTTAAGCCCTCTAATTGAAGCGCGAACTCCCATACCTGCGCGGCTGTGGGGTCGCTTTGCAAAAGCTCGGCGATTTTTGGCTCTTGCTCATAAGCGCCCGGTTTGTATTTATCGCTATTTGGATCGCCGACGCCAGTTAGGGTTACGCCAGGGCCTTCTGGGATTAATTTTGCCATTTTATCAGCCTGCGAGAGAGGCATATCGCATACTCTGGCGACATCGCGGATTACGCCACGAGCTAGCAATTTACCAAAGGTCGCTACTTGGGCGACATTGTATTTGCCATACTGCTTTATGACATAATCGATTACTTCGCCACGCCTTGCTTGACAAAAATCCACATCAATATCTGGCATAGAGATACGAGCAGGGTTTAAAAATCGCTCGAAAAGCAGGTTATAAGGTATCGGATCTAGGTCGGTGATACGAAGCGCATACGCACAAATTGAGCCCGCCGCAGAGCCACGGCCAGGGCCAACTGGGATATCGTGGTCTTTTGCCCAGTTGATGAAGTCTTGCACGATAATCATATAGCCTGAGAAGTGCATGCTTTTTATGATTTCAAGCTCTTTGTTTAATCTTTCTTCGTAAATTTGGTGTTTTGCCTCATCGATAAATTTTAATCTCTCTTTTAAACCCTCACGGCATAGATAATCAAACAAAAAATCATCATTGGCAAAGCTATATCTAGCCTCTGGCTCAGGCAGGCTTAGTCCGTGTTTGCTGGCGTATTCGAGGGTAAATTTGAAATTTGGCGGTGTGGGCGCGTAGCCCTTTTCCTCGAAAGCAAAGTGCAAATCGCACTTTTCGACTATTTCTTGCGTATTTGTGATGACCTCTGGCATATCGGCAAAGAGCCTTTGCATTTCCTCATCTGATTTGACATAAAATTCGCTTACGACATGTTTTAGGCGATCTCCGTCGTTTATGGTTTTGCCCATGGCTATGCACTGATACACATCGTGGGCTGTGGCGCGCTCTTTGTAGGCGTAGTGGGCGTCGTTGGTGGCGATGAGTTTGATATCAAGCTCGCGCGCTATGCGGATTAGATCTTTTTCGACATTTAGTTGCTCGCCGATACCGTGTCGCATGATTTCTAAGTAAAAATCATCGCCAAAAATCTCTTTGTATTCTGCGGCGGCCTTTTTGGCGGCTTCGTATCCGCCTGCGCCTCGTCTTAGGTTTCGTTCGCTTAAATTTAGATGAAACTCAACCTCACCCGCAAGGCAGGCAGATGAGCAAACAAGCCCTTCGCTATGCTCGCGAAGTAGTTTTTTGTTTATGCGTGGATAGTAGTAAAATCCGTTTAAAAAGGCTTGCGAGCTAAGATACATTAGGTTTTTGTAACCGATTTCGTTTTTGGCTAGCAAAATTAGGTGGAAGCGGTTTTTGTCGCTTTTATCGCCGATATCATCGTGGTTGTGGATATAGGCTTCGATACCGATTATCGGCTTTATGCCGTTTTTGCGCATGGTTTGGTAAAAGTCGATCGCCCCAAACATATTGCCGTGATCTGTGATTGCGCAGGCTTTGGCACCGCGCTCGGCTAGGATTTTGGCTAGTTCGCTGACTTTGTTGGCCCCGTCAAGCAATGAGTATTCTGTATGTAGGTGTAAATGTGTGAATTCGCTCATAAAATGTCCTTTGATTTTGCGCTCATTTTAGCAAAAAGGGGTTAAATTTTGGCTTTTTGAAATTTGGAGAATTTGCTTTGTGTTATCGTTGTGTTTTGGCAGACACTGCGCCGAATTTGTTATGCAAGCAAGCAATTATTTGCCTTTAATTTGTCATTGCGAGAAAACAAAGTTTTCGAAGCAATCTACGACTTTAAAATTCCTTGCACTAAATTTGCTGTCATTGCGAGCCGTGCTTGCACGGCGAAGCAATCCAGAAAAATTTAAAGCAAAATTCAACCTGAATTTTACATTGAATAAATACTAAAATTTTTAGGCAAAATTTTATAAATTCTGCAAAAACACTGAGCTTAATTTTCATATTCGTAGATTGCCACGAATTTTGCTACGCAAAATTCTCGCAATGACAGATTTAGGATTAGGGAATTTTACTGGATTGCCACGGCGACTGCGTCGCCTCGCAATGACACGGAATTCGCATGCTCTAAATTTAAAGTTGTAGATTGCCACGAATTTTGCTAACGCAAAATTCTCGCAATGACAAATCAAGCGTAAATTTTGCCTAATTTGTCATTGAGAGTTAGTGAAAATATTTGTTTTAGTTAAAAAGTAGCTCGGATTTTAGTGCGCTAAAAGCCTGTTCGCCTTTTAGTTCGCGCACGATTGTGAGTGCGAACTCCATTGCAGTGGCTGGACCACGAGAGGTAATGATATTTTTATCTATTATGACATTTGCGCTAGCGGTGTAGCCGGCGTGCGCGACCGTGCCCTCGAAGCCCGGGTAGCATGTGTAGCTATCCTTTAAAACACCGGCTGTGCCAAGAGCCCAAGGTGCAGCGCAGATTGCGCCGATTTTTTTGCCGGCTTTGTCGAATTTGCGTAAAATTTCGCCTAGTTTTTCGCTTTTTGCCAAATGCTCGGCACCCGGCAAACCGCCCGGCAAGACTATCATTTCGTATTCGTTAATGTCTAAATTTACGAGCAAATCATCGGCGATGATTTCCACGCCGTGAGAGCCTGTAACGCATTTTTTCTCTAAACCGAGAAATTTAGCGTCGATCCCGGCGCGTCTTAGTAAATCAACCACACTTATTGCTTCGATTTCCTCGAAGCCATTGGCTAAAATAACGGCTACTTTCATTTTTGTCCTTTATTTTAGATATGAGCCTTGCTCGCTTGGAGTGGTCGAAATATCTGTATTGCCACCACGCGCAGAGCCTGAACCGCCAGGCAAAAATGAAGTGTCGCCCTTCAAAAATGCGATGATATAGCCTATCTCTGTCGAGGTTGTAGATAGTGCGATAGGGTTCATCAAATACGCTTTTTTACCGCCAAATTCATGGTCTGTGCCGTAGTTGCTCACAGCCATAGCAATCTCGCCTGCGGATAGATTTTTGATTTTTTTAGAGACGCCGTGAGCGCGCTTTTCGCCTTTTGAGCCGTGGCATGAGGCGCATTTAGCAGCGAAAATCTTAGCTCCCTCTTCTTTGGCAGCGGCAGGGCTATGCTTAATAGTATTTAGCACGCCACCTTTTGAGCCGTCGTTTTTATAGACATTGACTGTGATATTTTCGTCTTTGGAATGCTTTTCGATGAGTGATTTTAGCTCTTTTGCGAACTCGCCTTTTGCCTCAAACACATAGCTTTCTTCTGGCTCATTAGCCCCCAAAAGCGCACCCGCGCAAAAACATGCTAAAAACGAAAGTTTTAAAGTCTTCATTTGATACCTTGTCGATAGAATTTAAAAAGGGCGAGGTTTTGCCCTCGCCCTAGGATTATAACTAATCAGAGTAAATGATTAGAAAGCGTATCTAGCTTGGAATCTGATGTGATCTTCTTCGCTATCTTTTACGCCAGCTTTGCCGTCATATTTAACATGTGACCAGAAAGTTGTGAAGCTAAGTTTTTTGTTGTATTTGTAATTAACTCTAACAACATTTTCCCAAGCGTCTTCATCGTTGAATTCACCGCTAACGAAGTCATCGCCGATTGTTAGACCAGTGTCTGCGATAGCATAAGCAGCTGTGATGAACCAAGCGTGGTTGTCGCCTCTGAAATCTCTGTAATTAAGTAGGTCTTCACCTGGGCTGATGAAAGAGCCTTGGTCTTCAAATGATACTCTTGAATGAACTTGTGAATCTGTATCGTATTGAACATAACCAGCTGTTAAATCAAATCCAAATAGGCTTGTGCTAGCTTCTACGCCAAAGAAATCAGCATCATCTGCACCGATTGCAACATATTCATCACTGAAATTTGAGTAAGCGTATTGAGCTGTTAAGCCTAGGTTGATATCTTCTGTAACATCGAAGCTTAGACCAGCTTCAACTGCGAATAAATCAACAACATCCTCTAAGCCAGCATACCATAGTTGGAAAGATACTGGATCATAAGAACCGATAGCAGCTACGCCCCATAGGTCGTGTTGATCTAGTCTTTTGCCATCTGCTGCAAGAGTTGCTGCTGCCGCATTTAAATCGATATCGCCATCGCTCTCTAATGTATCCATATATAGAGCTGCAAGAGTTAAGCCCTCGATATCTTGATTAACGACTTTCAAACCATCACCAAACATATCATCTGTGAAGAATGTGCCTAGTTTTTGGCGACCTAGTTGGAATGTAGTGCCACCGATTTTATATCCTAGGTATCCTTGGTATAAATCAAATTTTGTTGTAACCGCATCAGCTGTTCTGCCCTCTGCCCAGTCATTGTCGTGAGCATAGCGAATACCAGCTACGAAGAAGAAGTTGTCATCGATTTTTACATTTGTATTAACAACGCTTTTGAATCTCCATCTGTGATCGTTTTCTGTTTTTAGACCATCATCTGTTTTTGTAGAATCAATACGCATCCAAGCGAAACCGCTTACATCTACATCTTTGATTGCATCTTCTAATGCAACAGCACTTGCTGATGTAGCAAATGCACCTGCTGCTAATGCAGCTGCTAAACTAAGTTTGAATAATTTCATTTGAACTCCTTGTAAAAGTTATGGTCGTAATAGTAGCACAAAATACTAAATTATTTGCTTAAAACAATCTTAATTTTACTGAAATATAACCATTTTGTTACCGAGTATTAACCAAAATCGCTGAATTTTGCATAAAAAAAAGCGAGACGCTCTTGCGCCTCGCAAATATTGAAAGGAGTTTGATTTCGATAGGGTGATTGTAGCTAAATTTGAGTAAATATATGGCAACAAATGAGAATTATTTTTAATAGTGAAAAATTTGCAGTTAAGCTAAATTTGGCTGATAAAATTCGTAAAATTTATGCGAAATTTATAATTTTTGGCGCGAAATTTGCCCTTTTTGTTAATTTTTCGTTAAATTTAAAGGGCGAAATTCGGGCGTAAGTTATCAAAAACTGATTTTTTCCTCGGTTGGGGCTTTGATATTTTCGTTTTTGTGGAGCTGTTTTTTGATGATTTTGGTCGGTGTGTAGCTCTCTTTTTTGCCCGGGGTGATTTTGCGAGAGAGTATTTGCGCGCTAGAAACACTGCCATTTGTAACGCTGATGAGTGCGACATCGCCTGGGTTGGCGAAGTATTTATTTGATTTGGCACTGCATTGCTTGCTACCATTTATAAATTTATATGTATATGCGACTTTGCTCTGTCTTGTGTAGCTAGAAATCTGCATTTTGCTGGCGGTGGTGTCTGGGCAAAGTGGCGTGGTGCGTGGCGCGAAAAAGGCGCAACCTGTGAAGCTTAGCGCGATTAGGCAGGGTAGGATTAGGTTTTTCATTTTTTTCCTTTTTTAAATTTTTAGTTTTTAATTTTAAAATTTTTTGGGAAAAATTGCAAATTTTGCCTATTTTGTCATTGCGAGAAGCTGTTTTACAGCGCCGAAGCAATCTATGAGTAAAAAATTTAAATTTTGCAAATTTGCTGTCATTGCGAGAAAACGAAGTTTTCGAAGCAATCCAGGGAAATTTAAATTCAAAATTCAACCCAAATTTAGCATTGAACGATTTTTTAAAATTTAGCTGGTTTTATTTTTCGTTACGGCTTGCTGTGCTGGATTGCTTCGACGGCGTTGCCGTCTCGCAATGACACGGATTAGAGCGTTTGTGAATTTTAAAGTCGTAGATTGCCACGAATTTTGCTACGCAAAATTCTCGCAATGACAGATTAAAATTTTAGGCGATAGCACTTTGGAGTTTGTCGCGCAAATCTAAAATTTCATCTCGTTTGATGACAAAGCTATTTTTGTTGGCGATGAGGTGCGCTGAGCTGTGCATGATGACCTCGGCGACTTTAAGGCCGTTTTGCTTCATCGTAGCGCCTGTTTCGACCACATCGACGATAGCGTCCGATAGCCCTATAATCGGAGCTAGCTCGATCGAGCCGTATAGTTTGATGACCTGAGTGGCGACGGCTTTGGTGGCGAAGTATTCGCGCGTGATATTTGGCATTTTGGTTGCGATTTTGATACCAGGGGTGTTGTAATCAAGCTCGGTTTCGTTTGGCACGCCCACGCAGACTCTGCATTTGCCGATTTTGAGATCTAGCAGGCGCAAAACATCTGGTTTGTGCTCTTCGAGCACATCTAGCCCCACTACGCCGATATCTGCTGCGCCTCCGACGACATAGGTGGGAATGTCTTGGTTGCGGACATAAAGAAATTTAAAATCACCCTCTTGCATGATTAATTTGCGGTCTTCAAAGGCAAATTCTAGCCCAAAAATGCTTTTGAAAATTTTGAGTGTATCATCGGCAATGCGACCCTTTGGTAGCGCAATCGTAATCATAAAAGTCCTTTTTGTGAGATTAAATTTTTCATAGCGCGGAAAATCAAATCCCTATCATAAACGCCGTTTTTGAAATGTCGCATTAAAAACGCTCCGTCCCCGCCGGTAAAGTGTATGCGTTTATCGCCAGCAATGTCGGCTATGGCTAGGATTGTTGGTTTGAAAATGCCGTAATTCACGGCGTCGCTTGTTTTTTGCGGAAGCGAGTCTAGGGAAATTTTCGTCGAGAGATTGACATCTAAAACAGATGAAATTTCGCCATAAGTGCGAAGCATAGCGTGGATTCCAGGCAGGATAAATCCGCCAAGGTGGGTGCCTTCTTCCATGACATCGACCGTGATAGCGCTGCCTGCATCGACGATGACGCCAGTTTCGACCATACTGCATGCGACTATTCTATCTATTCCTAGCCCTTGGTAGGTGGTGTTTATGTGGAAATGGTGCGTAATGTCGATAAATAGGGGATTGTTTAGCTTGCGTTGCACTCTGGCATTTACATTTATACAATACACTCTCTCGATTGGTTCGTAGTTCAAAAACTCATCGATACCCATAGCAAAGGTTGTGCCGTTATCATAAAATTTGGCATGTGTGTTGCCGATATCACATAAAAGCATAGGTTTTAAATCCGTTTTCTTCTAAAAATTTTTTACTTTTTGAGCAAATTTGGCTGTTGTGGAACAAAACTCGTTTTTTGATAGTTTTGCCTAAATTTGCGCAAATTTGTTCGGTTAAATTTAATAAAAATTCGCTATCTCGCATAATGAAGCGAGATGATGCCTCGCGCATGAAAATCAGGGTATTAAACCCAGATAAATCCACGCCAAAATATGCGCTGTATGCGCGGGAGCGAGTGAAAATTTTCAAATCTATGGTCTTGAAATTTTTAAGCAAAATTTCATGGCTAACCATGAGATTGGAAATTTTACTTAGCAAAATTTAGCACTTTATCATCGTAGTAAAATGACGAATTTGCGCTAAATGCGCGAGAGTCAATCTCATCATTTAGCTCAAAAATCGCCTCGCTTTGCAGATTTTTATCCGTGCGGATAACAAAACCTGTGCGCTCTACGATATAAAGGTATTCCCCGCTAAATACACCCTCTAATAGCTGAGCGAAGGTAAATTTGCGAGATTTTATTAAATTTAGGTTTTTATCCAAAAGCTCGACCGTGCCGTCTTTTAGCAAAAGATAGATTCTATCGCCGTCAAATAGGACATTTCTAATGTCGCGATTGTAGGTTTTGTTGCCATTTGGGCTGATGAGAACTAGCCTTGTGCCTGTGCCTGCATAAAGGTCGTCGCCACGGGCTTGAAGCGTGGTTATGTTGTTAAAAAATGGTTGATTTGATACGACGAAATCCCTCACAGAGCGACCACCTGTGCGCTCTACGATATTTACTAAGCCATCAAGTGCTGGGTAGGCTACTAATTGATTGATAAAAAGTGGAGCGGCTGTGCGTGAATCTATGGCAAATGCGTCGCCGATTTTATCATCTAGCACCATAGCGCCCGAGCTTAGGCGAAAGAGCATTACGCTATTATCGCTCATCACAAGTGCTAAATCATCGCCGTCAATCGCGCCACTTAGGGCATAGCGTTTGAGATCTCGCTCAAATTTCACACTGCCATCGCTACCCAAAACCCTAGTCGTGCCGTTTGTGTCTGTGGCGATGAAATTTCCATTATACTCGCCTAAAAATCGCTCGTTTTTGTTAAGTTTGATATTTTCATTTACGCCTGATTTGGTGATAACTGCGCCGTTTGATAGCGTGGCGCCCTCTTTGGCAGCATAGATAATTTCTGCTGGAAGCGAGCCATTAAAGGCCATTTCCCCTGTGATATTGTCATCGCCCGGGTCGAAATACTGGCGTTTGGTCGAACAACCGAAAAATAAAAACGAAAGCAGAAGTGTAAATATGATTGATTTTTTCATTATTTATTTCCTTTGTAATGTTTTAAATTTAACGCTAAATTTCGCACTGGCGAATCTATGGCGATTTTGTCAAATTCGGCGTTTGCGGCCTCGATTTGACCTGTTTTCAAAAGCTCGTATCCCTTCACGATAGCGTCGTAATCGTTAAGCAAAAGCGGGCTTTGCTTGCCGTTTTGCACGCTGATAATCTCTTTTAGCAAGTAATCGACCTTGCTATCGCTTCCAAGAGCTGTCAAATCATCGGCTGTGCCGTGATTTAGCATATATAACGCGTATAGATTGAAATCTTTGTCTTTTAGCTTGGCCAGTTTTGCGTCATCTCGCGCCTCTAAAAGCTCTGAGTATAGTTCGTTCGCGCTGTTTATGCGAGAATTTTGGATAAATTCGTTCGCCCAGTATCCTACGAAAATCACCATTATAAGGGTAGCGAAAAAGATTAAAGGTTTTTTGTATTTTTTAATGAAAATTTCGCTTTTGATAACGCCTTCTAAAAACTGCTCTTCTGTGCCTATTTCTTTTTTAACGCCTTCGATGTCGTCTTTTAAAGCCAAAGTAGTATCCTTTTGTGATTAAATTTGGCGGTAATTGTAGCATAAAAAAATTTAAATATGCCCAAAGACAAGAATTTTTATGATATAATGTCGCATTTATCAGAAAAGGAAAATTTATGATAATAGATGAAATTTTATTATCAAGGCTCGAAAAATTAGCTGCTTTAAAAATCCCTGATGAAAAACGAAATGAGTTTATCGGTCAGTTAAATAAGGTAGTAGATTTTGTCGAAATTTTAAACGAATTAAAATTAGATGGTGAGGAAGTAGCCATAACTACTTTAAAGGGCGGAACTCCGTTTCGCGAGGATGAGCCACGCGCTAGCGATGTTCGCTCTATTATCCTAGGGCATGCACCTTCAAGCGAGGGTGATTATTTTGTAGTGCCTAAAATTATTGATTAGAAAGGAAAAGTATGGAAGATCCAAGAAAAAATTTAGTAGATATAGAAACCTTATTAAAGACAGTTGTTTTTAATAAAGCTTCTGACTTGCACCTAGTTTCTCGCTCAGCACCGCAAATCCGAATAGATGGAACGCTTCGTCCTTTGGCTATGGATAGCCTTAGTGGAAGTGATATCGAGTATATTTGCTATGCGATGATTACAGATCAACAAAAAAGCGATTTAGAGGAAAATAAAGAGCTTGACTTCGCGATTGAGTTGCCAAATATCGGACGCTTTCGTGGAAACTACTATTACACTATGAACGGCGATTTGGCCGCTGCGTTTCGTATTATTCCTATCGATATCCCTAGCCTTGATGATTTGAAGGCTCCAAGCATTTTTAAAGAGGTTGTAAAACGCGAAAAGGGTATGATTTTAGTCACTGGTCCGACAGGATCTGGTAAATCAACGACTTTGGCGGCTATGCTAAATGAAATCAACGAAAAAGAGCGCAAGCACATTATCACGGTTGAAGACCCAGTCGAGTTTGTGCATCAAAACAAAAAATCTCTATTTTCTCACAGAAATATCGGCACAGATACACACTCTTATGCGCAAGCTTTGAAATTCTCACTTCGTGAAGACCCTGATATTATCCTAGTCGGTGAGATGCGTGATAGGGAGACGATTTCTATTGCTATTACTGCGGCTGAGACAGGACACTTGGTTTTTGGCACACTTCACACAAACTCAGCAATCCAAACAATCAACCGTATCATTGATAGCTTCGACGGCGGCGAGCAACTTCAAGTGCGAAACATGCTTTCGGTTTCGCTAACTGCGGTTATTTCGCAATCTTTGCTTCCAAAGCTTGGTGGCGGTCGTATCGCAGTGCATGAAATTTTGATTAACAACAACGCGGTTGCCAACCTAATCCGCGAAAACAAAGTTCATCAAATTTACTCACAAATGCAACTTAACCAACAAAGCACTGGTATGATTACGCAAACACAGGCTATGGTTAAGGCAATTAGAGCAAATCAAATCGCCAAAGAAACGGCATTGCGCTACTCTACAAATTTACAAGAGCTTATCGGCGTTGTGGGTGCGTAATCATGGAAGGTATAAATTGGTTTGACGCCATTGTAGTGGGCCTGATAATCCTTTTTGGATTAAGGGGTCTTACAAATGGCATTATGAAGGAAATTTTTGGAATTTTAGGTTTGATTGGTGGTTTGTGGATCGCTGTGCGCTACAAAGAGATGGCAGGTGCGTGGATAGCTAGCAAAGTCCCTGCATTGCAAAATGCAAATGGAATTTTCTCCGGCGATACTACTCAGACTTTAATCGGATTTTTGGCTGTGCTTTTTGGCGTGTGGATCATCTGCCTGATTTTAGGCGAAATTATCTCAAAACTCTTTAAATGGAGTGGGCTAGGATTTGTCGATAGAATCGGCGGATTTGCATTTAGCGTGGCTAAAATTTTCTTAATTTTTGCTGTTATCGTAACCTTTGCAAGAGGTCCTATGATGCTAAACGAGCAGACAAAGAAATTTTTCGAAACTAGCGCAGTCGCTCCGGTGCTACTAAGCGTGGGCAAGTGGATTATGGATTTAAAAGACGACCCAGTAGTCAAAGAAAATTTGCAAAACTTAGAACAAAAAGCTAGTGAAATTTTAACCCCAAGCGAAGATAATGCGACAGAAATTCAAAACAATATTTCAAACGAGGTTTTTGATATCAATCAAAGCTTGGATTTAAATGTAAGTGAAGGGAGATTGTAATGGACGCTAAAATCGAAAATTTAGAATTTGACGCGCTTTTGCTTGAATTTAAAAAAGCACTTAGCGATAATGGCTTAAAATATACAAAACAAAGAGAGGTTTTGCTAAGAACGCTTTATAATAGCAATACGCACTTTACGCCAGAGGCTTTGCACAGCGAGATCAAGGCGAAAAATCCTGAGCTAAATGTAGGTATCGCCACAGTGTATCGCACGCTAAATTTGCTCGAAGAATCAGGCATGGCGACATCGATTACTTTCGGCGCGCAAGGCAAAAAATTCGAACTTGCAAATAAACCACACCATGATCACCTAATCTGCAAAAGTTGCAATAAAATCGTCGAATTCCGCGACGCTAGTATCGAGAAAAAACAAATCCAAATCGCCAAAGAAAATGGCTTTGTCCTAACTGGCCATATTATGCAGCTTTACGGAATTTGCGCTGATTGCGCGGCAAAAAGGAAATAATTTGTTCGACTCACAATTAGAAATCCAAAGAATAGATAAATCAAACGAATTGCGAAATTTAGGGGTAAATCCATACCCTCATTTTTTAAAACGAGATATGAAAATCGTAGAATTTCGCGAGAAATTCGCTGATATTGCAAACAAAGAAGAAAAAAAATCAGATGAGATTGTCGTTTTAGCAGGGCGTTTGAAACTAAAAAGAGTTGCGGGAAAATCGACATTTGCAAATATCGAAGACGAAAGCGGAAATATTCAAATTTATTATTCGCGCGACAGTATCGGCGAGGAAGATTACGCTAAATTTAAGAAAAATCTTGAAGTAGGCGATATCATCACCGTTACAGGATACGCCTTTATCACGCAAACTGGCGAGTTTTCGATACATGCTTCAAATATCAAACTAGCTTCAAAAGCGATTTCTCCACTACCTGAGAAATTCCACGGTCTAGTGGATATCGAAATGCGATACCGCCAACGCTACCTCGATATGATAATGAACCCAGAGGTTAGAAGTGATTTTATCAAACGCTCTGTCATAATCCGTGAAATTCGCAACTTTTTCGAGGCGCATGGATTTTTGGAGGTCGAAACTCCGATGATGCACCCAATCGCAGGTGGCGCAAACGCGAAGCCTTTTATCACGCACCACAACGCTCTTGATGTGGATAGATACCTGCGAATCGCACCTGAACTTTATCTAAAACGCCTAATCGTAGGCGGTATGGAAGCTGTTTTTGAAATCAATAGAAATTTCCGCAACGAGGGCATGGATTTAACGCACAATCCTGAATTTACCAGCATTGAGTTTTACTGGGCATGGCATGATTATAACGATGTTATGGATCTGACACAAAATTTAATCTGGGCTGTGATGGATAAGCTAGGGCTTGATAAAAAGCTTCAATACGATGAGCTTGAAATCGACTTTACCAAGCCTTTTGCGCGCATAAAATACCTTGACGCGCTGGTCGAAATAGGCGGATTGGATTCCGAGATTATAAATGATAAAGACAAAATTTTAGCAAAGCTTAAAGCCGATAAATTCGAAGTCAATGAAAAGCTAGATTTGGGTCACTTGCAAAGCGAACTTTTCGATAATTATGTCGAAGCTAAGCTCATAGATCCGACCTTTATCGTGGATTTTCCTATCGAGATTAGCCCGCTTGCTAGAAGGAGCGACGAAAATCCAAAAATCGCCGAGAGATTTGAGCTATATATCGCTGGCAAGGAGATTGCAAACGCATTTAACGAGCTAAACGATCCGCTTGATCAATTCGAGAGATTTAAGGCGCAAATAGACGCGAAAAATGCAGGCGATGACGAGGCGCACGAAATGGACGCTGATTATGTCAAAGCACTAAGCTATGCTATGCCACCTACCGCTGGTTGGGGGCTTGGGATTGATAGATTGGTGATGATTTTATTAAATAAAAAATCTATTCGCGATGTTATTTTGTTTCCAGCTATGAAACCGTTAAATTCAGATAAGGAGTAAAAATGTTGGCAGATTTTGATAAAGAAATTTTTGATTTGATGAGCAAGGAGCTAGCTCGTCAGTGCGACCATTTAGAGATGATTGCAAGTGAAAATTTCACTTACCCAGAAGTTATGCAGGTAATGGGCTCAGTGTTATCAAACAAATACGCAGAAGGTTATCCCGGCAAAAGATATTATGGCGGCTGCGAATTTGTCGATGAAATCGAAACAATCGCTATTGAGCGATGTAAAAAGCTTTTTGGTTGCGAATTTGCAAATGTTCAGCCAAATTCAGGCTCACAAGCAAATCAAGGCGTTTATGGAGCATTTTTAAAACCGGGTGATAAAATTTTGGGTATGTCGCTAAGCCATGGCGGACACCTAACGCATGGCGCAAAGGTTTCAAGTAGCGGAAAATATTACGAGAGCTTTGAATACGGTGTCGAGCTTGATGGTCGCATAAACTACGACCGCGTAGCAGACATTGCAAATATCGTAAAACCAAAAATGATAGTTTGTGGCGCAAGTGCCTACACAAGAGAGATAGATTTTGCTAAATTTAGAGAAATCGCTGATAGTGTGGGTGCGTATCTTTTTGCCGATGTTGCGCATATCGCAGGGCTAGTTGTAGCTGGTGAGCACGCTCATCCGTTTCCGCACTGCCATGTAGTAAGCTCTACCACTCACAAGACACTTCGCGGACCACGCGGTGGAATTATCATGACAAACGATGAAGAATTTGCTAAAAAAATCAACAGCTCGATTTTCCCGGGCATTCAAGGAGGGCCCCTAATGCATGTCATCGCAGGAAAGGCTGTTGGTTTTAAACACAACCTTAGCCCTGAGTGGAAAGTTTATGCAAAACAGGTCAAAGCAAATGCAAAAATTTTGGGCGAAACGCTCGTAAAACGGGGCTTTGATCTAGTAAGTGGTGGCACAGATAATCACCTAATTTTGGTTAGCTTTTTAAATAGAGAATTTAGCGGAAAAGACGCTGATATAGCACTAGGAAATGCAGGAATCACCGTAAATAAAAACACGGTCCCGGGCGAGATTCGCAGTCCGTTTATCACAAGCGGTATTCGCGTAGGAAGCCCAGCTCTGACATCTCGCGGTATGAAGGAAGCTGAGTTTGAGTTTATCGCAAATAAAATCGCAGATGTGCTTAGCGACATAACAAACACTGAACTTCAAGCAAAAGTCAAAAAAGAGATTGTGGATTTGGCACATAAATTTATCATTTACGATAAAGCGATGTATTGATTTTAAGGCGCTTCGTGCGCCTTATTACCCTTTTTAAAAGATTTGTTAAATTTTTTAAAAAGGGTAAATAAATTTTTAGGAGATATTATGACAGATAAATTTGATATGAGCGATATCACTATGAACGGAGCGCCAGGAGACAGCACAGCTAGCCTAAAAAAGCTTTTGACTATTGCGGCTGGAATTATAGTTTTGTTTTTGATAGTTCTTATAATAATGAAAGCTATCAACAAAAACGACATTGACACAAACGCAGCCCTAACAATGCCTAGCGAAGAAGAACTTACTAAAAAAGAAGAGGTAAAAAAAGAGCCAGAGATCAATGTGGTTAGCAGTGATACTTCTAACGCGCAGCCTCAAACCCCGGCTCCAAAGGCAGAGCCAACCCCTGCGCCAAAACCAAGCGAGCTTCAAATTTCAAAAGTTGAAATCAAAAGCGAAGTAAAAGATGAGCCAAAGCCAGTGGTGCAAAACACTGCCCCTCAAACAAAGGTAGAGATTAAAAAACCTGAGGTCAAAGAAGAGCCTAAGCCTGTCGTAGTCCAAAGAATCGAGGTTAAAAAAGAAGAACCAAAACCAGAAGAGGTAAAAACCGTAAAAGAGCAGTTGCAAGCTCCAAAGGTTGAAATCAAAAAAGAAGCTCCAAAAGTCGAAGTCAAAAAAGAGGCTCCAAAAACTGAGCCTAAAAAAGCAGAGGTGAAAAAGGTTGAGGTTAAAAAAGATGAGCCTAAAAAGGTAGAGGCGAAAAAACCTGAACCTAAAAAAGAGGAAGTCAAAAAAGCCGAAGTTAAAAAAGAGGCTCCAAAAACTGAGCCTAAAAAAGAACCTGCCAAAGTAGGCACTGCGGCAAAAACTGCAAATTCGAGCGTGGGGGCTGGAAATTATATCCAAGTTTTCGCTTCGAACTCTTACGATCCAAATAGCTCAGATGTGCGCAAAATCACAGCCAAAGGCTATAATCCAGTGGGTTTAAAAACACAAGTAAATGGCAAAGATGTGGTTAAAATTTTGGTCGGTCCATTTAGTGGGGAAGAGCTAAACAAGGCTATTAGCGACATGCGTGCGGTTAATAGTGGCGCATATATTTACAGAGTGAAATAATGCACAAATTTGCCGTTTTTGGCAATCCGATATCTCACTCCATATCGCCTTTAATGCACAATTTGGCGATTAAAGAGCTAGGCCTTGATGCCTTTTATGGGCGGGTTTTGTTAGAAACAGCTACGGATTTGAAACAAAAATTTCTGAATTTAGGTTTAAATGGCGCGAACATCACCGTGCCTTTTAAGCTGGAAGCTTGCAGGATAAGCGATGAGCTAAGCGAGGCGGCGCGCGAAATCGGCTCGGTGAATACTCTCGTGCGAAAAAACTCCAAATTTCACGGATACAACACTGACGCGCCCGGATTTTACGAGGCGATTAGGGAGTTTGGAAGCTTAAAGCGCGTGCTTGTTTTGGGCGCTGGTGGCACGACGCGAGCGATTGGCTATATTTTGGCGAAAAATGGTGTTAAATTTGACATTTTAAACCGCAGCGAAAAAGAGCCAGAAAATTTTAAATGCGAGAATTTTTATACCTACGAAAATTTCAAATTTCAAAGCTATGATTTGGTCGTAAATTCCACGAGCGCAGGACTAAAAGATGATTTTTTACCAGCCCCAGCCGAAATTTTAGACGCTGTTTTTAAGGAAGCAAAATTCGCATTTGACGCAATTTATGGCAAGATTACGCCGTTTTTGGATTTGGCTAGCACTCACGGCGTTCGCACAAAAGACGGAGGCGAAATGCTAATCAACCAAGGCGCATTAGCGTTTAATCTTTTTTATGATAATAAATTTGATAAAAATTTGATTTTAAGCGCTATGTCTAGGGCGATAAATTTAGTCTAAATTTTCTCACAATCTCTGAAAAATTCGCAAATATCGCACTCAAAAAGCTTTGAAAGTTTATATAAATGAAGTAGATTGAAATGTTTTTTGGCGGTGTAATTTTCCATATTTGCATAAAATGCGTTTGTTGCATGCCCGATGCCAAGGGCGGTTTCTAACTGACTAAGCCCTTTTTGCGTGCGAATTCGTTTGATATTGTTTGCCACGGTTTTAAAAAATTTTTCATCTTGTTCGTTTGTAGTAATTTGTGGCAAGTTTAGCATTTATATCCCCATAGGTAAGTTTTCTATAAGTATAAATTCTTTATAATCCTTTATCAATTATCTATAAATAATTTTCCCATAGGGCATAATTTTGAATAAGTTTGTATTGAAAAATTACGATATTTGCGAAAAATGTGGTGCTCATCAGCAAATAGATGAAATGAGCAAATTTTGCATTTACTGCGGAAGCGAGCTAAATCATCCATATAGGCAACGGCTAAATTTTATCTACGATAAAAAACCGAGTATTTTGGTTGCTCTGTTAGCCAAAATTGCCAAAATCGATAATAAGCCCATAGACAGGGAGTTGGCTAAATTTATTTCCATGCTTATAGATAAAATCGACATTTTTTATGATATAGCAGATAGTGAGTTTAGACGAATTTATGCAGATATTTTCGAGTATGAGAAAAATAGCGGTAGAAGCATAGCTGAACTTTGTAACCAACTAACGCTATCAAATGAAAAAGAGGGCGAATTTATTCTCATGCTGTTTTTTGATTTGATATATTTTGATGGCGTGATGACAAGCAAAGAAGAATTTTTAATGGAGCAAATTGCCGTAGCTCTTGGCATAGGTGTGTTAAATTTCAGAGGATTAAGAGATATGTTTGAAGCCAAACAGAGCCATAAGCGACATAGCGACTATGACGAAAGTGAAAATTCGTCAAATCAAATGGATTTAAACGAAGCTTATAAAACGCTAGGAGCTAGCCCAAATGATGATACTGACACCATAAAGAAAAAATACAGAGCTTTGGTGCGAAAATGGCACACAGATAATTTTGAAAGCAAAGATTTGCCACCAGAAATGCAAAAAATGGCAATGGAGCAAATGCAAAAGATAAATTTAGCCTATGAAATTATCAAAAAATACAGAGGGTTTTAATGAAAATTTGCAATCGTTGTAAAATAGAAAATATAGATGCGGCTAGATTTTGTAAGCATTGTGGAAGCGATGATTTATATAATCCCGACTTTGAAATAAAAGAAGTCAAAAGAAAAGCAGAAGTAAAGAAAAATATGCGATATTTTTTTATATGCTGGTTGTTAATAGGGATTGTAATTTTTGGCAATTTGGCTTATCAATTTTATTTGCCATTACAATATGAAAAGCAGTGTAAAAACGGTGATATGGCAAAGTGTGAATTATTACTGGAAAACAAGCCTAATTCTTGGAAAAATTTAAGCTCTGCACAAAGAGAAAATAAAATCAATAACATAAAAGAAAAACTGTGCGAAAATGGCAAAAACGAGTATTGCTACGATGTGGCATTAAATTTTATTAATAATTATGATTATGATAAGGCTGAAATTTACGCAAAAAAAGTTTGTAATTATGATAGTAATGATTGTGAAAATTTAGCTAAGAGTTTTTTGGATAATAGGAAAATAAATATTGCAAATTCTTTATATGAAATAAATTGTAAAACTGGATACGATAGTTCTTGCATGTATCTTTATGAGTATTTTTTAGATATAAATGATTTAGAAAATCTTGAAATTTATGGTAAGAAATTATGTAATTTGGATTTAGCAAAATGTAATGATATTGCTAGAAATTATAAAAAAATGGGCGTATATAAATTATCTATCGATATTTATATTATGGCATGCAATAAAAATGACTATAAAGCTTGCAATTATCTTATTGATTTTTATGACAATAAGGAGGATTACTATAATGGAAAAAGATTGGCTGAAAAAAGTTGTAATGGAGGGAATATTATTGGATGCAAATATTTAGCCGATTATTATGTTGGTGGTTATGGCGTTCAAAAAGATTTATCCAAAGCAGTGCAATTATATACAAAAGCATGTGAGAAAAATGAATACAGTGCTTGTTTAGCCCTTTCGGAAATTTTTTATAATCAAGGTGATTATAATATGGCTAAAATTTTAGATGAGAAGGCTTGTGTTGGCGGAGATACTATTGGTTGTAGCAATATCGCGTGGTTGTATTTAAATGGTTATGGCGTTCAAAAAGATTTATCCAAAGCGATACAGATATATAAAAATGAGTGTTATGGACATTTTAATAAAGACGCTTGCGAGACACTAAAATTTTATATTAATGGAATTAGCGAATTTGACATATATTATCAAGGTTGCGAAAAAAATAATGTTGACGCTTGTTATAATTTAGCGATAGAGTATAAGGCTAGTGCTGAATATAAAGAAGCTGAATTTTATTATAAAAAAGCATGTAATTTAAATCCAGATATGGATATATGTGAGAGTATATTTGCAGAGGGATTAAAATGAAAAAATTTATAGCATTTATACTAGCTTTTATTTGTGGATTTGCTGTTTGGTTTATTCCGGGCGGTTTAGTTTTAGCGGTAATTAAGCCTGTTGCAAATAGTGGCGGAGCTATCATTTATGTAATATTTATGTTTGGAGTAACATATTCTTTAATATGGTGTATAAAATCTTTTTATAAGTTTTTTCTTAAAAAAATAGAAAATAGTTTTACGCAGAATTTCGCTTACGAAAATACAGATTTTTCAGATTTTCGAAAACACAAATCAAATTTACACAACGAAGAATACAAAACAAAACCAAGCCAAAATTCACAAAACCATATCGATAATATTTTACAAAGACAGAGAGATAGTAAATTCCAAAGCGATATTTAATCGCTTTTGATTATTTGGAAGTGGTAAATTTAGCCAATTTCGACACTGCGCAAGTTGCCGAATTTATGGCGCGCGCAGTATCGTTAAAAGGCTAAATTTACTTACTTTTCGGATTTAAAATCGCGATAAACGGCTCTTTTGCGATTAAATTTGCTCCAAATTTCACATCATCGTTGCTAAGGGCGTTTATGCGCCTAGCATAAATTTCATCATCGTAAAACGGATAGCCGAAAAGCTCGTGCGAAGCGATGTTGCTTAGCCAAAAATCGTTGTTTTCGCTGGCTCTTTTCATGGATAAAATTTGCGCTTTTTTGAAATTTTCTAGCTGATCTGCGCTAGTACCGTTGTGCGCGATATCAGCGACGATTTCTTTGATTCCCTCAATCACCGCTTCCTTGTCCTTTTCGTTGCACGAAAACGAGATATTTAGCCCAGATTTTATCTGCGGAAACTGCGCGTATGAGGCACTCACGCTGGCTGAGTAGATTAGCCCTTTGGCCTCTCTGATTTTTTCGGTGATTTGCGTTTTTACGGCACTTTCGAAGGCTTTGAGCTTGTATGAGTTTAAAATGTCAAATTCGCTCAAATCGTAGTTTAGATAAATCATTCTAACCTCGCTTTTATCGCTATCGCCGTAGTTTTCTTCGATTTTTACGGCGTTTGCGCTAAGCTTTGTTTGGGCGATTTCGCCCCTGCCAGCTTTGCCTTTTAAATTTCCTGCGTATTTGGCTAAAATTTCGGTGATTTTATCCTCGTCAAAATCGCCACTTATCACAAACAAATACTCGCCACCATTAGCGAAAATTTCATCTGCTAAGCCCCCAAAATGCGCTAAATTCGCGCTTTTTACATCGCTTATTTCAAGCGGAGCTTTAAAGCGCAAATCCCCGCCAAATAGCGAATTTACGATTTGTTTGTTGAAGCGAAAATCTATCGTCTCATCTCTGAGTGCAAGGTTAGATAGTGCGCTACTTTGGTATTTTTCTAGCGAATTTGCGTGGATTTTTGGCGTGCTCATTTTCACAAACAGCTCCCTCATCATCGCCTCGAAATCCTTGCTAGCGCACTCCCCGTTAAACCCGCTAGAAAGCTCGTTTATACCAAAGCGCAAAGAGTAGTTAAACCCGCTAGTAAGCCTCCTGGCCTCGTATTCGTTAAACTCGCCAATAGTGCCTGAATTTAGCAATGCGCTTAAAATTTCAGCCTCAGCCTTGCTCGCAAAATTCGAAATTCCGCCTAGTTTTTTCACGCTGATTTGTATGCTATTTTTTTTGCCCAAATTTCGCTTTAAAACCGCCTTGACGCCGTTATCGAAATTTAGCGTGGTTATGTTTTTGTCGCTGTCAAAATTTTGGCTAAATTTGGCTGGTGAAGGCTCGTTTTCTAAAAGTTTTTTCTCGCCCAGGTCGTTTTTGCTAAAATTAAATGGGGTTGCGTTTTGATAAATTTTATCTATTTCCTCCGCGCTTAAATTTAGATCTTTTGTCGAAATTATCTCCGTAAAGTGCGCCCCGCTTGTGATTTGCTTGAAGTATTCATTGACATCGCCAAGCGAAATTTCGCCCAAAATCGCAAGGCTTAAATCGTGTTTGTCCTGCTTTCCAAGCTTGGTGTTGCCGTTTATTACAAAATCCAAAATTTCATAAATTTGCTTGTTTTGCGTGTCGTTTTTGATGAGATTGGTTTGGACGGAGTTGATAAATTCTGCCTTTGCACTCTCAAAATCCCCAGCCGAAAATCCATGCTCCCTAGCGCCCTTAATCGCGCTAAATAGGCTAGTCAGCGTGGCATTTGCGTCGAAATCAAAAATGTTTGCGCCAAACGAGTAAAGTCTGCGCTCACCGAATAAATCATCGCTATCAAATCCCGCTTTTAGGGGGATTTTCGCGCCTACATTTAGGGCATCGTAGCTAAGGCTAAGAAGCTTTGCGATGTAGGTATCAAGCCATGCTTTTTTCATTTCGCCTACGCTATTTAGGGGGCTGTGCTCGCCGGCAAACACGATATTTACGGCATTTGTGCCAATCTGTGGCTCTACGATGTTTGCATAACCTGCGCCGAATTTTTGCAGGCTCGTATCGCGCGCGATTTTTTTAGAGCGAGGTTTTAAATCGCTAAATTTGGCTTTGATTAAATTTTCGATTTGCGTCGAATTTACATCGCCCACGACGATGACGCTCATTAAATTTGGCGCATAATTTCTATCATAAAACGCCCGCAAACTCGCACTCGTCGCACCCGCTATGGCTTCGTTTTTGCCTATTGGGAAGCGCCTTTGAAAGATCGAGTTTGGATACAAAGACTTGGCTCTTTGCTCGTAAAATCTGGTTTTATAATCCTTTTTTGCTTCTTCTAAAATCACGCCTTTTTCTTTTTCGACCTCGGCTGGATCAAATTTCACGCCCTTAGCGTAGTCTCTAAATACCGCGAAAATGTCGTTTAAATTTTCATCGCTCACGCTTGCTTGGATATTGTAGGTCGTGTTTTGAAAGCTAGTTTGGGCGTTTAAATCTGCGCCAAATTTCACGCCTAGGCTTTCTAATTTTTTGACTAGTTCGTTTTTGTCGAAATTTTCGCTGCCGTTGAACGCCATGTGCTCGACAAAGTGCGCAAATCCCTGCTCATCGTCGTTTTCGTCGATACTGCCAGCATTTACATTTAGGTAAAAATATGCGCTGTTTTTGGGGACGGGGTTTTGCTGTATGAAGTATTTTAGGCCGTTTTCCAGGGTGCCTGTGGTTACATTGGAGTCAAATTTCAGTGCTAAATTTGGATCAAGTGATACGGCGAAATTTAGGCTAAATGCCGCGCAAAGTGCGAAAAATATTTTTTTCATAAATTATCCTTTTTAAAAAAGCGAGATTTTAACTGAAAATAGTAAATTTTAAATGAAAAAAGAGAGCTTTTAAAGGCTCTCTTAAAATTTCAATTTTATGGGGATACATAAAGGTGGAGCCTTAGGGGGAAGGCCCCATACGCACGCGTTTGCGTGATAAATTTGGCGCAGGGGGCTGCGCCAAATTTGGAGTTTTATAGTTTGTCTGAGTTTTTGCCTAAATACTCGGCTACGCCTTGTGGGTTAGCCTTCATACCAGCGTCGCCTTTGTTCCAGCCAGCTGGGCAAACCTCGCCGTGCTCGTTAGTAAATAGCATAGTATCTACCATACGAATCATCTCGTCGATATTTCTGCCAAGTGGAAGGTCGTTGATGACAGCGTGGCGGATTGTCCCGTCGCTATCTAGCAAAAATGAGCCTCTTAGCGCAACTGCGTTGCCAAAAAGCACATCGAAGCTTCTAGCGATATCTTTTGTGATATCTGAAACTAGTGGGAATTGGACTTTGCCGATACCGCCTTCATTTACTGGTGTGTTTTTCCATGCAAGATGAACAAACTCGCTATCGCAAGATACGCCGATAACCTCTACGCCTCTATCTTTAAATTCTTTATAGCGTTTGTCAAATGCGATAATCTCGCTAGGGCAAACAAATGTGAAATCTTTTGGATAAAAGAACACAACTGCGCCTTTTGGGCCGATGTTTTTGTAAAGATTGAAATCCTCTACAATGCTGTTGTCGCCAAGAACGGCTTGTGCTGTGAAATCTACTGCTTTTGTAGTTACTAACATGATATTTTCTCCTTAATAATAAAATTTATCATTTGTGAATTATACACATTTTATCTTATAAAAAATTTAAACCAAATTTACACGCAATATAAAATTCAAATCTAATCTAAATTTTTAATGACTTTTTAAAAAATGTGTGTTATTATTTAGGGTATTTTTTGATAAAGGAGAAAATATGGCAGTAAAAATTACTGATATTTGTATAGCATGCGGTTCTTGTATCGATGAGTGCCCAGTTAGCGCGATTGTTGATGATAGCGATAACCCAACAGGGGCAGACACATACTATGTATATGCTGATAAATGCGTAGAGTGTGTAGGACACAATGACGAACCAGCCTGTGCAAACGCCTGTCCAACTGACGGCTGTATCGTTTGGAGCGAAGTTGTCGCTGGACAACCAAGCAAAGCTGAAATCGGCGCAGAATTGCGCGGTGGCGATACTCCGGTAGTCGCATAAATACAAATTCAAAATTTTCATGGCTTAAATGCCATGAAAATTTAATTCTTAAATAAATTTTAACCTATTTTAGATATAATCACCCTTTTACAATAAAGGAGTTCGTATGCAACAAACACTATCAATAATTAAGCCAGATGCCGTAAAAAAGGGCGTTATAGGCAAAATCATAGATAGATTTGAAAGCAACGGTTTGCGTATAGCAGCAGCAAAAAAATTGCAATTAAGCGTAGATGACGCAAAAGCGTTTTACGCAGTTCATAAAGATCGCCCATTTTTTGGCGAATTAGTTGATTTTATGGTTAGTGGCCCAGTTGTGGTTATGGTTTTAGAGGGCGAAAACGCAGTAGCTAAAAACCGCGAATTAATGGGTGCAACAAATCCAAAAGAGGCAAAGCCAGGCACAATTCGCGCTGATTTCGCCGAAAGTATCGATGCAAACGCAGTCCATGGTAGCGATAGCCTAGAAAACGCAGCTATTGAGATTGCATTTTTCTTTGCTAAAAAAGAGATTTGCTAAGGTAAAATTTTGAAAATTAGCTTTGTAAAAATCACAAAAGAGCCGATTAAATTTGATACCCAAAGTGGCGGTGTTAAATTTAGCGGCGAGTTGCACAAATCAGGAGAAAGCCTGTATAAATGCAACGCCCAAATTTGCGGAGCGATACCATATATTTGTGATCGTTGCGGAAGCGAATTTGAGTTAAGTTTAGACGAAAATGTCGATTTGATGCTAAGCGACGGGATTTATAAAGGCTCTGATAGCTTAGATGTAATCGAGTTTTTCGAGGGCAGTATCGACATAGATGAAATTTTACAAAGCGAAGTAGAAGCGATAAAAAGCGACTACTTTTATTGCGACAAATGTAAAGAATTATAAATTTTATAAAGGAGAAAAAATGGCAGTTCCTAAACGAAGAGTGAGTAAAACTCGCGCAGCAAAAAGAAGAACTCATTACACTGTAACTCTACCTGTGCCAGTCAAAGACAAAGACGGTAGCTGGAAGATTCCTCACAGAGTAAATAAAAATACAGGAGAATACTAATCCCATGACGTCGATTGCTATCGACGCAATGGGCGGTGACTTCGGTTGCGAGCCTATTGTATGCGGAGTTATTGAAGCACTAAGAGAGCAAAAATTCAAAGCTTTCTTAGTAGGCGACGAGGCAAAAATCGCCCCTTTTATCCCGGCAGAATTTCAAAAATACATTGAGTATGTCCAAACTGACGAAGTTTTCGAGATGAAAGAGGGTGCGACAGATGTTTTAAAACGCAAAAATTCCACCATTTATCAAGCAGTAGATTTGGTCAGAAATGGCACCTGTAAGGCCGTGGTTTCAGCTGGTCATAGCGGGGCTACGCACAGCCTAGCTACGCTTAGAATCGGTAGAATTCCAGGCATTTCGCGCCCAGCCATTGCTACGCTTTTTCCGACTAGTCAGGGCGGTAAAACGCTGGTTTTAGATGTCGGGGCAAATGTGGATTGCAAACCTGAAAATTTATTCGAATTTGCCGTTATGGGCGAGGCTTACGCAAAAGAGATTATGGGGATTAAAATCCCTAGAATCGGGCTTTTGTCAAATGGCGAAGAGGATAGCAAAGGTAACGAGGTCAATAAAGAAATTTTCCCAAAACTCAAAAAAATGCAAAATTTCGTCGGTAACGCCGAGGGAAATCAGATTTTCGACGGCTCGGTAGATGTCGTCATCACTGACGGATTTATCGGAAATATCGTCCTTAAAACCAGCGAGGGCATAGCCAGCGCTATGAATAAGCTTATCAAAAAAGAGGCGAAAAAATCGCCGATTGCGATAGCTGGTTCGATTTTGATGAGGCGAGTATTTAAGATAATCAAAAAATCGACCGATTACGATGAAACTGGTGGCGCGCCACTTTTGGGCGTGAAAGAGTGCGTAATCATAAGCCACGGCAAAAGCACGCCAAAAGCGATAAAAAACGCAATTTTTCAAGCGCTTAAATTTTCGGATTCAAACATAAACTCAGTTATCCAAACCCAACTTAGCAACTACAACCAAGGATAAAGATGAAGGCTTCGGTGGTATCCATAGGCGCTTACGCTCCAAAGAGAGTTCTAACAAACCACGATTTGGAGGGTATGGTCGATACCAGTGATGAGTGGATTACCCAAAGAACGGGCATTAAAGAACGCCATATCGCAGATACGCACGAAACTACCAGCGATATGGGCGCAAGGGCCGCTGCTTTGGCACTTCAAAGAAGCGGGCTAAGAGCAGAGCAAATCGACGCCGTGCTTTGCGCCACAATCACGCCTGATTATTTTTGTATGCCATCAACTGCGGCTTTGATTGCAGATAAGCTAGGGTGTAAATTTGGCGTTATGGCGTTTGATATAAGTGCGGCGTGTAGTGGATTTGTATATTTACTAGACCTAGCAAAATCGCTTATCGAAAGCGGAGCAAAAAAACATATACTAATCGTCGGAAGCGAAAAATTAAGCGCGATTACGGATTATAGCGATAGAAGCACTTGCGTGCTTTTTGGCGACGGCGCTGGCGCAGCAGTAGTGAGCGAGGGCGATGGTGAGGGCATAATCTACACAAACAGCGCTAGCGACGGCGCAAAGGCTGATTATTTGATCACGCCAGCACCTGGGAGCGCAAATCCTATCTCGCAACAAATTTTAGACGATAAGCTCGGATTTATCAAAATGCGAGGTCAAGATGTCTATAAAATCGCAGTTCCAACGCTGATAAAATCGGTCGAAGAGGCCTTAGAAAAAAACAGTTTAAAAGCTAGCGATATTGATCTGTTCGTCCCGCACCAGGCGAATTTGCGCATAATCGAGGCAGTGCGCGAAAAGATAGGCTTTACGGAAAATCAATGTGTCGTAACCGTGCAAAAATACGGCAACACAAGCTCAGCTTCAATCCCAATGGCGCTAAACGAAGCTTATGAGGCTGGCAGGCTAAAAAATGGCTCGTTAGTCTTGCTAGATGCCTTTGGCGGGGGATTTACTTGGGGTTCTGTGCTATTTAAATTTAACGCTTAAATTTCAAAATTTATCAAATTTAGACAT
The DNA here is from genome assembly GCF_027737405.1 of Campylobacter sp. VBCF_04 NA7. Taxonomy (NCBI): domain Bacteria; kingdom Pseudomonadati; phylum Campylobacterota; class Epsilonproteobacteria; order Campylobacterales; family Campylobacteraceae; genus Campylobacter; species Campylobacter sp. VBCF_04 NA7. The sequence continues at coordinate 70,583 of NZ_JAOVTT010000007.1, forward strand.
TAATTGTCGAATTCTTATTGTAAAATTCACTAAAATTTTAAAGTAAAGGAAAAATCATGTCTGAGATCAAATGTCCAAACTGCGGCGAAATTTTCGCAATTGATGAGAGTGAATACCAAAAAATCGTAAGCCAAATCAGAAATAGCGAATTTGAGAAAATTTTAAACGAGAGATTGCAAAACGAAAACGCAAAATTCCAAAGCGAATTAGAGCTTGTAAAATCCCAAGAAATCGCTAGGGCAAAAGAATATATCGCAAATTTAAAAGCACAAAAAGATAGCGAAATTTCACAACTTAAAGAAAATTTAGCCAAATTTGAAGCCGAACTAAAAGGCAAAGATGAGAATTTAACGCAAAAATTTGAGATTGAAAAAAGCAAAATTTCCCTTGAAAATGAGGCTAAAATCGCCGAGCTAAACCAGAAAATCACCGAGTTAAACGCCAAAATCAGCGCAAGTGAAAATGAGAAAAATTTGGCTGTGAGAAACGCTATTTCGAGCAAAGATAGCGAAATTTCCGAGCTTAAAATCACACTGAGCGAAAAAGAAAAAAATTTCGTCGAAAAAGAGCAAATTTTGCGTGAAAATTTCGAAAAAACAATCAGCGACAAAGACGCGATGATAGATTATTACAAAGATTTAAAGGCGAAATTATCGACAAAAATGGTTGGCGAGAGCTTGGAGACCCATTGTAGCACAGAGTTTGAGAAGCTCCGCACCACCGCATTTGCAAACGCTTATTTTGAAAAAGACAACGAGGTCAAAGAGGGCGGCAAAGGCGATTTTATATTTCGCGATTTCAAAGACGGCGTAGAGTATATTTCGATAATGTTTGAGATGAAAAACGAGGCCGATACGACCGCGTCAAAGCACAAAAACGAGGAATTTTTTGCCAAATTAGACAAGGACAGAAAGGCGAAAAACTGCGAATACGCGGTGCTTGTCTCGCTACTTGAAAGCGATAGTGAGCTTTATAACACAGGCATTGTCGATGTTTCTCATAAATATGAAAAAATGTATGTGATCCGCCCGCAGTTTTTCTTGCCGATAATCTCGCTGCTACGCAACGCTGCGCTAAATTCGCTCGAAGATAAAAAGCGTCTAGTAGAGTATCAAAACCAAAATTTAGATATCGAAACCTTTAAAAGCAATATTGACGAATTTAAGGATAAATTTGGCAAAAATTACCGCCTAGCAAGCGAGAAATTTCAAAAGGCAATCGATGAAATCGACAAAACTATAAGCCACCTAGAAAAGGTAAAAAATGAGCTTTTATCTTCTGAAAATAACCTGCGCCTAGCTAATGATAAAGCCGAAAAACTAACTATCAAAAAGCTAACCAACAACGCTCCAAGCGTGCAAAAAATGTTTGATGAAGCAGGGCAGAATTCTGGCGAGTAAATTTGGCGAATTTGGCGCAAAATTTAGCAAAATTTGGGTGAAATTTAAACAAAATTTTGCGCCACAAATCTGCTAAATTTTGGCGAAATTTACTTTTCGCCAATTCCTAAATTTTCCCTTTTTACGATTATTTCCTTGATTTTTTTCAAAAGCTCGATCGAGGCCTCGATTTCAGCCTTTTTGGTGCTGACGCTCTCCACATTCGCCCCCACGCTAATGCCCTTTGCAAGCGAGTATTTGTAGATGAAATCAAACAGCTCCACGCACAGGCTCACCGAGCTTTGCAAGATATCGGTGCTGGTTTTTAGACGATTTTCCAAAAAATCTGGCACGCTAATGCCAAGCCACTTCATAAATTCGAGCGTTTTTTCGCTCCCACACGGCGTGAAAGTAAAGATTATAGGCACTTTTTTGCACCCAAGATTTGCATAATCATCTATGAAATTTTTCACACTCTCGGCGTCATAGACGGCTTGGCTTATGAAATACTCGCACCCGCTTATGCTTTTTGACGCGATTTTTAGGTGCTCGGAGCGTGTTTGTTTGTGGCGCTCGGCTATGCAAATTCCGCCTAAATGTAAATCGCTAGCAATCTCTTCTTTTATCTGATACGCCCGTTTTAGCGGGATTTTCATCGCGTCGTATTTCGAGGAGGCACCCACAAATACGCCAAAATTACTCGCTCTTGCATTTAAAATTTCGTTAAATTTGCTCTCATCGTATTTTCCCACAGCGCGGTAGATTATGGCGGGTTTGACCTCGCGCAGGTGTTTGGTATAATACATCGCGGGATCTAGCGTTTCGATGAATTCATAAGTGCGCGCCTCGCTCGTCCTTGCGCTCTCATCTTGCAAATCATAAATGACTATGCCATCGCATGGCATGGAGGTTATGCGCTCTCTCCAAAGCGCGCCAAGTCGCTCGATTTTTTCGGGCTCGAAACTGATTTTTGGCGGAACGATACCGTAGAGTAAAATTCCGCTAGTATTGTTTTTAATTTTTTGTTCCAACATTGATAAATTCCTTAAATTTAGGATATTGTAGCAAATTTAAATTTAAAAATTTAAATGATATAATGCGCCAAATTTTACGAAGGAAAATTTATGAAAACTTTGCAAGAAAATTTGAAGCTTTTTTATTTGGGGCTCGAAAATTCTGAGCCGTATTTGTATAAAAACAAAGATCTCACAACCCACGCGCTAATCATCGGTATGACTGGTAGCGGTAAAACCGGTCTTGGAATCACGCTTTTAGAAGAGGCCGCGATTGATAATATCCCGTCTATCATCATCGATCCTAAGGGTGATTTGACAAATTTAGCTCTTACATTTCCAAATATGAGCGCACAGGATTTTTTGCCTTATATCGACGAAACAGAGGCTGCGAATAAAGGCCTTAGCGTGGAGCAAATGGCGAGCGAGACCGCGCAAATGTGGCGAAATGGCATAGAAAATTCTTACCAAAATTTAGACAGAGTCGAGCTACTTAAAAACAGCGCCGAGTTTAAAATTTACACGCCAAAATCAAGCGCTGGGTTAGGAGTTAGCCTGCTTAGCGACTTTGAAGCACCGAAAAATTTAAACGATGAGGATATGAATAATTATATCTGCGGTATCGCTTCTAGCGTGCTTAGCCTAGCTGGCATTACTAGCGATAATCTAAGCTCGCCAGAATTTTTGCTGATCTCTCAAATTTTTAGTTCAAATTTCAGCGAGGGCAGGGGCGTGAGCGTGGTCGATCTCATCAACCAAATCATCACTCCGCCGTTTGATAAAATCGGCGTTTTTGATGTGAATAACTTCTTCCCTAGCGACAAACGCATGGCGCTAGCTATGAAAATCAACGCCCTAATCGCAAGCCCAAGTTTCAAGCTTTGGTGCGAGGGCGAGAGGCTAGATATCGCAAAAATGTTATTTGACGCAAATGGCAAGGCTAGGGCGAATATCTTTTGTATCGCGCATTTAAACGACGATGAGAGAATGTTTTTCGTAACCTTGCTTTTAAACGAAATGGTTAATTGGATGCGCCAAACGCAAGGCACCAGCGCGCTTAGAGCGATTTTGTATATGGACGAGATTTATGGATTTTTTCCACCAAATGGCAATCCGCCGTCAAAAACCCCTATGCTAACCCTGCTAAAACAAGCGCGCGCTTTTGGGCTAGGCTGCGTTCTTAGCACGCAAAATCCTGTGGATTTGGATTACAAAGGCCTTAGCAATATCGGCACTTGGTTTATCGGTCGCCTCCAAACCGCCCAAGATAAAGAGCGAGTGATCGGCGGACTTAGCGGAATTGGCTCAAATCCTGTGGATAAAAGCGAGCTAATGGAGCAAATCTCAAACCTTAAAAAGCGAAATTTCTTAGTCAAAAATATCAACGAAGATAGCCTAAAAACGATAGAAACTCGCTTTGCACTTAGCTATTTAAAAGGCCCTTTAAGCAATGAACAAATTTCAAATTTAATGAGCGAAAAAAAGGGCGCACCAGGCGCGAATAGCACTGGAAGCAAAGTAAAAAGCGCAAGCAGTGCCAAACCAATCGTATCAAATGAAATTTCGCAAATTTACAGCTACGGCACCTCTCGTGAGCTAAGCCCGTATCTATACGCCACAGCCAAGGTGCGTTATGCTGACAAAGAGGGCGAATACACGAGGGATTACGCGTATTTGCTTGATATCTCGGATGTTAGCGAAATCAACTGGGACGAGGCGAGCGACCGCGCTATCGATAATATACGAAGCGATGAGTTAGAGGATTCGTCGTATTGCGCTCTGCCAAGCTTTATTGCTAGTGCGAAAAATTTCGCCACTTTTATTCGCAATTTCAAAGACTGGGTTTATCGTAATCAAAGGTTAGAATTATACAGCGCGCTTGATATGCACAGCGCGCCAGATGAGAGCAAAGAAGAGTTTTATCAAAGACTGCAAGATAAGGCAAATGAAATTTTAGAGCAAAAAACAGATGAAATTCTAGCTAAATTTGAAAAAGAAAAATCTATGCTTCAAACCCGCATAAACCGCGCCGAAGAGAAGCTAGAAAAAGAAAAAAGCGATGTTACTAGCCAAGGAATTAGTGCAGCTCTTAGCATAGGTGGTGCGATACTAGGCTCGCTTTTTGGCAGATCGCGCACGAGTGCGACTACGATTAGCAAAACCGTAAGTGGTGTGCGAAACGCTCACCGCGTGCTAACCCAGCGCAACGAAGCCAAAAACGCAGAAGCTAGCGTAGATGAGCTATACTCGCAAATGCAGGCTCTGCAAGAGAGATTTGATGAGCAAATCGCGCAGTTAAAAGAGAGCTTAGATCTCAAAAATATCGAGCTTGGCGTAGTCTCGCTGGCTCCGAAAAAGACAGATATTTATGATGAGAAAATTTCGATTTTGTGGAAGAGTTAGGGTAAAAAATGATTAAAGGTATAATTTTAGGACTTTTAGCTGCTTCAAATTTTTGGTGTTATTTGGTAGCATATTTTTTAGGAGCTGTGCCGTTTGGCTTGCTTATCGGTAAATACTTTGGCAAAGTTGATATTAAATCTGCTGGAAGTGGCTCGATAGGGGCCACAAATGTCTTGCGTGTGCTTAAAGAAACAGACCCAAGCAAAGCTAAAATTTTAGCGATTTTGACCGTGGTGTGCGACGCTTTAAAGGGCGTGGTGCCGATTTTGGTGGCGAGGGCTATGGGTTTTGATGAAAATGTGCTTTGGGGCATGGCTGTGTTTGCGGTGGTGGGGCATTGTTTTTCGCCATACCTTGGATTTAGCGGTGGCAAGGGCGTAGCCACGGGCGCTGGTGTGCTAGCATGCTTCGTGCCAATCGAGCTAATCATCGCGCTTGTTGTTTGGTTTATTGTGGGTAAAGTGCTTAAAATTTCGTCCGTAGCCTCGCTATCAGCGGCGCTCGCGCTAATTGTGGCTAGTTACATACTTCACGCAGATATGCCAGCAATCCACACTCACGCGCCGATTTTTATCATAGTTTTTATCGTGTTTTACAAACATATTCCAAATATCGCAAGATTGCTTCGTGGCGAGGAAAAACGGGTAATATGATTCAGGTTTTGATTGAGGATTTGAAATTCGACGCGATTGTTGGAATTTTGGATTTCGAAAGAGAAAAAAAACAAGAAATTTTAGTAAGCGCAAAATTTAGCGCAGATGAATTTATAGACTACGCCAAGGCGTGCGAATTTATAAAATTTAGCTTTGAGAGGGAGAAATTTTTGCTCGTCGAAGACGCGCTAAATTTCTTCGCCAAGAGCTTTAAAACCCAGTATAAAAGCCTGAATTACTTCTATATGAAAATTTACAAAACCCAAATTTTAGCTGACGCAAAAGTCGGCGCGCAAATCGAAATAAATTTTTAAAATTTCTTTAAAAAAACTTGAATTTTGGCTTAAAATATGCTACAATCACGCCAAATTTTATTACGAAGGAAAATCAATGAGAATTTTAATTGTCGAAGATGAAGTTACTCTAAACAAAACTATCGCCGAGGGTTTGGCGGAGTTTGGTTACCAAACAGACAGCTCAGAAAGCTTTAAAGACGCTGAATATTACATAGGCATACGAAATTACGATTTAGTTTTAACCGACTGGATGTTACCAGACGGCAGTGGCGTCGATTTAATCAACATTATAAAACAAAAATTCGCTCGCACAGCAGTCGTCGTGCTATCTGCAAAAGACGATAAAGAAAGCGAGATAAAAGCCCTAAAAGCTGGCGCAGATGATTATATCAAAAAACCATTTGATTTCGATGTTTTGGTTGCCCGCCTTGAAGCTAGACTTAGATTTGGTGGCTCAAATATCATCAAAATCGACGATCTTATCATCGACCCAGATGAGGAGAAAATTACATATCTTGGTCAAGAAATCGAGCTAAAAGGCAAGCCTTTCGAGGTGCTAACTCACCTAGCTCGCCACTCAGACCAAATCGTAAGCAAAGAGCAACTACTTGACGCTATTTGGGAAGAGCCAGAGCTAGTAACCCCAAATGTAATCGAGGTCGCAATTAACCAAATCCGCCAAAAAATGGATAAACCACTAAATATTTCTACAATCGAGACAGTTCGTCGTCGCGGATATAGATTTTGCTTTCCACAAAAAGCCTAAGAACCCGTTTCATAATCCAATTAGCATCTGCTTCGGCGATGCTAATTTTGATTTTTTCCGTAATGCTTTATAACTATATAAGGATTACGATTTTTGAAAATTCAGTCCATGGGCTTTTAGTAAGGGCTGAAAATATCACAAAACTGCCAAAAATTCCAGTCGAAAAAATCCCAGAGTATCTGCCAGATCCCAAAGGCGAGTTTATCACGAGTTTCGTTTATGGCGAGAAAATCACCAAGCCTAAATTTTACGAGAGCCAAGAGGGTGAAAGCAATTTTTTGACACTTCAATACCCATATAGCAACGAGGAAATTTTGCAGATCAAAACCGATGTAACGGTCTATGCAAATATCGCAAATCAGATACTTGTGGATATTATTATCCTAAATTTGACAATGATATTTTTGATAATTTTTTACGCTATGTTTTTATCGCGCACGCTTTTGATGCCAATCAAGGTAATCTCACAAAAGCTAGCTAGTCTTGATGAAAAATTTCTCGCCCCGCTTGATATGGAGAGGTGCGAGAGCGAATTCCGTCCGATTTTGACAAACATAAACCGCCTAATCGATCGAATTCAGACCTTCATAATGTATCAAAAAGAGCTATTTATCGGTATCGCGCACGAGCTAAAAACCCCGCTAGCGGTGATGAAAACCAAAAACGAAGTAACGCTCATAAAGCCAAGAGAGGCGGAAAAATACATCGAGGCGCTCCAAAACAACAACAAATCAATTGACGATATGAATAAAATGATAATCTCGATTTTAGAGATCGGTCGCCAAGAGGGCGCGCAGTTTGAGAGCCCAGAGCAGCTTGATATCGTGCAGTATCTGGGCGAACTGTGCGTGAATTTTAAAATTTTGGCTAGAAATGAAAAAAAAGATGTCGTAAGCAAAATTTCGCCAAAATCCCTAGAAGTGAGTATTCAAAAAAATCTTTTTATGCACATTATCCAAAATTTCGTCCAAAACGCGATTAAATTTTCCCCAGAGGGCGAAGTAATCGAGGTTTTTAGTGAAATTTCGGGCGATTATTTTATCGTGCGCGTAGAAAATTTAGGCGAGAGCATTGATGAAAGCCAGGACTTTTTCGCGCCGTTTAAACGCAAGGGCGGCAAGCCTGGCGCTGGGCTTGGGCTGTTTTTGGCTAAAAACGCCGCGCAGGCTATGGGCGCATCTGTGAGCCTTAAAAATTCGCCCGCCAAAGACAAGATTGTAGCGACCCTTACAATTCCGCTAAAAAATCTCAAAAAATAGCGCAAATTTGGTATTTTTTAAAATAAAATTAAAAGTTTTTAGTGTATAAATGCACTAATTTTTTTTGTAAAGGTTAAATTTATGTCTTTGATGATTACAGACGAGTGTATCAGTTGCGATGCGTGTCGCGAAGAGTGCCCAAATGAGGCGATTTTCGAGGACGAGCCGACATATATGATTGATTCAGATAGGTGTTGCGAGTGCGTGGATCAATACTCAGAACCAGCCTGCATCGTAGTTTGTCCTGTCGAGTGTATAACTTACGATCCTGATAATATCGAAACCGAGGGTGAGCTCAAATACAAACACGCTCACATGGATTATTAATGCCAAAACGCGTTGGAGTGATTGATTTAGGCTCAAATTCTGCTAGATTAGTGATTTTTGAGCGAACGAGCAGATTTGGGTTTTTTATCCTTGCAGAGCACAAAATCAAAGTCCGCCTAGGCGAGGGCGCGTATGAAAACGGCGGAGTTTTGCAACCAGCGGCTATGCAAAAATGCCTTGATGCGTTTGTGGAATTCAAAGAATTGCTCCAAAAATACGGCGCCAAAAGGGTGCTTTGCGTAGGCACTTCCGCACTGCGCGACGCTCCAAATGGGGGCGAGTTTATCAAGCTAGTTTTTCAAAAAACCAAAATCGCAATCCGCAAAATAGACGGCGAGAGTGAGGCGTATTTTGGAGGATACGCCGCACACAATCTCCTTAGCGATTTCAAAGAGGGCGTGAGCGTGGATATCGGCGGAGGCTCGACCGAGCTTGCGCGCATCAAAAATGGCAAAATCGAGGCCAAAATTTCGCTAAATTTAGGCACCGTTCGCCTAAAAGAGCTATTTTTCGACAAAGGCGATATGGCCGGGCTATATGGCTATGTAAATGAGGCAATCAGCGCGGTTGGCGACGAATTTGCCAGCTCAAATTTAATCGCTATGGGCGGTTCGGCAAGAGCGCTAAGCAATGCCATAATGGCGATTGAGAATTATCCGATTAAAATCGTGCATAATTACTGCTACGATTACGAAAAATACGCGCCGTTTTTTAGCAAATTAATCGGCGCCAAAACCCTAGAACTAGCCAAATTTCCGATAAAAAAAGAGCGTTACGACACGATTAGAGAGGGTGCGATAATTTTTAGCGAGATTGCTAAAAAAATCGGCGCAAAAAGCGTGATTACAAGCGGTGTGGGCGTGCGAGAGGGTGTGTTTTTGGGCTCGATTTTGCACGGGGCAAATTTGCCAAAGAATTTCAACCCTAGCCTAAAAAGTCTGCAAGATAGATTTGCTAGCGAAAGCTCGCACGCAGACAAGTTCGCCAAAGCCCTTTTTAGCGTGCTTTTCTCGCTTCACAAGCTAGAAGACAGATACATTAGCCCGCTTTGCTACGCTGCCAAACTTTGCGAGATTGGCGCAAGGCTTGGCTTTTATGCCAAACACGAAAGCGCAGCTTCCATGGTGCTAAATGGGCTAAACTACCGCACGAGCCACGAGCAAAAAGCCCTAATCGCCGCGATTATCGCAATGCACGGCAAGCCAAATTTAAGCCCAAATTTTGCAAATTTAAGCGAAATTTTACCGGGCGAGAGAACATTAGCATGGCTTAGCTTTTTGTGTGAATTTGCTAGGATTTTAAACGAAAACGCCCTTAAAAATTTGGAGTTTAAATTCGAAAATTTAACCCTGCAAATCGCGGGCGCAAAAAACAAATTAATGCTCAAAGACAGCCTACGCAAACTCCCAAAACCAGCTGTTTTTGCGATAAATTTTATATAAATTTAAATTTGGCAAATTTGCAAAATTTAGCCAAATTTCACTACACTACGCAAAATCAAAATTTAAGGAAATATATGAAAACTATCACGATTATCGACACTTTTGGCTTTTTTTTCCGCCTGTATTACGCGATGAGTAGCTTAAAGACCAAAAGTGGCAAGCCAAGTGGCATGGTGAGCGGATTTGCGAATTTCATCGCAAATTTGGAGCGAGAGTTCAAAAGTGATTATATAATTTTCGCCCTTGATAGCAAGGGCAAGACCTTTCGCTCAGATATTGATCCAAACTACAAAACAAATCGCCAAACCCCGCCGGACGCTCTTTTGGCACAGCTTCCGGTTTGCATAGAAATGATAGAAAAAATGGGCTTTTGCACGGCACAGAAAGAGGGCTATGAGGCCGATGATTTAATAGCAAGCGTCGTTAAAACCTATCGCGACACGCATAAAATCAATATCGTAACCAGCGACAAAGACCTTTATCAGCTAATCGGTGGCGAGACGCGCATTTATAGCCATGCCAAAAAAATGCTCTACGGCCGCGATGAATGCTATGAAAAATACGGCGTCTATCCCGAGCAAATCATTGATTTTTTGGCGATTTGTGGTGACAGCGCAGATAATATCCCGGGAGTAAAAGGCATAGGCGAAAAGGGGGCGAAAAAACTGCTTGATGAGTGGGGGAGTTTGGATAAAATTTACGAAAATATCGAGCTTTTGCCACCAAACAAACAGCGCGAGTATCTCATCGCCTCTAAAAACGAAGCTTTTATGAGCCAAAAGCTTGCCACGCTTTGCGATGAGGTCGAAATTTCGCCATTGCAAAACGCCGTTTTTCCCGAGCAAAATCCGCTTCATAAAATCAAAGAAATTTTGCGCGAATACGAGCTACACAAGCTTCTTTCTGCGCTCGAAAATGAGGGCGGTAAAAGCGAAGAGAGCCTAGCTTTTAAGCCAGTGTGCGTGAGGGACGAGAGCGAGCTAGCGCGCCTTTGCGAGGGCATTAGCGAGGATACTATCGTGGCATTTGATACCGAAACCACTGGGCTAGATAGCAAAAACGCCAAAATCGTGGGCTTTTCGTTTTGTTTCAACGAGCAAAAGGCGTATTATGTGCCACTTGCGCATAATTACTTAGGCGTGGGCGAACAAATTTCGCTAAATTCGGCGAAAATGGCGATTGAACGGATTTTTTCTGGCTTTGTCGTGGGGCAAAATTTAAAATACGATTTTAATATCATAGAGCAAAATTTCGGCATAAAACCGCCACGCAAATTCGCTGATACGATGATTTTAGCGTGGCTCATAAATCCTAGCGAGAGCGTGGGTATGGATAGCTTGGCTAAGCGGTATTTTGACTATGACACGATTAAATTCGAAGAAATCGTGGCTAAGGGCGAGACTTTTGCGAGTTTGGAGTTTGATGAGGCCACGAAATACGCAGCCGAAGATGCGTGGATAACTTTGAAATTTTATTTTAAATTTCAAAATTTACTCTCGCCAGAGTTGCTAAATTTGGCAAAAACGCTAGAATTCCCATTTGTGCGTGTTTTGCGCGATATGGAAAATGCAGGAATTAAAATTTCAAAGCCAAATTTAAGCGAGCTGATTTCTCGCAACGAAAGCTCGCTTAGGGTGCTGACAAACGAAATTTACGAGCTTAGTGGCGAGAGTTTTAACATAAACTCCACAAAACAGCTTGGCGTGGTGCTTTTCGAGCATTTGGGTTTGCCGTGCCAAAAAAAGACCAAAACAGGTTACAGCACCGATGAGAGCGTGTTAGAGGGGCTCAAAGACGCTCACCCTGTGATTGATAAAATTTTATCCTACCGCGAGCTTTACAAGCTTCAAAGCACCTATTGTGAGCCACTTTACGCCCTTGCGATGAAAAACGAAAATAGCAGAATTTATTCAAATTTCATGCAAACAGGAACCAGCACCGGCAGGTTATCTTCCAAAAATCCAAATTTGCAAAATATCCCAGCGCGTGGGGCTTTGGCGAAGGATATGCGAAACTGCTTCATCGCGCAGGAGGGGTATAGCCTGCTTTCGCTTGATTATTCGCAAATCGAGCTTAGACTTTTGGCGCATTTTAGCAAGGACCCTGCGCTTTTGCAGGCATTTGGGGCGGGCGAGGACATACACTCGCGCACTGCAATCAGCATTTTTGGCGATAGCGAACCCGCACACAGGGCGATTGCAAAGAGTATAAATTTTGGCTTGATTTATGGCATGGGGGCAAGCAAACTAGCGCAAAATTTGCAAATTCCACGAAATGAGGCCAAGGGCTATATCGAGCGATATTTCGCCTCGTTTGCGACGATTAAGGAGTTTTTGGAGGGGCTAAAAAACAGCGCCAAAAACGACGGATTTATCACTACGCTTTTTGGGCGCAGGCGGTATTTTGATTTCGCTAACGCTTCGCCGCTTCTTCTAGCCACTTATGAGCGAGAGGCGGTAAATACGAAGTTTCAAGGCTCGGCAGCGGATATTATCAAAAAAGCAATGGTTGAAATTTCGCCACTTTTAAACGAAAATGCGAGACTAATTTTGCAAATCCACGATGAGTTGATTTTTGAGGTAAAAAGCGAGTATGCGCAGGAATTTGGCGCGAAAATTAGGGAAATCATGCAAAATGTCGTGAATTTAAATGTCCCGCTCGTAACGAGCCTAGATATCGCTACTAGCTGGGGCGAGTTGAAATAAAATTTGAAATTTTGCAAAATTTCGCTTACGCAACCTTAAAAACACTGCGCCGAAATTTTGCTACTAAGTGCCATTGCGAGCAAACTTTGCTTGTGTGGCAATATTGAAATTTTGAGCTATGAGCTAAAATTTACGCAATCCATTATAATTGCAAAGAAATGCGAAGCATTTCAGTAAAAATAAAACTAGCTAAATTTTAAGGTTTTACAGGGGTGGGGGTTGGTAAGGGGGAGGGTAGCGTCTCCTAAAAAGCGCGCCCTCCCCCTTACAAAGAATTTCAAAATTTAGCCTAAAATTTAAAAAATCGTTCAATGCTAAATTTGTGTTGAATTTTGCTTTAAATTTTACTAGATTGCTTCGAATTTGCTTGCGCAAAATTCTTTGCAATTGCGCTTATGGGTAAAATTTCGGGTGCAGTATCCAAGCTTGCGGACAGCGGAATTTTAAAATTCGGCTAAATTTAGCGTTCTCTTGCGATTAAAACTCCGCTTACGATGACGACCAAAATCCCCAAAAACGCCATTAAATTCGGCAAACTATCGCCTAGCATGACGCCTAAAATCAGCGTAAAGATAATGTCCGTGTAGCTAATCGCAGCCACAACGCCAGCTTTTTTGGAGGCTGCGTAAGAGCGCGTCATATATTTTTGGAAATAAATTCCGCTAATTCCTAGCAGTGCGACCAAAACCCAGCCAAAGAGATTTGGCATGTTAAAATAGGCAAATTTGCTTAAATTTGCACTAGAAATCACGCCTAAAATTTCAATCTCGCCTCCTCTTAGCGCAAATTCCGCGCACATTAGCGCAGAGCTTACAAGCGCAGCGCCAAAGACGAAAACTAGGATTATGATATCCGTGGCGTAGTATTTGCGAAGTTCCCTGACGCTAGTGTAAGCTAGCCCCGCGCACATACCGCCAAAAACGCCGATGATATCGGTCGGCGCAATGCTAATGTGAGGCTGAATAACGAGCAAAATCCCGCCAAAACCGAGCATTATGGCGCACCAGCCTTTAAAGCTCAGCTTTTCGCCTAGGAAAAACGACGAGAAAAGTGCGGTGAAAATCGGGGCTGTTTTTTGGAAGGTAAAAGCCGTGCCAAGCTCGATGTGAGCGATATTATAAAAGGTCGCTATAATCCCGCAGCTGCCGATAAATGCACGGAAAAAAAGTAGCCAAGGCTTCCCGCCCACGCCGAAATTTTTTAGCCTTTTTAGCGAGATTAGCACGATAGCTAGCCCCACGGCGTTTCTGAAAAACACGATTTCTACGCTACTCATTTGCTCTGCCATGACCTTGGCTAGCGCTCCATTTAGCGCGAAATAAAAGCTAGCGATTAGCATATAATACACGCCTAAATTTTTGAGCCAAAATTTAGAATAACCCAAAATTATCTCCTATTTGCGATCAAAATTCCAGCCGCAATTATCAGCGCGATTCCGCAAAGTGCGGTGAAATTTGGGAGCGTATCTCCCAAAGCTAGCCCAAAAATCATCGAAAAAATAATATCCGTGTAGCTTAGTGTGGCGACGATCCCTGCTTTTTTTGTAGCCGCGTAGGCTTTGGTGAGATAGGATTGATAATACAGCCCGCAAACGCCCAAAATCGCGCCAATTCCCCAGCCAGCAAGATCTGGCATGACAAATTTGCTAATCATAAAATTTAGCGCGGGAATTTCGATAAATTCGGCAATCGCCATGAAAAGTATCGGCATTAGCGTGCCTGCAAGCAGGGCTGAGAGTATGATTACATTTGCGCTGTAATACTTGCGCAGCTCCCTGACAGCCGTGAGCGCAATCGCGGCAAACAGACCGCTTAAAATCCCAAAAATATGTCCAGCGTGAATTCCAAAGTGAGGCTGTATCACCAAAACGATACCCACAAAGCCCAAAAATACGGCAAACCAGCCAAATTTGGATAATTTTTCTTTTAGCGCAAAATATGCAATCACGGCGATAAAAATCGGCGCTGTTTTTTGGAAGGTAAAGGCCTCGCCTAGGCTTAGTTGCGTAAGGTTGTAAAAAAACACGATTAAGCCCAAAATCCCGATAACTCCGCGCGTAGCAAGCATCCACGGATGTCCGCCGCGGCTTGGTTGGGCTTGAATTTTGCGATTTTTGCGCATGATATATAAAATGATAAAAAGGGCTAATAAATTTCGAAACAGCACGACCTCAATGGCTGGGATTTGCATGGCTAAAATTTTAGCAAATGTCCCTGCAATGGAGTTGTAAAAGCACGCAAGCAACATATAATAAATGCTTAAATGGTGCAATAAAAAGCTGTTGTATTTCAAAATTTGACCCCTCAAAAAAGCCTATAATTATAGCTGTTTTTAAATTTTGATTTACTTAATAAAATTTGGCTATAATGAGAAAAATCAAAGGAAGTATTATGAAAACAGTGATGATAATAGGGCGCCCAAATGTGGGGAAATCGAGCCTTTTTAACCGCTTCGCAAACGCAAGAATTGCCATTACTAGCGAGGTTTCAGGCACCACGAGGGATACGAATAAAATCGCCGTGCAAATTTATGATAGAAATGCGATGATAGTCGATTCTGGCGGACTTGATGATACGAGCGAGCTTTTTGCGCGCGTGCAGGCAAAAACCCTAGCCGAGGCGCAAAATGCGGATATTATTCTTTTTATGGTAGATGGCAAACTGCTCCCAGATGAGCAGGATCGCAAAATTTTCTTTTCTTTGCAAAAGCTAGGCAAGCCGATAGTTTTGCTCGTAAATAAAGTAGATAGCAAAAAAGATGAAGAGCGAAGCTGGGAATTTAACGAATTTGGCGCGCAGATGTTTGCACTATCTGTCAGCCATAATGCCGGTATTGACGAGCTTAGGGATTGGATTTATACTCACTTAGATCCTGCGCCTGTGCGAGGGGACGAGAGCGAGGATTTCGATGATTTTTTAGAAAATTTTGACGATAATGGCGAAATCAAAGAGAGCGATGAGAGCGAGTATTACGAGAACAAAACCATAAATGTAGGCATTATCGGGCGGGTAAATGTGGGCAAATCTAGCCTTTTAAACGCTCTTGTGAAAAACGAACGCTCGGTGGTAAGCAGTGTGGCTGGTACGACGATAGATCCTGTCAATGAAAGCTATGAATTTGAGGGGAGAAGGTTTGAGTTTGTGGATACTGCTGGTATTAGAAAACGCGGTAAAATCGAGGGAATAGAAAGGTTTGCGCTAAATAGAACGGAGAAAATTTTAGAAAATTCAGACATTGCGCTTTTGGTTTTGGACTCTTCTGAGCCATTTAGCGAGCTAGATGAGCGAATTGCAGGGCTTGCGGCTAAATTTGAGCTAGGCGTGATAATCGTGCTAAATAAATGGGACAAAAGCGAGGCCGAATTTGACGCTATGGTGCGCGATTTGCGCGATAAATTTAAATTTCTAGCTTACGCGCCGGTTATTAGTGTAAGCGCGCTTGGTGGCAAACGCATACACAAGCTCTACCCGCTGATTTTGCAGGTTTATAAAAATTACACGCAAAAGATAAAAACCGCCCATTTAAATGCGCTAATCGAAGAAGCGACCAAAGCTCACCCGCTTCCGCACGATAAGGGCAAGAGCGTGAAAATCTACTATGCGGCGCAGTTTGGCTTCGCTCCGCCTAAAATCGCGCTTGTGATGAATCGCCCGCGCGCGCTACATTTTAGCTATAAACGCTATTTGGCGAACAAACTTAGAGAGAAATTCGATTTAAGCGGGACGCCTTTGGTCATAATCCCTAAAAATCGCGGAAACGACGATGAGGGCGAGGCAAATTTGAAAAAAGGGCAAAAATGAGCGCAAAAAATATAATCTTAATCGGCTTTATGGGTGTTGGCAAGGGGACTTTCGCGCGCGCTTTGGCTGGGGCTAGCGGGCTGTTTGCGATAGATTGCGACGATATGATCGAAAGCTATGCAAACAAAAAAATTCGCAAAATTTTCGAGGAGCAGGGCGAGGTGGAATTTCGCAAAATAGAGAAAAAACTCGCTAAATTTTTGGAAAAAAATGTGAGTGGCGCGATAATCTCGACTGGCGGCGGGTTTTATGCTGTTAAAAATTTAAACAAAATTGGCACCGTAATCTACCTAAAATCGAGCTTCGATGCGATAATTAAGCGCATAAATTCTAGCCAAAACGCTAGCAAAAAAATCGCAAAACGACCGCTTTTGGCTGATTTGAAAAAGGCGCGCGCCCTGCATGAGCAAAGGGATAAAAAATACAGCGCCAAGGCCGATTATATCGTAAATGTAGAGAAAAATTCGCAAAAAGAAGTTATCGAAAAATTACTAAAAATTATCAAAAAAGAGGTTAAAAAATGAGTGAAAAATCTAAAATTTCAAATCCACGCACACTAACTGGGCTTCAACCCTCAGGCAGGCTACATTTGGGGAATTATTTTGCCAGCATTAAGCAAATGGTAGATGCGCAAAATGCGGGCGAGGAGCTGTTTTTGTTCATCGCAAACTACCACGCGCTCACCTCTGTTAGCGAGGGCGCGAAGCTCAAAGAGAGCACTTATGAGGCGGCTGCGGCGTTTTTGTCTTTGGGAATCGATCCAGAAAAATCGACATTTTGGGTGCAAAGCGATGTGAAAGAGGTTTTGGAGCTTTACTGGATACTTAGCGGATACACGCCAATGGGGCTGTTAGAGCGCGCTCACGCTTACAAAGACAAGGTCGCAAAGGGCTTTGAGAGCAAGCACGATTTGTTTTCATACCCTGTGCTAATGGCGGCTGATATTTTGCTATATGACGCTACGAGCGTGCCTGTGGGCAAAGATCAAATTCAGCATGTCGAAATAGCGCGCGATATCGCTTTGAAATTTAACAACGCGCATGGCGAAATTTTAACCCTGCCAAGCGCTAGAATCAGTGAAAATGTCGCAATAGTCCCTGGCACGGACGGCGCAAAAATGAGTAAAAGCTACGGAAATACGATTGATATTTTTTCTTCGCCAAAGGAGCAAAAAAAGCAAATCGGCTCGATTGTTACGACATCTGAGCCGCTCGAAGCGCCAAAGCAGTGGCAAAACTGCAATGTTTATAATATAGCAAAACTCTTTTTAGACCAAGAAGGACAAAAAGCCTTGCAAGCTCGATATGAGCGTGGTGGCGAGGGACACGGACACTTTAAAATGTATCTTGGCGAGCTTGTGAGTGAGTATTTCGGACAGGCGCGCGAAAAATATGCTGAGTTGCTAGCTGATAAGAAAAAGCTAGATGAAATTTTGGCTTATGGTGCGCAAAAGGCGCAAAAAATCGCAAGTGAAAAAATGCGCCTAATACGCGAAAGTGTGGGGATTTATAGATAAATTTTAGTTAAATTTCGCCAAGCAAAATTTGGCGAAATTTATAAATTTTGCAAAATTTTAAATTTTCCCCTAACCTTTAATCTCTTTTTAAGCAACCCTTGAATATAATCCACTTTCCGTTTTTGAAATCTAACTTCTGTTATTTTCCAATGCGTGTTATTTTATTTATTATTGTCAAAAACTATCTTTTAGTCAATCTTTG
>NZ_JAOVTT010000008.1:0-82685 GCF_027737405.1 Campylobacter sp. VBCF_04 NA7
CAAAGATTGACTAAAAGATAGTTTTTGACAATAATAAATAAAATAACACGCATTGGAAAATAACAGAAGTTAGATTTCAAAAACGGAAAGTGGATTATATTCAAGGGTTGCTTAAAAAGAGATTAAATGGAGGGGGAATTGTAGAAATTTTTCAAAACTCGCCAAAATAGCTAAAAATTCACTTTTTTGTTATAATCCATCTTATTAAATTTTTTAAATTTGGAGATTTTATGAAAAAGATAATTTTAGCGATACTTATAATGGGGCAAATTTTTCTAAATGCCGATCAAGGCGATAAAGAGTTGATAAATTCGCCAGAACTTGATAGCAAAACAAATGAGCAAATGCGAATTCTATCCAAATTTGTAGATTATTCTAGACCGGTTCAATCCGACCTAAGATACGACAAGTTGTCTAAAAAATTGGCAAATAATGAGATAAATATAGTAGAATTTGATAAAGCTGTTGAAAATTTAAAAGTCGAAACCACAAAAGATTTCTATGATAGTCTAGAATATTTTACTGAAATATCAATAGAAAGACCTTCACCACGCGGAGTGTATTTTTCAATCGATACAGACAATACAAATGAATTACCTAGCGAAATTTGTATGCTTAGTAACCTAGAAACAATCGATGTCCGTGAAGCCAATATTACAGATTTACCGCCTTGCGTTGTGAATTTGACAAAACTTTCTATATTAAATCTTAGAAAAACACAAATAAAAGAAATCACAGAAATCATAAGCAAAATTCCAAATTTAAAAGCTTTAAATTTAAGTTATTCTAAGATAGAAAATCTAGGAAAACATATATTAAATATGAAAAATTTAGAAGCGTTAGACATTTCGGGCACCGATATATCTGAAATTTCGCCTGAATTTGGGAATCTTATAAACTTAAAACAATTTAATTGTGATATGTGTAGAAAGTTAAAATCTATACCTGACGAAATGGCAAATTTAAAAAATTTACAACTATTAAATTTAAGTTTAATTGCCCAAAAAGAATTTCCAATATTGATAACAAATATGCAAAATTTAGAGTATTTATCTACTAGTTTTAAAAATTTTCCACAAAATTTTTCAAATTTACAAAACTTAAAAGTTTTAAGTATCAGCAATGTAACCCAAGAAAACTTTATGGAGATACTTAAACTACACAATTTAGAGGATTTGCAACTAAACGATAGCAATATTACTACTATACCCGATGAAATTGAAAATTTAGCAAATTTAAAGCGATTTGAATACACCAGAGGAAGCCTAAAAACAATTTCGCCAAAAATTGCAAATTTGAAAAATTTAGAAACGCTTTTGATTTATGATAATAAAGATCTGTCTGCTCTGCCTGAAAATATCGGAGAATTAACAAATTTAGAATATTTAAACATAGGTTTTACTGGCATAAAAAAGCTACCACCTAGCATAGTAAATTTAAAAAATTTATTCCATATAGACATTTTGGATACGCCGATACAAAACCAAGAAATTCTACAAGAAATGCCGAATTTAAAGATAATTACAAAAAGATAAATTTAGTTTCTGCGACTAAATTCGTCATAGCCAAATTTTAATTTTCAAAATTTTAAAGCGAATAAAAAGAGTTAAAAATAAGCTTAAATGGTGGTTAGAGGCAGAATCGAACTGCCGACACGCAGATTTTCAGTCTGCTGCTCTACCGACTGAGCTATCCAACCACGAAATAAAGGGGACATTGTATTCAAACCCCGCTTAAAATCTATTTAAACGAGCCAGAATACAAAATTTAAAAGGGAGAATTTCAAGAAAAAATCTTGAAATTCAAAAAATTATTTTAAAGCAGCCTTTGCTTTATCAGCTAATGCAGCGAAAGCCTTAGCATCGTTCATAGCAAGGTTTGCTAGGATTTTTCTATCTAATTCGATGTTTGCAAGTTTAAGACCGTGCATAAATTTAGAATAACTAATATCGTTGATTCTGCAAGCAGCGTTAATTCTAACGATCCATAGTCTGCGGAAGTCGCGTTTTTTCGCGCGTCTGTCGCGGTAAGCATAAACCAAACTTCTTTCTAATTGTTCTTTGGCTTTTCTGAAATGTTTTCTTCTTGCGCTATAAAAACCGCGAGCAAGTTTTAAAACTTTATTGTGTCTGCGTCTTCTAACAACGCCTGTTTTTACTCTTGCCATATTAATCCTTTCTTAAATGGCGCCCATTTTTGGGTCTTTCCCTATCTTAGGGGAGTTTGAATGACTAGGTCAAAAACTAAAATTATTTACAAAGCATAAGCTTAACAGCTCTAACATTTGTAGAATCTACATAATGTGGGCCGCGCAAATCTCTTTTACACTCGCTAGACTTTTTAGTCAAGATATGGCTGCGGAAAGCTGAACCGCGTTTAATCTTGTTTTTGCCTATTTTAAAGCGTTTTGCTGCGCCACGCACACTTTTCATCTTTGGCATGTTTATCCTTTTTTTTAAGATAAGCTGTGATTATATAATAAAATTTTAAATTTCTGCTGAAATTTAAAAATATTTAAGCTACGCCGAAATTTAAGACTTTTTCGGCGTAATTAGCATACTCACATATCTTCCCTCTAAAATCGGGGCTTTGTCGCGCTCTGCGCTACCCGCGAAATTCTCTTCCCAAATTTTGTTTAGCAAATTTACACCAATCTCAGGAGTGCTCATCTCGCGACCCTTCAAAAACACGCGAAGTTTGACATGTTTGCCAGAATCTAGGAATTCTTTTGCGTGTTTTACCTTGTAATTCACATCGTTTTGAGCGATTTTTGCCGAAAATTTTATCTCTTTAATCTCGATGATTTTCTGTTTTTTCTTGGTCTCTTTTAGCTTTTTTTCTTGTTGATAACGGAATTTACTATAATCCATTACCTTGCACACTGGCGGTTTCGCATCTGGCGCGATTAGCACGAGATCGACACCTTGTTTGCTTGCGATTTGCAACGCCTCATCTAGCGAGATTACGCCGTATGCTTCACCATCTTCGCCGATACACCTAACCTCATCAGCCTCGATTTCTTCGTTTAGAAAAACTTCTTTTTTGCTGCTCAAAAATTCACCTCATTTAATTTGTTTTGCACGAAATCCAAGAACTCGCTAAGCCCTAAATTTCGCTGTTCGCGCGCACGCCTATCACGCAATGCGACGCTACGATTAGCCACTTCATTATCGCCAAGAACGATGATTAATGGCACCTTTTGCTTTTCGGCTGTTCTGATTTTTTTATTTAAAGTTTCATTTTTGGTTAAAATTTCGCTGTCTATGCCCAATTCGCGCAACATAGCTGAAATCTCTTTTGCATACGCGCTGTGCGCTTCGCCAATTGGGATAATCGCCACTTGTGTCGGGCAGATCCAAAACGGAAGCTCGCCAGCTGTGTGTTCGATCAAAATTCCTATAAATCTCTCAAAGCTTCCTAAAATCGCTCTGTGAAGCATGACGGGCTGTTTTTTCTCATTGTTTTCGTCGATATAACCTAGCTCGAAGCGATTTGGCAGGTTGAAATCCACCTGCACGGTGCCACACTGCCATTTTCGACCCAAAGCGTCTGTGATTTTGATGTCGATTTTCGGACCATAAAACGCACCGCCGCCCTCGTCGATACCGTATTTAAAGCCCTTTTCATCAAGCGCGTCTTTAAGCGCTTTTGTAGCGATTTCCCACACTTCATCATCGCCCACAGCCTTGGCAGGTTTGGTTGAAATTTCCATTTCGTAGTTGAAATCAAACGCGCCCATTAGCACATCGACGAAGTCCAAAATTTCATAGACATTTTCTTTGATTTGGCTTGGCATACAAAAGATATGCGCGTCATCTTGGGTGAATTCACGCACTCTAAACAACCCGTGCAAAACGCCTGATTTTTCGTGTCTATGCACGACGCCGTATTCGCAAAATTTAAGTGGCAAATCGCGATATGAGCGAATTTCGCTTTGATAGACTTTGATATGACCTACGCAGTTCATCGGCTTAATGCCGTATTCTTGCTCTTCGATCATCGTAAAATACATATTTTCTTTGTAATTTGTGTAGTGTCCGCTGATTTTCCACGCGTCAGATTTTAGGATTTCAGGGCCTCTGACTGGCTCGTAACCGCGGCGGCGAAGCTGTCGATATAGCCTTTCTTCGAGTTTTACGCGCATTTTCGCACCTGCTGGCAACCAAATCGGAAGTCCAGCGCCGATTTCTTCATCAAATGTGAAAAATTTCATCTCCGCACCGAGCTTGCGGTGATCGCGCTTTTTAGCCTCTTCGAGCATTGTTAGGTGATTTTTTAGGCTCTCTTTATCGGCAAAAACTACGCCGTAAATTCGAGTTAGCATTTCGCGTGTCTCATCGCCACCCAAATACGCACCAGCAATCCTAGTTAAGGCGAAATTTCGCAAAAATTTGGTATTTGGCACATGCGGTCCGCGACAAATATCCTCGAAATCGCCTTGCGCATACAAACTCACTTCGCCCTCTGGGATTCGCTTCAAAACCTCGACTTTTAGGTCGTCCTCGGCGTATTTTGCGCTAACAGCGCCTTTGGTAGAGCAAATTTTAACTATATCTTGCTTGGCTTCGGCTAGCTCTTTCATTTTTTTCTCAATCGCCTTTAAATCGTCCTCGCCAAGCTTCTCGCCGTCAGCCTTGCTCACGCGCATATCATAATAAAATCCATCTTCAATCGCAGGACCCACGAAAAATTTCGCGTCTGGGTAGAGTGATTTGACGGCTTGTGCTAACAAATGCGCGCATGAGTGGCGAAGCACTTTTAGCGCGTCAGCAGAGTTATCGAAAAATATCGGTTCTGCGCCATCTGCGCCCTCGCCGATACTTTGAGTATCATAAATTTCACCATTAAATTTGTATGCGATAATGTCGCTCATTTTTTTCCTTTTTTACCAAATTTATCTTTTCTACAATAAAAGAATAAGCTGTAATTTTAGCCAATACAACCTTAACCGTAAATTTAAATTTGGCTAAATTTTAAGAAATTTTAAGCGAATTTTGAATTTTCATTAAATTTTGATTTGAAATTTAGTTTTTTGGATTTTGTATTTTAGTGGTGACCCCTACGAGATTCGAACTCGTGTTACCGCCGTGAAAGGGCGATGTCCTAACCGTTAGACGAAGGGGCCACTTAATTCGGTTAAATTAAAAGGAACGATTATTTTATATAAATTGCGCTTAAATTTCACTTAATAAAGCTGGAATTTTTATAAATTTCGCTAAAATGAAAATATTAAAATTTAAAAAAGGACAAAAATGAAAAAAATAAATTTGATTTTTGCTGGATTTTTGGGAATCGGGGCAGTATTTTGTGGTTGCGCCAAGCTCACCCCGCAAAAAACGCAAGCGGTGGCGTTTTCGATAATTTCGCCAAATTTGCGCCTAAACGACACGGGATTTATTAGAAGTTTTAAAAACCAAACCGAGTTGCAGGTCTATTCTAGCGGGGTTAGCGTGCTTTCCTTGGTCGCAAAAAACAAAAGCGTGTGCATGAATAATGCCTGCGATGATGAGCCAACTTTCAATGAGAAATTTTTCAAAAACGCCCATTACAAGGGCTTTTTGGGCGAAATTTTGGGCGCAAAGGCAATCTATGGCGCGAAAAATTTAGCCAAAACAGATTGTGGATTCGAGCAAAATTTGGGCGAAATTTCATACAGCGTCTGCGACGATGGCGGCAAAATTATCAAATTTAGCGACAAAAAAGCTGGGGTAAAAATCAGCGTAAGAGAGCTTTTATGAAGCGTGTCGGAGCCCATGTAAGCGCTGCTGGCGGGGTTTTTAACGCTCCGCTTAACGCGCAAAAAATCGGCGCAGACGCGTTTGCACTTTTTGTCAAAAATCAGCGCCAGTGGAGCGCAAAACCGCTTAGCGATAGCGATATAGCGCAGTTTCGTGCAAATCTCGCCGCCACTGGCATACGCGCAGAGCATATCCTAGCCCACGACAGCTATCTCATAAATCTAGGCCACCCAGACCCCGCGCTTCGCCAAAAAAGCCTTGACGCCTTTATCGACGAGATAAATCGTTGCGAAAAGCTCGGCATAAAACTGCTAAATTTCCACCCGGGCTCGCATTTAAATGAAATTTCGCCCCAGCAGTGTCTGCAAAATATCGCAGAGTGCCTAAATTTCGCTATCGCAAACACTAGCGATGTCAAACTCGTCATCGAAAACACAGCAGGCCAAGGCTCAAATTTAGGCTATGAATTCGCCCAAATCGCCTACATAATCGCTCGCGTAAGCGACAAGACCCGCATTGGCGTTTGTATCGACACCTGCCACGCGTTCGCCGGCGGATACGACTTTCGCACGAAAGACGCCTATGAGCGCACTATGAGCGAATTTGACCGCGTCATCGGCTATAAATTTTTATCAGGCATGCACCTAAACGACACCAAAAACGATCTTGGCGTGCGCAAAGACCGCCACGAGAGCCTTGGGCGCGGATTTTTGGGACTGGCAAGCTTCGAAAACATTATGAACGACAAAAATATCGATGAAATTCCGCTCATTTTAGAAACGATTGATGAGAGTATTTGGGCGGAGGAAATCGCGCTACTACGCTCGTTTGTGCGCTAAATTTAGCCAAATTTCGCCACCGCAAGTTTTTAAATACTGCGCCGAAATTTCGGGCGCAGTATTGCAGAGTTGCGTAGCAAAAATTTAAAATTTAAATAAAAAAGGGAAATTTAGCAATTTGCTAAATTTCCCAAAATTTGCAATGAAATTTGCATAAAATTTTACTTCGCCACAGCTTCGATTTCGATAGAAATTTTTATATCATCACCCAGCATTGCAGTGCCGCTACCTGGGGCGAAATTAAAATCAGAGCGTTTGATTTTGCCCTCTAAACTAAATCCGATTTTAGCCTTATCGCCCTGCTTGGCTTCGCCGCCAAAATCATAGTCAAACTCGACCTCTTTGCTCACATCGCGGATCGTTAGCTCGCCTTTGACCTTATCAGCCGCGAACTCTTTCATCTCAAATTTCATATCAGGGAACTTTTCTGAGCCGAAAAAATCGTCCGCTTGCAAGTGCGCGTCGCGTTTTTCGTTGTCAGTAAAAACTGAGGCGGTTTTGACCACGGCACTTAGCTTGTTTAGCTTGCCAGCCTCAGCGTCAATCTCTGCGCTAAAATCCTTGAAGTTTCCAACCACATTGCTAATGCTCATGTGTTTGATCTTAAAACCTACGCTAGAATGGGCGTTATCGACCTCGTAAGGGGCAGCGTTTGCTAGCATTGCGCCAAGTGCGCATGCACTTAGAATTGAGATAATTTTCATTTTTTCTCCTTTTGAAAAATTTAAAATTTGGATTTTAGCTTATGTTTATTAATAAAAATTATTTATAAGAAATTTTATGCGAGAAAGGTGCGAAAAATATAAAAATCTATTTTTATCCTTTCTTTTGTAATTGATTTAAAAGCACAATATTTGAAAGTGTGCAATACATACACACACTCCGTTGTTTGTATAATTTTTGGCATTGAATTTTTTAAATTCTTCCTCTAATGCCTGTATGTCAATATCGGTGTTTTGCATAATTTGACTTAATAAATATTTGAAATAAAATTTAGAAATTTAGAAGAATTTGTCTGCGAGTTTCCTCGCAGACAAGAGCTATTACATATATCCGTAGAAATGAGCTAGGATATAGCCTAGGAAGCATGAGCTGAATACGCCGATGAAACCAGGAATAATGAAGCTGTGGTTGATAACATATTTACCGATTTTTGTTGTGCCTGAGCGGTCGAATTGGATCGCAGCAAGGTCGCTTGGGTATGTAGGTAAGATGAAATAACCATAGCATGCAGTTGCGAACGCAATAATTGTTCCTGGATTTACACCGATAGCAATCGCTAGTGGAACGAAAGTCGCAGCAGCAGCAGCTTGTGAGTTAAGGAATTTTGAAATCAACATACCAACTACAATGTATGTAAATGGATATGCTTGCATTACCTTACCAAGTGAGCCAGCTAACATATCGATATGAGCGTGGAACATAGTATCGGCCATCCATGAGATACCATAAATCGCAACAAGCGCAATCATACCGCTGTGGAAGATTTCGTTTTGAGCGATTGTGCCAGCTTTGATACCTGAATAAATCATCATAATAGCAGCTGCAAGAAGCATAAACATTTGGATAGTATCAACCATACCAAGAGTTTTTGAGCCTTTTGTGCTTGTAGCTACATCGATTTTTGCGTTTTCGTAAGTTTTAGTTTCGCCTTTTGCATTTACATAAGTTACATTTGCGCCGTCTTGGCTAACTTTGTAAGTTTTGCCGTCTTTATCTTTAACCTCGACACCTTGTGCAGTTTGAGATAGTTTAGATTTATCTTTTTTAACGCTCATTTTTGTCTCAGCACCGCTTAACATCATAGTTCCGTCGCTGATTTTTACTTTGTCTAGAACTTTTGAGCTATCGCCTGCATCTACGATATTAACGATAGCAGCGTCTTTTGAGATAGACCATGTCGGGCGAAGTTGTTTGTAATAACCCAAAACCGCAACAACAACGATTGCTGAAAGGAAGATATACATAACATTCCATTGTTTTTGTGGAAGTTTAACACCAACTAGTGATTTAGCGTCATCAGAACCATAGATGATTTTTCTTTGCTCTGGATCTTTAAGTTTAGCTTGGAATTCCTCATCTTTTTCAAGGCTTTTACCGCGGAATACTGAGTATGTGCTGATACATAGCATACCGAAGAAAGTAGAAGGAATAGTTACTTTAAGAAGGTCAAGGTAGCTAGAAAATCCCTCGATTTGAGCACCAGCACCTAGCAATACAGCCACGATAGAAACACCAGCAACTGAAACTGGGCTAGCGATGATTGCTAATTGTGATGAAACGGTAGTAGCTGCCATTGGACGCTCTGGGCGCACACCACTTTTCATAGATACATCGTAGATAATCGGCAAAAGTGTATAAACTGTGTGACCAGTACCGCAAAGAACTGTCAAAGTCCAAGCACACATTGGTGCAACATAACAAACTAATTTTGGATTTTTTCTCAACGCTTTTTCAGCAAGTTGAAGCATAACATCCAAACCACCCGCAGCCTGCAATGTAGCTGAGGCGACAACAACCGCAAGGATTGTCAAAATAACATCAACGGCTGGTTTGCCTGGAGACATTTTGAATAAAAATACGAGTATAACTAAACCTATACCACCTAAAATACCAAGGGCCATACCACCCTTTTTGGCACCATAAAACAGACACGCCAAAACTATTATCAACTGAATAGTAAATTGGACGCTCTCAGACAAACCTGTAAGAAACTCCATCGCTTCTTCCTTTCCTTAAAAAATACTTATTTTATTATATCAATATTTCTTTTAAAGAAATATAAATAAAATTCAAAATATTGAATTTTTATAGAATAAGTGTTAAAAATTTATTTATAATACTTATTCAAAATTCAGAGTTATCTTTTCTCTACATGCAATCCAGCCCAAGTTTGCGCTGTCGCCATAGCCTCGACGATATTTATATTGACATGATGAGGCATATTTATGCAATTTAGCACGATTTGTGCTATATCCTCTGCCTTAATCGGATCTGTGTTTTCATAGACCTTTTTCGCCCTTGCTTTATCACCTTTAAATCTCACATCGCTAAATTCAGTCTCGCAAATACCCGGCGCGATCTCTGTTACACGAATGCCAGTGCCGATTAAATCGTTTCTGATATTTCTGCTAAATTGCTTCACAAACGCCTTGCTTGCGCCATAGACATGGCTTCCAGGATACGGCCACGCACCAGCAGTAGAGCCGATATTGAAAATATAGCCATTACCACTTTGCAAAAGCAGTGGTAAAACTGCCTTTGTAGTGTAAATAACGCCCTTGATATTCGTATCGACCATAGTCTCCAAATCCTCGATTTGAGCGTCTTTAATGCCATCTAGACCAAGCGCAAGACCAGCATTATTTACCAAAATTTCGACATCTCTAAACTCGCTGGGCAAATTTTGCACAGCCTTGAAAATTTCATCTTTATTTCGCACATCAGCTACGATTATATGGGTATTTCCTAGCTCTTTGGCTAAATTTTCTAATCTCTCTTTTCTGCGCCCAAGAGCGATGATTTTATAGCCCTCTTTGCTTAAAATTCTAGCTATCGCCTCGCCAAAACCACTCGTCGCACCTGTAATAAAAGCTGTTTTTTTCATAATTTCTCCTATTTTATGAAGCTAACTTCTGGCAAAATTTCCGCTAACGCCTCGTCTTTTTTCTTGTTAAATTCGACCTTATTTTTCTCAAAAAGATTATTGCCTTTCGCGTCGATTGATACGATTAGTGGGCCAAATTCTTTGACTTTGCAATTCCACAAGGTCTCTGGCATACCAAGCTCCATCCAATCAGCACTTTGTATCTCCTCGACCTCCATAGCAGCGATTACTGCACACCCTGCCGGGAAAACGCAGTGCAATGCGCCAAAATCCTTGCAACCATTTTCTGTATTGCTAGCCATTCCTCCCTTGCCTACGATTACTCTAACGCCCGTTTTTTCGATAAATTCATACTCGAATTTCTCCATACGCATGCTTGTCGTAGGTCCTACTGAGACGATTTCATATCTATCCTCGCCACCAGCGCTTGTTTTTTTGATAATTGGTCCTGCGTGCAGTATCGCCCCGCCACGGATATCAAGTGGCAAAGGCATATTTTTTTCGACCACGCGCCTGTGAGCCACATCGCGACAAGTTACGATATTTCCGCTTAGATAAATGATATCGCCAATTTTAATATCCTCTAAATCCTCCCTAGAAATCGGAGTTTGCAAAATTTTCTTATTCATATTTGTAGTCCTTATGAGATGTCACAGTAAAGCTTAAATCGCCGTTCCAAACGATATTCGCGCGTCTGTGCGACCAGCAGCCTGTATTTACAGCCACAGCGATGACTGAGGGGTGACGGGCTGAGTTTTCGATATGCACGCCAAGCACCGAGCTTGCCCCACCCATGCCTTGCGGGCCAAGGCCGATTTTGTTAATGCCATCTTCTAGCAGTTTTTCGGTTTTTGCGGCGCGCTCGTTTGGATTATGCTTTCCAAGCGGGCGAAACAAAGCTTTTTTAGAAAGTAGCGATGCCACATCTATCGAGGTTGCCACGCCCACGCCCACGACTAACGGCGGACAGGCGTTTAGGCCATAGCTTGTCATTATATCCATTACGAATTTCACCACGCCCTCATAGCCCATACCAGGCATTAGCACGCCAGCTTTTCCAGGAAGCGTGCAGCCACCTCCTGCCATGTATGTATCAATCTCGCATTTATCGCTACCTGGCACTATTTCCCAAAAGATCGAAGGCACATCTTTTCCGACATTTTTGCCGGTATTGTATTCATCAAAGGTCTCGACGCTGTTGTGGCGAAGTGGGGCTTCTTTTGTCGCTCGCAAGACGCTTTCCCTTAAAATTTGCTCTAATTCGCCAATTAGCGGGAATTTCGCACCACATTTTACAAAAAACTGAATCGCGCCAGTATCTTGACAAGAGGGGCGATTTAGCTCTTTGGCAAGCTCTTGGTTTTTAAACATTGTCTCATAAATCGTCTTTGCTAACGGCGCATTTTCTTTGCTCGCTAGCTCCTTTAATTTCGCCGTGACATCATCTGGCAAAATTTTGCCACTGTATCCGACGAGACTAGCCATGACGGCGGTCATTTTCTCTACATTTTCCACGCTCTCTCCTTATAAATGGTTGATTATACTCGCATTATACGCTGCGCCGTATCCGTTGTCGATATTTACGACACTAATGCCGTTTGCGCACGAATTTAGCATACCAAGCAAGGCTGCCACTCCACCAAAACTCGCCCCATATCCCACGCTCGTAGGCACGGCGATGACTGGGGCTTTGACAAGGCCTGCAATCACGCTAGGAAGGGCTCCTTCCATGCCCGCTATTACGATTAGGACTTTGGCTTTTTGGATTTCATCAAGCTTCAAAAACAGCCTATTTATCCCAGCCACGCCCACATCGGTGATTTTGCGCACATCATTACCCAAAAATTTCGCCGTCTCGTATGCCTCTTCCACAGCGTAAGAATCAGATGTGCCAGCCGAAATGATACCGATATAACTTTCGGTAAGTTTTGGCTCGTTTATGATAATGCTTATCGTGCGGCCGACCTCGTTAAATTTGGCAAGAGGGAAGTCTTTTTGCAAAATTTCAGCCACCTGCGAATTTGTGCGCGTGATTAGGACATTGTTGCCATTTTTCACACACTCGCGTGCGATTGCCAAAATCGCCTCAGCACTTTTTCCCTCGCCATAAATCACCTCGCCTACGCCACTTCTAAGCTCTCTTTGCATATCGACCTTAGCACAGCCGATATCGGAAAATGGGTAGTTTGCGAAATACTCGACGACCTTTTCATCAGAAATTTTGCCACCCTTGATTTGGGCGATTAAGTCCAAAATTTCAGCCTTTTTCATTTAAAACTTCCTTTCTAAAACCCTTTAAATCGAGCAAAATTTCATCAATTTGTGAAATTTCATCTATTTTTTGAATAATTTTTGCAAAATTTTCACTCGCCACAAATTCGCTCATCAGCGCTCTTGGCATTTCGATTTTTAAATTTCGCCCATTAAAGCGTGCTCTGATGTTTGCAAAGCCGTTTTGTATGAGTAAATTTTCCACACGCTCAACCAGCTTTAAATCATCTACGCTAAATTCGCGCCCATGAGGCAAACGAGTTAGCAAGCACGCAAAGCTAGGCAAGTCCGCGCTTTCTAGGCGCAGGGCGTGCGAATACTCCCTGATTTGGGCTTTGGTTAAATTTATCAGTGGCGAAATGACGCCAAGCTCGCGCACAGCGCGAAGTCCTGGGCGATCTTCGCCCAAATCATCTTTGTTTGTGCCGTCTGCAAAATTTGAAAATCCCAGATTTTGCCCAAATTTAATTAAGTTTTCGAATAAATTTTTTTTGCATAAATAACAGCGATTTTGCGGATTATTAGCGATTTCTTGCGGTGTTTGGAGTTCTAAAATTTCGTGGCGAAATTTGTGAATTTTAGCAAAATTTATAGCCTGCGAAATTTCGCGTTCGCTCATATATGGCGTTTTTATGGTGAGCGCGATGAAATTTGCGCCCAAAATTTCACTTGCCACGCAGGCTAAAAACGAGCTATCCACCCCGCCAGAAAAGGCCAGGGCGAGATTTTTAAGCCCTCTAATCTCTTCCTTTAAAGTTTCCATTTTCATACTCTTTGATTGCCGCAGCTCGCACCGTAGCGATATTTGTGCCAAATTTTTGTGCCAAATTTTTGCAATCATCAAATTCAGGCTTGATTTTTTCTCCGCCCTCAAATTTGCAAATTTTAATCCTAACCTCGCCGAATTTCGTATTCACAGCGCGAATTTGGCGTGGAAGCTCTGTTTTTTGCACAGAAATTTCACGCACCCCAATCGCCGTGGTATGGCGGAAAATCAGCTCTTTTAGCGCGGGTGCGTCGCAAGATTTAGCTAGCACACTAAGCTTCGTGCCAAGGCGCGATTTTTTCATATTCACAGCCTCGCTAAACACATCAAGCGCGCCAGCATTTAGTAAAATTTCGCTCGCTAACGCCAAGCCCTCAGCGTCCATATCATCTATATTTGTCTCGATTAAAACCTGCCCTGATTGCCTCATG
This sequence comes from Campylobacter sp. VBCF_04 NA7, assembly GCF_027737405.1. Classification (NCBI taxonomy): domain Bacteria; kingdom Pseudomonadati; phylum Campylobacterota; class Epsilonproteobacteria; order Campylobacterales; family Campylobacteraceae; genus Campylobacter; species Campylobacter sp. VBCF_04 NA7. Next base: position 13,653 of record NZ_JAOVTT010000008.1, read on the forward strand.
CTCTCATCTTCGCAAATCATAATTTTAAGCAAATTTGCAAATTTGGCTTCCTTGCTTCCAGCCCCGTATCCAGTGCGCAAAATTTTAGCGCTAAATTCGGCGCAAAATTCGCTCGTTAAAGCCTTTGCAATACCTGCGCCAGTAGGTGTCGTCTGCTCGAAATCACCGCCAAATTTCACAGGCACGCCAGATAAAATTTCACTCACCGCGGGTGCTGGCACGCTTAAAATTCCGTGAGCGCACTTCACAAATCCTCCGCCAAGGGCAAGTGGCGAGCAAAGCACGCGTGAAATCCCAAGCGATTCGAAGCAAATCGCGCTTCCTACGATATCGACTATGCTATCGGTGCAACCAACCTCGTGGAAATGGACATCTTCTAGGCTGGTTTGGTGAATTTTTGCCTCAGCTTCGCCTATGATTGTAAAAATTTGGATTGATTTTTGCTTTACAAATTCGCTTAAATTTGAAGAATTTATTAAATTTACAATGTCTTTAAAAGTGCGTCCATGCTCATGGAAATGGGGTGTCGTGCTCCATTTGCGCTTTAAAATCACATCTACTTTCGTGGCACTTATGCCAGATTTTAAAACCTTTTTGGCGCAAATTTCATACTCATTAGAAATTCCTAGCTTTGTAAGGCTGTGTTTTAAAAAGCCAAAATCTACGCCAAGGTCGATAAATGCGCCAAGGCACATATCTCCGCTAATGCCACTGGCGCAGTCTAAATAGATAAATTTACTCAAATTTTTGGAACCGTCATTGAACCAAATGGTAAAATCACAATCTTAGCGTCTTTGCCCTTCTCACCAAGCGCGTCATCTAGGGCTTTTTGCAAGTCATGATATGGCTTTAAATGCACAGCTCTCATCTCATCATCGCTTAGATCGCTAACCGCCCAAGTCTGCGCCCAAAGCCCAATTTCAGCCATTTTGCCAGCTTTGTGATAGCCTAGGTGAAATTCCTCTTGGATTTTTTCTAGCACTTTTTGTGGCGTATCGGCTGATGCCATGAGGTTAAAAAACGGCTTAGGGCCGATACCTGTGCGACATTTAGCTACCATGATAAGCACGCCACCCTCTGCCAAGGCTAGTTTGCCATTATCTAGGGCTTTTTGGGCTTGGTATAGATCCACATCCATTGGATATGGGGCTACTGAGATTACGATATCAGCTTTTTGAGGAATTTTGACACAAAATACCTCTTCTGCCTTTTGAATACAATCATAAAATGTATCGTTTAAATCGCCACTATTTACATAATAAATATTATGGTCGCTATCTAGCACCGTCATAATCGCAAATACATCGATATGAGTTAGCACCTTCATCGCATCGACCATATCCTCATGCACAGGATTGCCCTCTAATCGCAAAGCCTGCGCGTCGTGGCTAAGGGCTAGTTTGTGGTTTTGCTCGATAGTTTCGTATTTAGCAACGCCTGGCAAAAACGCCTTTCTACCGCCTGTGTAACCCGCGAAATAGTGCGGTTCGACTGAGCCGATTGGGATAACTTTTTTCGCGTTTGCTACGATTTTGTTTAGATACATTTGGGTTTTGTTACTACTCTCACCCAAATAGACCATTTCATCGTTTTTAGAATCGTGGCTGTGAGCCTCGCCTTTGGCCTTGACCTCAGCCCAAATTTCTTTTGAAAAAATCATCTCATACTCATCTTCGGTCGGATCTCTGTGGCAGCCGTTTGCGATGATAAAGGTTTTCTTTTTATCGCGAATTTTTGGATAAATTTCTTTTAAAATTTTAGATGTCGGAGTTGGGCGTGTGCCGTCATTTACGATGATTACGATCTCTTCATCGCCACTTATGAACTCATCAAAAGTTTTTTGATTTATCGGATTTTGCATTGCTTTTTTGATAAGCTCGGCCTCGTCAAATTTCTCAACCTTATTCGGATTGAAAACCCCCAAAAGATTTTTCTCATCAAATTTGATATTTAAAACATCATCTTTACCATAACGAATTGGAACTTGCATTTTTCACCCCTTAAAATAAATTTAAATCGTTAGATTGTATCAAAAAATTTATTTAAAAGAGATTTATGTCACAAAAATTTAACTTAATTATCAAAATTTAAGTTTTTTGCAATAAAAAAACCTTGCTAAACGCAAATTTAGCAAGGCAAAATTTTAAAAATTTAAAGCTTAAAGTAGATTATAAATATCATCTAGCAAGAAGTATTTTTTCTCGGCTGTGCCCTTGTAATATGGGGAAATGTGGTTGTTAAACTCTGTTTCGAAAAAGCCGGTTTTAGATAGCTCCACAAGCGCAGCGTCGATTGCTTTTAGCAAATCTGCGTTGCCCTTTTGCACGCCGATTGAGTTAAACTCAGAGGCTCCGAGGTTTTTTTGCGGGACTTCGACTTCTCTATTTATCACTGGAAACGCCATTACGATGATGTTTTCATCAGCATAAGCATCGCCTTGATTTTCAAGTAGCGCCCTAGCGCAGGCACCCGCACTATCGCACTCTTTGATAGTATAGCCTTGTTTTTGGAAATATTTTTCGCCGATACTTCCTGGCATGGCTAGGATTGTTTTGTCTTTTAGATCTTTTATGCTTGTTATCGCGTCTGCTTTGCGGGTTAGGATACCGACATTTACGCTAAAATACGGGCTAGAAAAATCAGCGAGCTTCTCAGTCTCGGCGGTAGGGACTAGGGTCGAGACAGCCATATCCACAGCGCCATCTTGCAATAATCTATAAGAGGTCTCATCGTTTGCAGACGCTACGAATTCCACCTTTCCCTCGCTACCTGCGAAAATTTTCGCAGCCACAGCCTCGGCTAGGGTTATTTCAAAACCCTCGTATTTGTCGCCATTTAGCTTGCCAAATGGAGCCTCGTCATCATGGACGGCTATTAGAATTGTTCCGCTAGATTTGATTTCTGCTAGGCTTTTGGCGCAAACTCCGCTAAAAAGTAGCGCACTAGAAGCTAGTGCGAATAAAATTTTATTCATTTTTTTCCTTTTTTTTTAGTGTAGATAAAAATTTAGGCGCTGATTATATACTTAAAATGTTTAATTAAATTTTAAAATACCTAGTATTTTGATAAATTTACCAAAGTATTGTATTTTTACCTTTTAAAGCTAAATATTCATTACATTTGCTAAAATGTCTGCACCCAAAAAACCCACCGCGCGCTAACGGGCTAGGGTGTGGGGCTGTGAGGATTAAATGGCGATTTGCGTCAATCAAATTTGCCTTTTTTATGGCGAAATTTCCCCAGAGCATAAAGACTAAATTTTCGCAGTTTTCGCTGATTTTGGCGATTATGGCGTCTGTGAATTCGCCCCAGCCAAGCTTAGCGTGCGAATTTGGCACGCCCGCACTCACGCTTAGAGTGGAGTTTAGTAGTAGCACGCCCTGCCTCGCCCATGGGATCAAATCGCCCCCACTTATGGCGCACGAGCCGATATCTGCGGTGATTTCTTTGAAAATATTTTTTAGACTTGGCGGGATTTTTACCCCATCTGGCACGCTAAATGCTAACCCCATAGCCTCGCCTGAGCCATGGTAGGGGTCTTGACCTATGATTACGACTTTTAAATTTGATAATGGGGTCAAATTTAGGGCGTTAAAGATTAAATTTAGCGGTGGGTAAATTTGGGTAGTTTGTGAAATTTGAGCTAGATTGCGCTCTAAATTTTTGAAATTTTCGCTTTGAAATTCGGCGCGCAGTAGATCTCTCCACTCGCGCGCACTAAGAAATGAGGCTAAATTTAACACTAAATTTTGCCCCTAAATTTAAGCTGGTTTTGGTCCTACGACCTTAGCCACGATGTATCCGACCAGACCTGAGACGATAGAGCCGATGAAAACAGCGAGTTTGTCTGTGTGGTGATAAATGTCGCTTCCGCCATAAGCTAGACCATCGACAAATAGCGCCATTGTAAATCCAATACCGCAAATTATGCTTACAGCGTATAGTTGCGCCCAGTTTGCATTTTCTGGCAAGTAGGCGATTTTGCCCTTGATAAGTAGCCAGCTAAATGCGAAAATTCCAAATTGTTTGCCGAAAAATAGGCCAAGCGCGATACCCATTGGAACTGGGCCAAATAGATAGCTAGGGCTCATACCAGCTAGGCTTACGCCCGCATTTGCGAAGGCAAAAATCGGCAAAATGAAAAAATTCACAGGATATGCAAGTCCATGCTCCATATCTTTTAGCATTGAGCCAGAGCGAGTTTGTAGCGGAATACAAAATCCAGCCACAACGCCAGCGATTGTCGCGTGGATACCAGAGTTTAGCACCATTACCCACAAAATAAGCGACATAATGACGAAAAGCAGTTTTTTATCTACCTTCATTTTATTCATTATAAACATAATCGCCACGCAAATTCCTGCGCCGATTAGGTAAGAGATATTTATCGTAGATGAGTAGAAAAGCGCAATAATCAAAATCGCGCACAAATCGTCCATAATCGCCAGTGTTAAGACGAAAATTTTAAGACTTGCTGGAATTCGTTTGCCAAGTAGCGCCATTACGCCCACGGCAAAGGCAATATCAGTAGCCGTAGGAATCGCCCAGCCCTTCAAAGCCTCGCTATCGCCCCAGTTAAGTATCGTAAAGATAATCGCAGGCGCCATAACGCCACCAAGAGCAGCAAAGCTAGGAAGCAAAATTTGAGAAAAATGGCGAAGCTGACCTTCGATTTTTTCGCGTTTTAGCTCCAAACCGATAGCGAAGAAAAATATCGCCATTAAAAAGTCGTTTATCCAAAAGTGCATATCCTCATCGAGTTTTAGTTTGCCGATACCCATGACGATGTGCGTGTGGATAAACTCACGGTAATACGGAGATAAAATATCGACATTTTGTGCGATGATAGCAAATACTGCGGATAAAAGGAGGATTACGCCAGCACTACTTTCGCTGGATAGGATTTTTTTGATTATGCGTTGCATGATTCTCCCTTTGAACAAATTTGTCTATTTTAGTATAAATTTCATTAAATTCTCATTGATTTGGCATGATTAACATAGCATAAAGTATGCCTATCATCAGAATCGTTGGAATTTCATTTAGCGCACGGAAATACTTGCCACTTTTTTTACAGGCGTCTTTTTCGAATTTAATCAAATAATAATGAAGCCAAAAATGATAAGCCACCATTAAAACAGCGCAAAGTAATTTTAGGTGGAAATAGCCCATTTTCATAAGTCCCGGATTTAGCAAAATCAGCATAACCGCGCTAAAAATCGTAACCGCCAAAGCTATCCAGCCAATGGCGTGATAGAGCATTTTTTCCATTTTTTTCACAACTTTGACAAAATTTGGATTGTCCAAATTCTCAGCGTGATAAACATATAGGCGTGGCAGATAAAACAGCATCGCCATCCACGAAATAAAGCCCACAAAGTGGATAAATTTAAACCAATAATAACTCATTTTTCTTCCTTTCAATCTCTCATTAAAATATCTTTTCTAGCCTCAAATTCTTCCTTGCTAATCGCCCCTTTTTGGAAAAGCTCGTATAGGACCTCTACCTTTTTAAGACGCTGTGAATAATCCTCAGCCACGCCTTCGCCAGCTTCTTCGTTGATATCCTCAACCCAAATTCCTACGAAAAATAGATCAAAAAGCACCCAAAGAAGCCAAATCGGCAAAATCACAAGCCCTAGCAAAAAATACAGCGTAAAAATCCCAGCCCAATACAGCCCGATTTGCGCAAATCCACTGACAAATTTACCACAATAAATTCGGTGCAAACCGCCACCAATCGGCAATCCCACAGCCCACGAAAAAGCTCCGGCAAACCACAGCGCATACGCGATATAATTGTTTCTTTTCAAATTTTGCCTTTCTTTGAAATTTTCAAATTTTGCCACAAAAATATGACAATCGCTAAATCAATCATCACATCAGCAAAGTTAAAAACCGCAAATTCAAACCATTTGTGCCACGCCACATAATCCACAACTCCGCCGTGGATAAAGCGATCTAGCACATTTGAAATCCCGCCTCCAAGCAAAATGCCAAAAGGAAGCCAGTGAGCGTTAAAAAGCTCTTTTTGGCTAAAAACATACCAAGCCAAAAGCGCGATTAGCCCAAGCTGGATAAATTTCAAACTCTCGCCCAAAAAAGCTAACATCGAAAACGCCACGCCTCTATTAAAGGTCAGTATCAGCGAAAAATACTCGCCCTCCCACGAAAAACCATTTAAAAATATAAATTTTATAAATTGATCAAGTGCCAAAACAAGCGTAAAAATCAGGACAAATTTAATAAATTTTCTAGTCATTTAACGCTTTTTTGAAAAATTTCTCCGCTTCGTTCGCCCATTTTTCCAGAGCTTTTGCGTTTTTGCCCTCAAAAAGCAAACGGATCAAATTTTCCGTGCCAGAGTAGCGAAACAGCGTGCGAATTTTATCTTTTTTGATCTCTTCTTCAAGCTCTTTTAGCCCAGCAATTTTTTCAAGCGGTTTTTTATTTGTAATCTTTAAATTTCGCAAAATTTGCGGATAAGGCTTGATTAAATTTGCTAGCTCGCTCGCTTTTTTATTCATACCGAGCATACACGCTGCAAATTGAAGCGCAGAGGCGATTCCATCGCCTGTTTTAGCATAATCGCCAAAAATCACATGTCCGCTTTGCTCGCCACCGAAATTCGCCTTTTTCTCTTTCATCATTTCTAGCACAAATTTATCGCCCACACTGCATCTATGCACGGAAATTTTGTGTTTTGCCAAAAAATCATCAAGCGCGCCGTTACTCATCACGGTTGCGATGATTTGGTCGTTTTGAAGCTTGCCAAGCTCTTTTAAATACAGCGCCAAAACGCCAAGCAAAATATCTCCGTGTAAAATTTGACCGCTATCATCGACGACGACCAATCTATCAGCGTCCCCGTCAAAGGCAAATCCAACATCAGCGCGCAATCTTTTTACTTCGCTTGCCAAATTTTGCGGAGCCAAGGCGCCACAATTTTCGTTGATATTTTTTCCATTTGGCTCATCGCCTAGAACTATCACTTCTGCGCCAAGCTCGCTAAACACCGTCGGAGCGACCTTGTAGCTTGCGCCATTTGCGCAATCAAGCACAATGCGAAGCCCGTGCAATGTTTTGTTTTTTGGAAATGAATTTTTAAGCTGGACGATGTATCTGCCAATGACATCATCGACGCGCCTTGCCACGCCGATTTCCATCATTTGCTTTCTAGCCTCGGCGATTAGCTCGTCGCTAAAATAGATTTTTTCGATTTCAGCTTCCTCTTTTTCGTCGAGTTTAAAGCCCGTGTGATCGAAAAATTTAATGCCATTATCATAGTATGGGTTGTGTGAAGCGCTTATCATGATTCCGCCATCACAGCGCATATCCTCTGTCAAAAACGCGATTGCTGGGGTCGGCATAGGGCCGATTTGGCGGACATTGTATCCCACGCTAGTAAGTCCAGCCACAATCGCAGTTTCTATCATATAGCCACTTCGCCTAGTGTCTTTACCGACTAAAATCATATTTGTAACGGAATTTTTCCTAAAATAAATTCCAGCTGCCATAGCTAATCTCATAGCAAGTTCAGCTGTCAAAAACTCGCCCGCTCTGCCCCTGACGCCGTCAGTTCCGAAAAGTTTCATAAATTTAATCCTTTATAAATCAAAATTCTCGCAATATTAGCAAAAAAAGTTTAATAATCGAATTTCTTTTAAAAATTGCTTAATTTCAGCAACGCTTAAAATTTTTGTAGTATAATCACGAGTTTAATATTTTCATTTAAAGGGATAAAAATGGCAAATCACAAATCAGCCGAAAAACGCGCTAGACAAACTGTGAAAAAAACAGAGCGCAATAGATTTTACCGCACAAGAGTAAAAAACATGACAAGAGCGGTAAGAGAAGCAGTAGATAGTAAAGACCTAGCAGCAGCCGAGGCAGCGCTAAAAGTAGTTAATCAAAGCTTCCACGCTTTCGTTAGCCGTGGATTTTTGAAAAAAGAAACTGCAAGCAGAAAAGTTAGCCGCTTGGCAAAACTAGTAAATACACTAAAAGTCGCATAATTATCATTAAATGTTAGCCCAAAAATTACAACCCTTTTTAGACCGATACGAGGAGCTTTCACGGCTCCTTAGTGATCCAGGTATCGCAAGCGATATTTCAAATATGACAAAGCTTTCCAAAGAGCAAAGAGGTATCGAGCCGATAAAAAACGCCGCAGATAGGTATATAAAGGTTGTCGCTGATATCGAGGAAAACAAAAATTTATTAGGCGATCCTGAGCTTGGCGAGCTTGCCAAAGAGGAGCTTAAAAATTTAGAACTCGAAAAAGACGAACTCGAAGAGCAAATCAAAATTTTACTTCTTCCAAAAGATCCAAATGATGATAAAAATATCTTCCTTGAAATTCGCGCTGGAACTGGCGGCGACGAGGCTGCGCTTTTTGCGGGAGATTTGCTAGGGGCGTATTTGCGTTATGCTGAACTTCGCGGCTATAAATGCGAAATCGTAAGCCAAAGCGAAGGAAGCGTGGGCGGTTTTAAAGAAGTTATTCTGCTTGTTAAGGGCGACGGGGCGTATTCAAGGCTTAAATTTGAAGGCGGCACGCACAGAGTCCAAAGAGTGCCTGAAACCGAAAGTCAAGGACGCGTGCATACCTCTGCTATCACGGTTGCTGTGATGCCTGAAATCGAAGATAGCGAAATCGAAATCAAAGATAGTGATTTGCGTATCGATGTCATGCGTAGCTCAGGGCATGGCGGACAATCAGTTAATACCACTGATAGCGCCGTTCGTATCACGCATATACCGACAGGTCTAGTCGTAACCAACCAAGACGGCAAAAGCCAACACAAAAACAAAGAAGCCGCGATGAAAGTGCTAAAAGCTAGGCTTTATGACTTGCAAGAGCAAGAACGCCTAGAAAAAGAGCGCGCCGAACGAAAAGATCAAGTCGGCACAGGCGATAGAAGCGGTCGAATTCGCACCTATAACTACCCGCAAAACCGCATTTCAGACCACCGCATAAATTTAACACTTTATCGCTTAGACGCGATAATGGCAGGCGGGCTTTTTGACGAAATCATCGATCCGCTCATCACAAACGCACAGGCCGAAGCGATTGCAAACGCAGGGCTGTAAAGCTAAATTTTATCTATAAATCGAATTTAATCAAAATTTTATCTGTTTTTAATGGGGGGGGGTTATAATCCCCTTCTTAAATTTTAAAAAAAGGAAATTTCATGGGAATTTGGCAAAAAACTTTTGGCGGATTGGACAAGGCGTATTATTTTAGACATTTTATCTTTGGCGCAGTTTTGGCTGTGATTTTGATCTGGGCGCAAAGCTACTCGGCAGAGAGTATGGCAGCAAGGAGTGGCAAGGAATTTGCTGGCATGGATTTTTTTATCTATGTATTTTATGCAATTTGCGCGCTTTTGTATCCGTATGCGAGATTTGTGTATGAAAGTATCGTAAATTTCATCATTGGAAACAACTTTTTTATCGTAAATGCCGTGTTTTTGCTCATTTGGAAACTTGTAGTTATGATAGTGCTTTTTGCGTTTTCTATCATCATCGCACCCGTTGGCTTAGCGTATCTATACTACTATCACACGAAAAACCACACATTTGATGAAAATTCAAACGATTATTTTGAATTTATCGAAAAAGGCGACGAAAAATAAAAAATAGTGAAATTTAAACGAAATTTATTCTAAATTTTGCTATTCTCTTTCGAATTTTAATCAAAAGGATAGCTATGAGCAAAAAAGTATTTATCTGCGTTGATGAAAATGCGCTTTTAAAACCTGTTTGCGATTATGGAATCTACACTGCAAAGCGTCTTGACGCCGAGGCTGTGTTTATCCATGTAATCGAAACTCCCGAGCTTGGTCAAAATTTTTACGGACTTGCAGCTGGCGGGATAGTTTTGGGCGAAAATGATATGGTAATATCGCAGTATGGGGCGTTTGACGGCAAAGACAACGAAGTAGATGAGAGCAAAATCAAAGCATGGCTAGATAAATGCGTAGATGAGGCAAAGGCTCAGGGCGTAAGCGCTAGCGCGATTTTGCGCGACGGCGATTTCATCGAAATCATCGAAGAATACAAAGACGAGGCTAGAATTTTCGTGCTAGGCATAAAGGGCACAAACAGCGAAGATGTGGGCTTTAACGCAACTATGCTGATTAAAGAAATGAAAGTTCCAGCCCTTTTGGTAAATAAAGATTTCAGCCCGATAAACTCAGTGCTTGTGGCGTTTGACGGCACAGAGGCTGCGCAAAAAACTCTAAATTTCACAAAAGAAGCCAAGCTTCTAAAAGACGCGAAAAAATATGTCATAAATGTAAATAACGACGCCGAAGAATCGCAAAAAACGCTTGAAGTCGCAAGAGAAATTTTAAAAGGCGAAAACGCCGAATTTGTAAGCGTCTCAGGCGATGTTCCGGGCGATGAGATTATAAAATATCGTCGCGCAAATAACCTAGACTTAATCGCGACTGGCGCATTTACGAAGAGTTTTTTCAAAAAGCTTTTTGTAGGAAGCGTTTCAGAGGATATCTTGCACAACGCTCTTGTGCCGATTTTAGTTTTAAGTTAAAATTTGGGGCAAATTCGCCCCAAATTTACCAAATTTCTTTAAATTTCAAAATTCTACCAAATTTCAAAATTTCACCAAATTTTGCGCCTAAATTTTAGCCCTTAAAACGGCAAATCACGCCCCGCTCACTCGCAAATAAAACTTTACCTTTTGCCTTTTTCTTAAATTTATCGTAAAGCCTACCTGCACTCATGCTCTCGCCGATGACAGTTTTGGTGCTGTTTGCGACATAGCCGATTTTGCCAAAACCCTCCAATTTCACGACGATTGCCTCGCGGTCGTATTTATTATCTGGCTCTTTTTCGAGATTTACGACCATATTTTCCTTCAAAAATTCCCAACCATAGTAGAAATTTAGCCCCGTGATTGTGAAATAAATCTTTTTCATTTCGCGCTCCTTTTATGAAATTTCCACTATTTTAGCGTGAAATTTTGACATATTATGTCGAAATTTAAATTTGTCCTTCCCACAAATCAAGCGCAGTTTTTAGCCTAGATAGACCATCAATCACATTTTTGCGCGAAGTTGCGATATTTAATCGCAAAAATTTCTCTCCGCCCTTGCCGTATTGCGCGCCATGGCTTAGGAAAAGCCCTGTTTTTTGGCGGATAAAATTGGCTAATTTCGTGCCCTCATCGCAATACCTGCTTACATCAAGCCACATTAAATATGTCGCATTTTGCGCTACGCTACGCACTTTTGGCAGTTCGCGCGCGATAAATTCATTGGCAAATTTGCGGTTTGCGCTCACATACGCTCTCATCTCTTCCAACCACGCTTCGCCCCGCTCAAACGCCGCAATCGCCGCAATTAGCCCAAAAAAGCTAGGCTCTGCGATATCATCGCCATTTAGCGCACGGCTGACTTTTTTATGCAGTTTTGGATTTGGGGTAAAAACAGCCGCTGTTTGCAAACCAGCGATATTAAACGCCTTTGTCGCAGCGATGATATTTGCGCTAAGTCCAGCGCAAACCTCGCTAGCAGCGGCAAATGGAGTGTAATTTACGCCAGGCTCAGTGATATCGCAATGCACCTCATCGCTGATGACGATGACGCCGTATTTTTCGCACAGCTCGCCGATTCTCATTAGCTCGTCCTTGCGCAAGGTCCTGCCGATAGGATTGTGCGGATTGCAGAGCAGTAATAGCGATGTTTGCGGGTCTTTTAGGCAAAATTCCAAATTTCCCCAGTCGATGAAATACTCGCCCTCTTCGTATCTAAGCTCGCAAGAAAGGGTATTTCTGCCCATATTTTTAATGCAGTAAAAAAAGCAGTTATAAACAGGCGTTAGTATTACGACATTTTCTCCGGGCGCGCTAAGCTTGCGAATTAGCGAATTTATCGCTGCTAGCGTGCCACCAGCGTAAGTTAGAGAGCCTTTTTTGATTTCGTAATTATGGCGCCTTTTCCACCACGAAGTATAGGCATTTTCCCACTCATCATCTAGGATCGAATATCCAAAAACACGCTCATCAAGGCGTTTTTTTAGGGCTTCATAAATCTCAGGTGCTACGGCAAAATCCATATCCGCAACCCACATTGCAAGCTCGCCCTCACCTACTTCCCATTTTAGCGATTTTGTGCCAGCGCGGTTTGGCAGATTGTCAAATTCATACGCCATTTTACGCCCTTAATTCAGTGATAATCTCTGTTTTGCTCGCGTCTGTCGTGCCGTCTTGGATCAGCTCGCGGATTTTAGCGGCTTTGATTAGCCCTGAGCGCGGGTTTTTCACGCTGTCGATTTCGCCGATGATTTCGGCATGCACATCGCTAAATTCAAACGCCAAGGTCGTGTTTATGAGCTCGCAGTTTTCTAGGCGCAAATTTTGCATATAGCAAAATCCTTGCAGGCTTTCGATTTTGCAGTTTTTCAGAGTGACATTTTTGGAATTCCAGCCAAAATACTCGCCTGCGATGAAACAATCCTCGATTAGGATATTTTCGCAGTTCCAAAACGCGTCTTTGCTAAGAAGTTTTGAATTTTTTATTTTTACATTTTTGCAGCCGTCAAAGCAATAATCGCCAAAAAGATTTAAATTTTGTATTTCTAAATTTTGGCAATCAAGCCCGAAATATGGGCCTTTTGCGCTGATATTTTTAAGCACGATATCCTCGCAGTGCCACAGGGTTTCTAGCGCGTCAGTGAATTGGACATTTTCAATGTGCGCATTTTTCACTCTGCGAAGCCCCTTTGGCGCGCCATAAACGCAATCGCTTAGCCTTAAATTTTGACTATACCAGATACCTGCGCGCGCGATTTCATCGAAAAGGCAGTTTGAGATTTCGATATTTTTCGCATACCAAAACGGATATTTCCACTCAAATTTTGAGTTTTGCACGATTATGTCGCAGCTCTCTTTCAGCGGTGATTCGCCGTCGCAAAAAACAGAATTTTCTATTTTTAAATTTTTCGCGCCAAAAAGTGCTCTTTCACCACTAAATCGCATTTGTTTTAATGTTTGCATAAATTTTCCTTGTGATAAATTTACCTTTTTATACCAAAATTTTTAAAATTTTAATAGAACAATATTGCAAATTTCTTGCCTAATTATGCAAAATTTGATTTATTTGTGTTTTGGCGTTTTGCGCAAATCAAAATAGATAAAATGTCCTGTGCTTTCGCCATTTTCGAAAATTTCGAGTTTGTAGCGCATGATAGGGCTGTGGCAGGCTGCGACCATGATTTTAGCATGGTATGAGCCGTCGTTAAAGCGGGCAAGCGGGCTTTCGAAATTTCCCATATTCATGCTAATTCCTTTGATTTTTAGGGTTGGATTTTTTAGCTCGCGCAAAATCCCGCTAACCACAACCTCGCTCTCGCTCATCGCTACAATCGGCGCTGGTATGATTGCAAAGCTCGCGCTCTCGCCACCAGCATTGCTAAGACACGAGGCTGTGTTTAAATCGCACGGCAAGGAAATTTTAGTATCCCCAAATAGCTTGTCGCTATCCTCATTTGCGTGAGTTAAACCGCATAAAATCGCCAAAACAAGATAAAATTTTTTCATTTTTTCTCCTTGAAAATTTTTGCGTAATTTTAGGTAAAAAAGGTAAATTTTAATGATTGTTATTAAAATTTTGCTAAAATATCAGCCAAATTTTTAATGATAGGAGAGCTATTATGGATTTAAACGCACTTATGAAAATGGTTTCTGCGCTAAAAAGCGACGAGGGAAATGTCAGCAATTTCCAAGCAAACCCAGTTGCATTTATCGAGAAATTTTTAGGTGTCGATCTGCCTGATGATCAAGTAAATGCCCTAATCGCCGGCGTTAGCAATAACTTTTTGAAAGGCAACACTGCAAATGCTATGGGTAATGGCGGCGGCAGCGATATGATTGGAGCTGTGTTAGGCGGACTTTTAGGCGGCGGAGAGAGAGCAAACGCAAACTCAGTAGATAAATCAGGCGTAGATTTTACCGCGCTTATCGGCAAGCTTGCTGTGGCGAAATTTGACACAAACGGCGACGGCAAAATCGATATGAACGATCTAGGCGGAATCCTAGGCAATATCATCGGTGGCGGAAACAAGGCTGGTTTTGGCGCAGATAATGGTGGGCAAGCTGGGCTTGATATTGGCACATTGATGAAAATGTTCAAAGTCTGAAAATAAAAAAATATGCGAAATTCCCAAATTTCGCATATTAAAATATACTTAAATTATCATTTTTATATCACATATTAATCATTTATTTACCAAACTAGTAGTATAATCCCCCTGTCCGACAAGATAAAAACCTCCTTTTTGTATTTGCCTAGGCTTTCGGGTCTAGGCTTTTTTTATGCCCAAAAATTTGCTATAATCCCGCCAAATCAAATTCCAAGGAAAATCAATGCTAACACACATAGATGAAAACAATATGCCACGCATGGTCGATGTCAGCGCCAAAGATGACACCCAGCGCTCCGCCACAGCCAGCGGGATAATCCACCTAAACGAGGCCGCATTTCGCGCAGTCAAAGAGGGCGATGGCAAAAAGGGCCCCGTGCTTCAAACCGCCGTTGTAGCGGCTATCATGGGGGCAAAAAAGACAAGCGAACTAATCCCAATGTGCCACCCGCTAATGATAAATTCGGTAAAAACACAAATTGAAGAGTTGCCAAACGCTTTTAAACTCTATGTTACGGTAAAAATTACTGGTAAAACAGGCGTGGAAATGGAGGCTCTAACTGGCGTGAGCGTGGGCTTACTAGCCATTTATGATATGGTTAAGGCCGTGGATAAATCAATGCGCATTTCAGATATAATATTAGAGCGCAAAGAGGGTGGCAAAAGTGGCGTGTATGTTAGAGAGTAAGCCTGTAATCGCCTATCCGGCGCAGTGGAAATACAAGGTCATCATCGAGTGCGCCACGCAAAAAAAAGAAAAGATTGACGAGGTTTTAGCTAGCGAGGAATACAGCCTGAAATTTTCGAAATTTTCAAACGGCGGAAAATACGCTAGCTTTGATATTTCGGTCTTGGTAGCCAGCGAGGCTCACAGGCTGGGCGTTTTTGAGAAATTAAAGAAAAATTTTAAATTTGTATTATAGGAGAGAGTATGAAAGAGGAATTAGTAGCGAAATTTGGCGAGAATTTACGCAGCGCAAGCGAGGCGCAAATTACTGAAAGTATCGAAAATTTGGCATTTTTAGCGTGCGAAAGCGAATTTGGAAATTTAAGCAAAGATGAGAAAACCGCTAAATTTGCGACCCTTACTAGCGCACTTTGCGCCGAGTTGCAGGAACTTAAAATTTTAAACAAATCAAACGCCAAATCTGTCATAAACGGCGCGAAAAAGGCACTTTGCGAAGAGGGCGAAAAGGAGCTTTATAGCCTGTTTTACGAATACGACGATTTACGCAAAAAAATCCTAGCCTCACAAAGAGAGCTTTTAAATTTAGTCGAAAACGGCTACGAAAAAATCGAAAATTTGCTCCCAAATTTGGGCGAAAACGAAAAAATCATAGTCTCTGACGCTCTTGGCGAGCTTAGCAAAAACTCGCTTTTGCTTGCCGATGTTTTGAAGGAAGCTAGTGAAATGGCGTTTATCAGCGTGCTTGAAAACGGCGATGATATCGAGGATACGGCGCATCATACGGCGAAAAATATCGCATTTTACGCTATTAGCGAGGGTGAATTTACCCGCTTCCGCCTAAAAGAGATAGCCAAGCTCATCATCGAAAGCGCGATTTTCGTGGCAAACGAGAGCAAAAATACTGCCCCGGCTCTAATCCGAGGAGCCGTGCTTGGCGTATATGATGCGATCACCAAAGTGGCTGAAAAATACCTAGACGATATGAGCGTGAGCCCTGATGAGAGCGTGCAGACCTTGGAGCAAAAAAAGGCGCAAATCGCCCAGACTAGCGACATTTTCACGGCTGTTTTAAGCGATGCAATCTCCCGCGCTGGCGAGCCAGCCAAAAGCGAAATCGAAAAATTAGCGCAGGAGGAATTTGGCGGGTATTTGTCGAAATTTAAGAAAATTTATGGCGAGCTTGGCGAGGTGCTAAGCGATAAAATCAGCGAAATGAAATTTGGCGAAAAGGCCAAGGATCTAAGCGCGCAATGGAAGGAAAAGGGCGAGAGGATTATCGAAAATTTCGAGCTTGATGAGAAATTCGGTAGCTTTAAAAAGGAAATGAGCGAGAAGCTTAGCGAAATCAAAACGGATATGGCGAAAAATATGAGCCAAAAAGCGCGCGAAATCAGCAAAAAAGCCTATGAAAGCGCACTTGATGCACTTGCAAAGATGAAAAACAAAGGCGAGAGCAAATGAGTGGCGAAAATAGCACCTATCCGCTAATGGGAACGAGATTTGTCCTTGACGAGGAAAAAATCCTGCGTGAGGGCAAATACCGCCCAGAAACGCTTTACGCGCAGATTGACAAAATCGCCAAAGAGTGCAATATGCAAAAGCAAGACAAAAACACATATTATGCCATTAGGGGCGAAAATGGTTTTTCTAGTTTAGGCAGTTTTGCTTATGTTTATTTGATAAAGGAAAAATGGTTTATCGATAATGTGAAAGAGTGGTGGTGGCTTGATGAAGAAGAGGGCGATGAAGATATGATGGGAGATGTAATGGAGGTAAAACAATGGAAAAAATCCTAAATTTGGGCTAAATTCACGCTAAATTTAACCCAAATTTCATGCCTTACTCAGCCGGGCTCATCTGCTTTATCACAAGTTCTGGCGAGATTACACTTCTGAAATTATTTTTATTTATGCTAAAAATCAAATCCACTCTCTGATTTTCGCGTGGCAAAAAATCATAGTTAAACCACAGCGCCTCGACGCTGGCGCCATTTTTTTGGATACTCATTTTGATATGTTTGCCCTCTTTGCCGATTTGACGGATATTGCTTACACTCGCACCACATATATTAAATACAGGCTTTGGATTTTTCTGCCCGTAAGGCTCGAAAAATTCCAAAATTTCAAGCAGTTCAAAGTCGATTTGCGAAACTTCTAGCTCGCCTAGCAAATCGTCCGCCGCCCTGAAATCCTCCAAATCATCAGGCGTGATTTTCGCATTTACCCTGCGCCTAAATTCCTCTAAATTCGCAGGCTCAATCCCCACACCAGCTGCACCCTTATGTCCGCCGTAAGTGGTTAAAATTTCAGCCTGCGATGAGATTAAATTTAAAATATCAAATTTCCCCACGCTCCTAGCGCTTCCCTTGGCGCGGTCCTCATGCACGCTAAAAACAATCGCTGGTTTTTTGTAAGTTTTGCTTAGGCGCGAAGCCACGATTCCGATAATCCCCTCGTGCCACTCATCACCCCAAACCACGATAATATTGTCGTCTTCGTTGATACTTTGCGCGATTTGCTCGTAAAGAGCTTTTTCTTCTTCTTTACGAGAATTATTAATATTATCTATCATTTTTAGGTATTGGTTTGCCTCTCTGATATCGCGCGCGCACAGAAATTTATACGACATCGTCGCATCGTCCATGCGCCCCGTGCAGTTAATCAGCGGAGCAATCGTGTAGCTAATGTCGTCGAATTCGAAATGTTTTTTGAAATAATGCTCTTTAATCGCCTTAAAACAAGCCCGATTTGAGTTATTTAGCTTTTTGATACCATAGCGCAAAAGCGCCCTATTCATATCTCTAAGCTCCATCATATCGGCGATTATAGCGATGATTAGGATATCCATTAGGCTAGACATATCGTAATTCACGCCAAGGGTTTCTTTGAGCGCGCCCACTAGATACCACGCGACCTGCGCCCCGCAAATTTCGACATTTGGGAAGGTGCAGTCTGGTTGTTTTGGATTGACGATAGCGTAGGCTTCTGGCAGGACGGGTGGTGGCATGTGGTGATCTGTGATGATTAAATCAATGCCCTTTTTAGCGCAAATTTGCGCTGCTTCTATCGCCGAAGTGCCGTTATCAACGGTAACTATTAGCCCGATACCCTCTAATTCGTCGATTATTTCGTTATTTAGTCCGTATCCGTCAGTGAAGCGATTCGGGATTTTTATGACATAATCTGCGCCGATTTGGTTAAAAAAGTCGCTCATAATCACGGTGCTTACGATACCATCGACATCGTAATCACCCACGACTGCTATGCGTTCATTTTCATCAATGGCAGTTTTTATACGCAATGCAGCCTTATAGATATCTTTGAGCTGGCTTGGTAAGGGAATTTCACTAAGTTTTGTGTGTTTATCATTTGCAAACCTCGATTGTAAAATTTCCCTTACTTCGTTTTTACCTAACATTTTTAATAGAAGCTTCGATAAAGCCCAAAATCGCAGGATTTGGGCGCACTAAGCGACTAGTAAATTCTGGGTGAAACTGCACACCTAGAAAAAACGGATGATTTTTTAACTCCACCGCCTCGATTAGGCCGTTTGATTCGCCACATACAATCAAACCCTCTTTTTCAAATTCGGCTCTATATTCAGGGTTTGCCTCGTATCTGTGTCTGTGGCGCTCTCTAATGGTCTTTGCGCCATCGTAAATTTTGGCTAGCAGTGAGCCTTTTTTGGTATCGCAGTCGTATCCGCCAAGGCGCATAGTCCCACCTAGCGGACTTTTGTGCGTGCGGATTTGTTTTTTACCACTTGCGTCGATAAAGCTATCAATGAGATAAATAAGCGGACTTTTGGTGTTTTCGTCAAATTCGATTGAATTTGCGTCTTTTATGCCTAGCACATTTCGCGCAAATTCGATTATACATAATTGCATACCAAGGCAAATGCCTAAAAACGGCACTTTGTGCGTCCTAGCGTAATTTATGGCTAAAATTTTGCCCTCTACGCCACGCACGCCAAATCCCCCGGCTACTAGCACGCCATTTACATCGCTTAGCATTTCATCTAAATTTGACTCTTCTATTTTTTCGCTATCAATCCATTTGAGATTTACCCTAGTATCCAGAGTAGCCCCTGCATGGATAATGCCCTCGGTTAGGGATTTGTAGCTCTCTTTAAGGTCGATATATTTGCCTACAAATGCGATTGTGGTCTCATTAGTCGGAGCGATTACACGCTTGACTAGACTGTCCCATTTGCTCATATCTGGCTTTAAAACGCCTAAATTTAGGAAGCTCGCAATCGGCTCTAAAATTCCTTGGTTCATAAATGCGAGTGGAATTTGATATATGCTTTGGCTATCTGGGCTTTCGATGACGCAGTTTTTATCCACGCCACAACTTAGCGCGATTTTATCCTTTAAATTTCGATTTAAAGGCATTTCCGAACGACAAATTATCATATCAGGACTGATACCGATACGGCGCAACTCGCCCACGCTGTGCTGGGTTGGTTTGGTTTTTAGCTCGCCAGCGACCTTGATATATGGAACTAGCGTTAGGTGGATATTCATGGTGTTTGCGCGCCCAAGCTCCACTCTCATAGCCCTTATCGCCTCCAAAAACGGCAAACCCTCGATATCGCCCACGGTTCCGCCGATTTCGACGATTAAAATGTCATTGTCTTCGCCCGCTTTTTTGATACGGCGCACGATTTCGCCCACGATATGCGGGATTACTTGAATAGTCTTGCCTAGATAATCCCCCCTGCGCTCGCGCTCGATTACCGCGCTATAAACTCTACCTGTGGTGAAGTTGTTATCTTGGCTTAAATTTTCGTCCAAAAATCTCTCATAATGTCCCAAATCAAGGTCAGTTTCAGCCCCGTCATCGGTGACAAAAACCTCTCCGTGTTCTAGCGGGCTCATAGTGCCTGGATCGACATTGATGTATGGATCTGCTTTTAGCATGCGAACTTTAAGCCCCGAGTGCTTCAAAAGTGTCGCAATCGATGCCGCCGCAATACCCTTGCCAAGGGAGCTTAACACGCCACCCGTCACAAAAATATACTTCGTTTGTTTTGACATAGAAATATCCTAAATTTTGATTTTGATTAATGGCGAAATTATATCTTTGTTTTGGTTAAAGATAGATAATTTAAAATTTTATTATTTTTGGTTACAATGTCTTTTTGAATTTAATCCAAATTTTAAGGAGAAGCTGTGAAAAAATTTCTTGTTCCCATAGTGGCTGTAATCGTGCTAATTTTGGGTTTTGCCTTTTTGCCAAGCAAAGATAAGGGCGAGAGCCAAAACGAGCCAAAAGTAGAGCAAAGCGCGCCCGCAAACCCTATCGCTAAGGCTATTGATAGCGTGGTTGGCAACAAAGCTGGCGAGCTAGCCGAAAAATACATTAACCAAATGCTAGAAAATAGCCAGTTTTTCGAGGTCAAAGAGCGTAAATTTGACCGAGGCGATAGCTCGTCTGCTGGATATTTTACCGGCGTGATTAAAAAACAAACCCTAAAAGATCAGCTAGCCGCAGTCGTAGCTAGCGTGCATGGCGAGACAGAAGCTAAGGATTTGCAAAAGTTAAATTCCGAAATGGATGAAATTTTCCCGCAGGATTTGGAGTTTAGGTATGATTATACTATCGCGCACAGTGTCGCAAATATCGCTGATGGCGCGCAGATCGAGGGCAAAATCAAAACCATTACTCCACACTATGCTGAAATTTTAAAACAATTTTTCAAAACCGAGGAAATCGTTACAAACCGCGTCACAATCGCAACTGATATTAAATTTATTATCCAAGTAGCAGACGCCGAATACTCAAACGAGGGGGTGATGATAAATTTAAGCGGGCTAAATTTTGGCGGAGTTAGCGATTTAAATGGCGAAATTTTAAAAACCCTAAATTTGAGTTTGGATAAATTTTTCGTTTATGGCGTAGAGGGTGTGGATATCGAAATGCAGGGCCTTAACTACGATATGAAATACAAAAACGGCATCAAAAAGGGCGCAGAGCTAGTGGATTATTTCCTAGCTGATATGAGCTATACTTCCAGCCTCAAAAACGCCCTAATCACCGTGGAGGGCGATAGATTTATCGTCGCAAATGACGCTTCTAGTGAGGGCGAGACTAGGATTAGTGGCGGAAAATACTTTATGGACGATAAATCGCGCATAGCAAACCTCAAAGTCGCAGATGTGCTAGTGCGAAATGTCGCAATCGATAGCGACATCGCTATGAGCGAGAAACTTTACCGTGAGCTTGCATTTGCGAACCAAAACAAAGCAGAGGAACTAGCGAAAAATCCGCAAATTTTAAGAGATTTGCTCAAAGATGATATTTCGCTAAATTTGAAAAATTTATCCTTCGAAAACAGCATCGGCAAAAAATTTAGCCTTAGCGCAAAGGGCGTCGTGGGCGATTTCGTCGATGAGGAGACGCTGTTTGCGAAAATGAGCGCCAGCGGCAGCGCTAAAATCGACACAAGCCTTGGCGAGTTTGTCTCTGATTACGATAGCCTGCGCCCGTTCGCACCGCTAATCGAGCTGTATTCGGCGCAGTTTTTACGCCCTGAGGGAAATGGCGTAAGGCTTGATTTTAGCTACGATAAGGCTTCAAATTTATTGCAACTAAACGGCGAAAATATCCCGCTTCAATAACTCTTAGGTCAAATTTATGCGCGCAGAGCGTTTAAATTTGACCATTTTAAATTTTAAATTTGTGAAAATTTGTAATTTAAATCAAATTTAAAGGATAAAATTTATTAATATTATTTTATAAAAATTTTAAAATTTCGCCAAATTTTAAAATTTTGTTACCATAAGTAACGCACAAAAAAATTTTCAAATTTTATTTAACGCAATTTTAATAAATTTCCAACCTAATTTTGTATTATTCATAAAATCTTACAAAAAAGGAGTAACATGCCTGATCAAATCAAGGTGCGTGGGCACAACTTCCCAGACCTAGAACCGCAAAACTCGGAAGAAGTTGCAGAAGTAGCGCAACTAACCGATGTTGATTCGTTTCCGAAGCGTGGCATTATCATTGCGATAGTAGCGGCGTTGATCGCATTTGCGCTTTACAATGTCTTGCCGTTTGAGCCAAATGTCAAAAAGGGCTTGGCGCTTTTGGCATTTATCGCGATTATGTGGCTTACAGAGGCTGTGCATATCACGATTACAGCGCTTATGGTGCCAGTTTTGGCTGTGGCGATTGGGATTGGTAAATTTGGCAAAGACGGTGAATTTACGGCTTTGACGCTAAAAAATGCCTTGGCAAATTTCGCAAACCCTACGATTTTTACATTTTTTGGTGGATTTGCCCTAGCTACGGCACTTCACATGCAAAAACTCGACAAAAAAATCGCAACATGGCTTATCCAAAAAGCCGGCGGACGCCTTGGCGTGGCTGCGATTTTGATATGTATCACAACCGCGCTTTTATCAATGTGGGTATCAAATACCGCAACTGCTGCGATGATGTTACCGCTTGCGCTTGGAATTTGCGCAAATTTGGACGCAAAGAAAAAAGAAGATCGTGGCACAATCGTCTTTTTACTCTTAGGAATTGCCTATTCAGCTAGTATCGGAGGACTTGGCACGATTGTTGGCTCACCGCCAAACATCATCGCAGCTGAGGCTTTGGGCTGGAATTTCGCTGATTGGATGAAGGTTGGACTTCCGGTAATGCTTTTAATGCTTCCATTAATGTTAGTGGTGCTATATTTGGTCTTCCGCCCAAATTTAAATCACAAAGTCGAGATCGAACTCGAAGAAATTCCATGGAACAACAAGCGCATACTTACCGTCATAGTTTTCGTAATTACTGCGTTTGCGTGGATTTTCTCAAAAGACATTAGCAAGGTAATCGGCTTTAAAATCGACGACTCCTATGTCGCTGTGTGCGCTGCAATCGCTGTGGTAATGCTAGGCCTTGCTAAATGGCACGATGTGGCTGAAAACACAGAGTGGGGTGTTTTAATGCTATTTGGTGGGGGACTAACGCTAAGTGCGGTGCTAGGCATGTCAGGGGCTTCTAGCGTGCTAGGAAACCTAGTAGCTGATACCTTCAAAGACGCGCCTGTGTATTTGGTATTGCTTGTAACTGCTGTATTTATCATCTGCCTTACAGAATTTACTAGTAACACAGCCTCGGCTGCGCTTTTGGTGCCTGTATTTGCGGGCGTAGCAGCTCACATGGGCTTGCCAAAAGAAACACTTACAATCGTAATTGGTATCGGCGCAAGTTGTGCGTTTGTAATGCCAGTAGCAACTCCGCCAAATGCCCTAGTTTTTGGCACTGGCATGATTAAACAAATGGATATGATTAAAGCAGGTGCTTACCTAGCCTTTGCTGGTGCAGTGATAGTATCGCTTTATGTTTATCTATTTTTTGCATAAAATTTAGTTGCGAGATTTTCTCGCAACTACTAAATTCTGCCAAATTTCACCTGCTAAAATTTATTAAA
This sequence comes from Campylobacter sp. VBCF_04 NA7, assembly GCF_027737405.1. Classification (NCBI taxonomy): domain Bacteria; kingdom Pseudomonadati; phylum Campylobacterota; class Epsilonproteobacteria; order Campylobacterales; family Campylobacteraceae; genus Campylobacter; species Campylobacter sp. VBCF_04 NA7. The sequence continues at coordinate 36,940 of NZ_JAOVTT010000008.1, forward strand.
ATTTTGATAAAATCACCAAATTTCATTTCAAAGGATTTTTATGAGAAGCGATATCGTTAAAAAGGGCTACACACGCACACCGCACCGCTCACTTTTTCGCGCGACAGGATTAAAGGACGAGGACTTTGATAAGCCGTTTATCGGCGTGGCAAATAGCTTTATCGAGTGTATTCCGGGGCATTTTTATCTTAACGAATATGCCAAAATCGTAAAAGACGAAATTCGTAAAAATGGCTGTGTGCCGTTTGAATTTAATACAATCGGCGTTGATGATGGTATCGCAATGGGGCATAGCGGAATGCTTTATTCCTTGCCAAGTCGCGAGATTATCGCAAATTCGATAGAAACCGTGATGAACGCTCACAAACTAGACGCCCTGCTTTGCATACCAAACTGCGATAAAATCGTGCCCGGCATGATAATGGGAGCTTTGAGAGTAAATGTGCCTACGATTTTTGCTAGTGGCGGTCCAATGGCCGCTGGCAAGGGGCTAGGTGGCGAACAAATCGACTTAAATACCGCATTTGAGGCTGTTGGCGCGTATGAGACCGGCAAGATTAACGAAGAAGAACTCAAAGCTATCGAGTGCGCAGCATGTCCTGGTGGAGGAAGTTGCTCTGGTATGTTTACTGCAAACTCCATGAATACCCTATGCGAAGCTCTTGGAATCGCGCTTAAAGGCAACGGAACTATCCTAGCCCTTACGCCTGAGCGCGAGGAATTACTGCGCGCAGCTGCTAGGAGAATTTGCGAAATTGCGCTTGATGAGAGATTTAAAATCCGAAATTTAATCAACGAAAAATCGATCCGCAACGCCATGGTTATGGATATGGCAATGGGCGGTAGCTCAAATACGATTTTGCACATGCTCGCAATCTCGCGCGAAACGGGCGCACCGCTTGATATCGCGGAATTAAACGAAATTTCGCGCAGTGTGCCTCACATAGCCAAAGTCAGCCCAAGCCTACCAGGAGTTCATATGCAAGATGTGCAAAAAGCAGGCGGATTAGGTGCTATAATGAAGGAAATAAGCAAATTTGATAGCTCTTTGCTTGATTTAAATTTACTCACAATCAGTGGCGAAAGCCTAGGCGAGCGTATCCAAAACGACGATATCAAGGACGAAAACATAATCCACACCGTAGCAAACGCGTATTCTAAGCGTGGCGGACTAGCGATTTTGTTCGGAAATTTGGCCGAGCAAGGCTGTGTCATAAAAGCCGCTGGAATCATCGGTGAGCGCAAATTTAGTGGCAAGGCGATTTGTTTTAACAGCCAAGACGAGGCAATCGAGGGGATTTCGGGCGGAAAAGTGCAAAAAGGAAATGTAGTCGTCATACGCTACGAGGGCCCAAGAGGCGGTCCTGGCATGCAAGAAATGCTAAGCCCAACTAGCCTAATCGTGGGCCGTGGGCTAGGTGCTGATGTCGCGCTCATCACAGACGGGCGTTTTAGCGGTGCCACAAGGGGGCTAAGTATCGGCCATGTAAGCCCAGAAGCAGCCGAGGGCGGTATGATAGGGCTACTCAAAGACGGCGATATAATCGATATCGATGTGGATAATTTCAGCATAAATGTCCGCCTAAGCGACGCCCAAATTGCCGCTCGCCGTGCCGCGTGGAAATACGAAGGCAAAAAGGTCGAGGGCAGATGGCTTCGCCAATACCAAAAACTAGTAACCAACGCCAGCAGTGGCGCGATACTAGAAGCGTAGATTTAAATTTAAAACCCTTTTTTAAATTTTAAAAAAGGGTTTTAAAAAATGATTAAATTTGGACTTTATAAATTTTGCAAAATTTTAAAATTTAAAGGGCAAATTGCCCTTTAAATTTACGCATTTAAAAATTCTTTGATATTTCCTGCGATTTTGGAGATTAGCAGTTTGCGCGCTTCCACGCTCGCCCACGCAATGTGCGGAGTAAGGATTAAATTTGCCTTGTTTTTCACGCCAAGAAGCGGATTATCAGCGTTAACCGGCTCTTTTTCGACCACATCAAGACCCACGCGAAGTCCAATTTCATCGATAGCCCATGCCAATGCGCTCTCTTCGGCGATTCCACCACGACCAAAATTCATAAACACAGCGCCCTTTTTCATTTTAGCGATTTCATCTTTGCCGATTAGCCCTTTTGTTTTTTCGTTTAATGGCGCATGAACCGAGATGATATCGCACTCTTTAAGCATAGTTTCCAAATCCACCCTTTTAAACTCAGCGTCATCGTGCGCCCCGCTCGTAGAGTAGTAGCAGACATTTGCGCCAAAGGCTTTTGCTATGCGCCCTACTTCGCGACCGATTTCGCCAAGGCCGATTATGCCAAAATTCTTGCCAGAAATTTGATCAATTGACGCGTTTAAATGTGTGAAAATTTCACTCTCACACCATTTTTTCTCGCCGTATTCGGCATAATATCTCACATCGTTTAAAAGTGCTAGAAGCGTAGCAAAGGCTTGTTGAGATACGCTTTTGGTCGAATACCCAGCGACATTTTTCACAGGCACACCATGCGCCGCTGCCGCTTCGGAGTCGATATTGTTCGTGCCGGTTGCGCTTACGCAAATTAGCTTTAAATTTGTCTTTTCGAGCACCTCTTTTGTGATTAAAACCTTGTTTGTAATGACAATATCAGCGCCCGCTAAACGCTCGATTGTCTGCTCTGGCTTGGTTTTCGGGTATGTTACAAGCTCGCCCAAGGCCTCAAATTCTCTGAAATTCGCGTCGCTTCCTAATGTATCAGCGTCAAGTAAAACAATTTTTGGTTTCATTACTCCACCCCTTCGATGTAGTGACCGACAAATTTAGAATAGTTGTCGATGATATCTGCGCCCTTCCTAAATCCAAGCGCACAGCCTTCAAAGGCGTAAAACACCCCAGCTTGGTATTTTGCGCCGTTTTTATCAGTGTTTAGATTTGCAAATTCTTGGTATAAGAAATTTTGGTTTGCGTATTCGCCACCATTTTCTTTGATTTTTTTGCCATTTTCGTCGAAAATACTCACATTTGCCCCCTCGCGCCCAAAAAACGGCTTTTTGACCATTTTTTTGCCGATTAGTGGCTCGCACGCGCTTTCTAGCAAAAGCGGGTGATTTGGGTATAAATCCCATAAAATTTTCATTATTCCCTTGCTTTGGAAAAGTAGCGTGTATGCGGGATTTAGGATAATTGCCTTTTGGTTTTTCATTATGTTTTTTAGTATCAAGGCCAGCTCGCCTTCCTCGATAGCAATCGCCTCCCACGGGATTAGTTTGCACCAATACTCGTAATTTTCGCCACCAAAAAATACCCCCTTCTCGTCGTCAAACTCGACCTCGTGCGCGTATGCAAAGGCTGTCTTAAAGCCCGCTTCATCGGCAGCTGTTTGCAAAAGCCTGATTGTTTTCTCGTCCTCATCGCTTCCAGCGACCGAGCTAAATAAAATTTTCCACCCCTCATAAAATTTATCAAATTCCTCCAACTCTCCGCCCAAAACTACAAGGCGTTTGAAATTATCACTAATCGCGGCGAAAAGCTCGTTAAACTGCGCCATTTCATCAAGTCCGTTTTCTTTAAGTAGCGCCCACTGGATAATCGCTGTTTCAAACACAGCCGTTGGCGTATCGGCGTTAAATTCGAGTAGTTTTATCGGCTCGCCGTCTAATCCGCCAGCGAAATCAAACCTGCCATAAAGGTGCCAATGCACATCGTTTTCCCAGCTCATTTTGATAATTTCTACTAGATTAAACGGAATTCCAAGCTCGTGAAAAAGGTCATTATCTATCACATACTGCGCCGCAGCGATAAACATATCATACAGCTCGTTTGCCGCCTCGTAGTAAGCGTTTGCCTCCTCTGCGCTCACGCTTACGACCTCATCTGCTATGTAAGCCGACAAATCCGCGTCAGTGTGCCACGAAAAGCCAAGTTTTTCTAAAAATTCATTGCTTAGTGGGGTTAATTTTTTGAGTTTCATCTATTTCCTTGAATTTTTAAATTTAGCCTAAATTTGGGCAAATTCGGGGCAAATTTAGCCACCAAATGCGCTACCGCCACTTTTTGTGGGCGCGCTTTTCTCGCTTGATTTTGAGCCGAAAAACCCGCTTTTGCCACTTTTTGCTTTGGCGTTATTTGCCCTAGCCTCTTTGAAGCTATTTACACTCCTTGAATACGCACTAGGGTTTTTAAAGGCTGTTTGTCTGTGTGCTTGATACGCTGGTGAGCCAAAGAGTTTCGAGCCTATCCATGAGCCGATGATTGCGCCTGCTGCGCTTGCTAAAATCGCCTCGCCAAGGCTGTATCCGCCACTAGAAATTTCGGCGTTTTGGTTGGTTAAATTTGAAGTGCCAGCCTCTATTTTGGCGTTTTCCTCGGCCAAAAGCGCGTTTGTCTCAGCCTCGCTTAAAATTCTCTCGCTTCCGTCCAAACTTTTTAAGATAATTTGCGTTTTTTCGCTAGGAAATTCCTCTAAAATTTTATATTTTCCGGGCGCCACTTCCTCGATTCTAACTAGCGCGCCCTCTTGGATACGAAGCTCCAAGCCTGTATTTTCGCGCTCACAGCCAGCCAAAGCGCCAGATAAAATCAGCCCAAAACCGCCTACAATCGCATAACTTGCAATTTTTCTAATTTTCATTTTTTTCCTTTTAAATTTTTGATATCTAAACTCTTATGCACCAAAAGCTCATCGCCAATGACCCTGATTAGCTCGTTTGCGCCGATATTTTCGATGATTAGACTTTGGGCTTTCATCCGTTTTTTGCGCCCTAAATCTAGGCTTTTGATAAATTTCGCTAGGCTTAGCCACTCATTTTCATCGAAAATTTGCTCTTTTACCTCGACATCGTATGGTTTTTTATCGCGCGCACTCTCGCCGATTAGCGGTTTTTCGAAAAACGAGAGAAAATACCCTAGCTTTTCATCTCGCTCTTTATACATGAGCTTGATTTCTTCTTTTGATGAGATTAAAATTTCCTCTTTTTCGCGGTGGAGCCTATCTTTGTCGCTTTGTAAGGTTTGGATTTGCTCTTTTAGCTCGGCGATTTCTTTGATTAAATAATCGATAAAATTTTGGTTCGAATTTTGCGGGGCAGGTTTTGAGGGGCGCACTTTTGCGCTAGCTCCTTGCGCGCTAGAATTTGAAATTTCGTCATTTTCGTCTTCTAAAACGACATATTTTACGCCATTAATCTCTGTCGTGCGAATAGAATTTCGTCTGATTCTATTGTAAATCGCCTCTTTTGAAACGCCCAAAATTTCGGACGCTTCGCTTATAGAAACCTCTCTCATAATTCGCCTTATCCGCGTTGAAATTTTAAAACTGGGTATTATGGCGAAATTTGCCTAAAAATGGGCTTTAAATATCAAATTTCGCAGAGAAATTCAGATTTTTTTCACGAAATCATATCTAAATTCTATATTTTTAATATGTAATTAATCTTTTAAGAGTAAAATCGTGCATTTATACAAAAAGGACATTTCATGGAGAGTAAAATCACAAAATTCAGGCAGAAGCGCTACTTTTTTTACGCTATCGCTTCGCTGTGGCTTTTCATCATGCCATGGCTTCAAATAGGTGGCAAGCACCTATTTTTAATCAGTTTTGAAAAAAAAGAAATCCACCTTTTTTTCAACACCTTCTCGACGCAAGAATTTTTCTTAATGCCGTTTTTGATAATCTTCTTTTTCATTTCGATATTTTTCCTAACCACGCTTGGCGGGCGTGTGTGGTGTGGCTGGGCCTGTCCGCAAACGATTTTTCGCGTGATTTATAGAGATTTAATCTGCACTAAAATTCTTAAAATTCGTGGCTCTATCACAAACAAACAAAAGGGCGAAAAAGGCGGCGCAAAGGGCGTTATCGCGGTTGCGCTTTTTGCTATTGTTGCGCTGATTGCAGCCTCAAATTTGCTCTGGTTTTTCGTGCCACCACAAAGCTTTTTTGCCTATCTTAGCGATATTGGCGAGCATAAACTTCTCTTTGGCATAGTGCTAGGATTTGCGGCGTTTTTGACATTTGATATCACATTTTTGGGCGAGAATTTCTGCGTTTTCATCTGCCCTTACGCAAGGATTCAATCAACCATGCTCGACGAAGACTCGCTTGGCGTGATTTACGATGATATCAGAGGTGGCGCAGTTTATGACGAGCATAAAAATTTAATCTCAAACAAGCCTGCTAGCGGAGATTGCACTGGCTGTCAGGCGTGCGCGAGGATCTGTCCGACACATATCGATATTCGCAAAGGCATGCAGTTAGAGTGTATAAACTGCCTAGAATGCGCCGACGCATGCTCGGCTGTAATGAGCAAACTAGGCAAAGCTCCACTTATCAACTGGACGAGCCTAAATGCGCAAAAATCGCAAAGCAAGGTCAAATTTATGCGATTTCGCACGATTGGCTATATCGGCGTGCTAGCCGCTGCGCTAATCGGGCTAGTGGTGATGAGTGGCACAAAAGAGAGCATGCTTTTAAACATCAATCGAAACACCCAGCTCTATAAAATCGATTTCGACGATAACGGCGAAAAAATCGTCAAAAACAGCTATACATTTTTATTCGAAAACACCCATAGCGAACCGCACAGCTTCTTTTTTAGCGTAGATAACGAAAATATCAGCATTTCTCGCCCAGACGAGCCTGTAAAGGTAAGCCCTGGCAAAAAGGCAAAAATCATAGTCTCGCTCACAAGCAAGGCAAATTTGAGCCTAGAAAACGCTCACGATAATGTCGTTTTACCGCTAATCATCAAAGCTTACGCGGTTGATGATGAAAAAATCAGCATTACACGCGAGAGTGTATTTGTCTATCCGCAACAAAAATTTATCGACAGGAAGGATTAATGGCACAAAAATCAAGGTATTATAAATCGCAAATTCGCATAGAAAAGATTTTCGAGGTGGCCACAGAGCTATTTTTACAGCGAGGATATGACAGCGTCAGCCTAAACGATATCGTCGCTATCAGCGGTGGCTCGCTTGCCTCGATTTACAAATATTTCGAAAGCAAGGAAAATTTGTTTTTGCATGTGGTCGAATTTCACACCCAAAGGCTTGATAAAAAGCTAGATAATCTGCTTAGCTTAGACGAAAACCTTGCGCCACAGGAGTATTTGAGCGAATTTGCCCCGATTTATTTTGACTTTATTTATAGTGCCGAAAATCAAAAATTTCTAAAAAATATCTTGCTTGGAACCTCAAAAACCTTTGGTTCCATGCTAAAAAATGTCTCCAAAATCTTCTTAGATACCAGCACGCTTGCATTTCCAGCAGGGCTTAGCAATTATTTTAGGACGCATATTGATGAGTTTGATAGCGCAGATCCTGAGTATTTGGCACGCTATTTTTGCTTTTTGCTTCGCGAGCCACACTTCAACCGCCTTATATTTTTCGGCGAAGAGCCAAATTTAGACAAAGAAAATTTCATAAAAGACCGCATTAAAATCTTTTTGCACGGTGTAAAAAAGCAATAAATTTATGCGAAATTTAGCGAAATTTAGCCTTTTGGCATTTTTGTGCGTGAGCGCGTTTGGCGCGGATTTATCCAGCGTGGCAGAGAAAATTTACGCCAACGAAACAGGGGCAAAAAAGTCAAATTTAATCCACTGGAATAGTGGCGAGAATTTCCCGTCCTTGGGGATTGGACACTTCATCTGGTATAAAAAAGACGAAAAAGACAAATTCGAAGAGAGCTTTCCAAATTTAGTGAAATTTTATAAAATTCGCGGCGTTAAACTTCCAAAAATACTGCGCCTGCACTCTCATGCGCCTTGGCAGAGCAAAACCGCGCTTGATGCGCTAAAAAAATCAGGCGACGCGGATTTGATAGAGCTAGAAAATTTTTTGTATCAAACCAAAAATTTACAGGTAGAATTTATCTACGAAAGGCTTCAAAACTCCCTAGAAAAAATGCAAAATTTAAGCGATAAAAAAGAGCATATCAAATCGCAGTTTTACCGCGTCGCAAGCTCGCCAAATGGGCTTTACGCGCTCATTGATTATGTCAATTTCAAAGGCGAGGGCATAAAAGAGAGTGAGCGATACAGAGGCGAAGGTTGGGGGCTAATGCAGGTTTTGGAGTGCATGAGCGCGCAAAAAGAGGCAATGAGCGAGTTTCGCAGGTGCGCGAAATTTGTTTTAAAGCGCAGGGTGGCTAACGCGCCCACAAACCGCGATGAAGCGCGCTGGCTGGCTGGCTGGCTAAAACGCTGCGATACATATAGATAAATTTTAAATTTTGCTTACGCAAGCCCGTGATACTGCGCCGAATTTTAAATTTGGCAAATTTTGCAGAATTAGGCAATGAATTTGGATAATTTTTCTAACGAAATTTTCGCTTTTTTTATATAATCTTTGAAATTTTAACTAAGGGGCAAGTATGAAAAAAATCCTACTTTTTTTTCTTTTATTTTTCTTTGGCTGTGCGGGAAATGCCGCTGACACGAAGGTTTCACAAGGATTTAATATGAGTGGTAAAAAGGTGTTAATCGCGTATTTTTCGCGCGCAGATGAGAATTATCAGGTGGGCTATATAAAGAAGGGAAATACTGAAATTTTGGCTGAGTATTTGGCGGAATTTAGCGGTGGCGAGCTCTTTAAAATCGAAACTATCGCGCCGTATGCCAAAGAGTATCAAGCTGCGATAGATTTTGCAAAAAGCGAACAAAAACAAAAAGCAAGACCCGAAATCAAGCCGTTTGATAAAAATCTAGCCGATTTTGACGCTGTATTTTTGGGCTTTCCTACTTGGTGGGGCGATTTGCCAATGGGCGTTTTCACATTTTTAGAGGGGGAAAATTTCGCGGGCAAGCCAATTTTCGTCTTTAACACGCACGAGGGAAGCGGCTTAGATAGGACAATCGGCTCGGTCGAAAAAGCGACAAAAGCCAAGATTTTGGGCTATTTTAGCCTATATGGAAGCGTGGCGCAAAATCAAAGAGAGAAAGCCAAAACCGAGCTAAAAGCGTGGTTTGATAAGATTTCAAAATAAATTTTGCAATGAAATTTAATAAAAAATCGTTTTACTGGGGCGCGATTTTCGCCCTAGTTTTGTGCATGAATTACAAAAAATTTGGCGAGATAGCGCATGAAATTTTGGGCTTAATCTTAATCTTTTTCGCCCTTTTTCACGCCTTTTCGCGTCGTAAATACTTGGCCAAATTCAGGGTGCGAAACGCCCTAAATTTCGCCCTTTTAGGCTCGTTTTTGGCAACGCTAATAAGCGCTGTTTTTCTTAGCGAGCATATTTTTTCCTTTATTGATTTTGGCTTTGGCTCGGACGCAGCCAAAAATATCCACATGTTTGCCACGCACGCGCTGTTTTTGCTAAGCGCTACGCATTTGGGGCTAAATTTTAGAATTTTTGCAAATTTGCTTAGCGTGAAATTCAGTAAAATTTTGAAATTTTGCCTGTTTTTGGCGCTTTTGGCTTTTGGAATTTATTCGTTTGTGGATCTGCATTTTTACGAATATCTGTTTTTTAAAACCGGTTTTGGATTAGAAAACAAAAATACATTTTTATTCAGCAGTGCCGAATATTTGGCGATTTTTGCAGCTGTTATGCTAGGCGTAAGAGCAATAAATTTGAGATTTAAATTTTAGGGTTAAATTTTAAAATTCTAGGGCAAATTTGCCCTAGATGGATTAGATTTTTTTGTATGGTGCTTGACCGACTTCGTAGAAGTTGTTGCCCTCGCTATCAATTGCGACAATCGCTGGGAAATTCTCGACTGTTAGTCTTGCCACAGCCTCTGGGCCAAGCTCAGGGTAAGCTAAAACCTCGTATTTTTTGATACTTTGGCTAATTAGCGCGCCAGCTCCGCCGATAGCTACCATATAAACACAACCTGATTTTTTCATAGCTTCAACTACTGCGTCGCTTCTATAACCCTTACCGATCATGCCGTTAATGCCGACTTCGTTAATCATTGTTGGGGTGTATTTATCCATACGACCGCTTGTAGTTGGACCCGCTGCGCCTACTGCTTGACCTGGTTTTGCAGGTGTTGGGCCAAGATAATAAATAGTCTCGCCAGCTAAATTTACAGGCAGTTTCTCGCCACGAGCCAAAGTCTCAGTCAAAGCCTTATGAGCAGCGTCGCGCGCTGCGATGATTGTGCCTGTGATTAGGACATTATCACCAGCTTTTAGGCTTTTTACTACATCTTTATCAAATGGAGCTGTTATTCTTTTTACTTCTGACATAATTATCTCCTTAAAGTTCAGCACTTGCGTGGCGTGCTGCGTGGCAATTGACATTAATAGCTACTGGAAGACCTGCGATGTGAGTTGGATACCACTCTATATTTACTTTAACAGCAGTGTTTAGACCGCCTAGACCTTGTGGGCCAACGCCTGTTTGTCTAGCAAGCTCTAATAGCTCATCTTCTAGTTTTGCGTATCTTTCGTCTTCGTTTCTGCTATCTACTGAGCGAACAGCTGCTTGTTTTGCAAGAAGCGCTGCTTTGTCCATTGTGCCACCGATTCCTACGCCAAGAACCATTGGAGGGCATGAGTTTGGACCAGCATATTTTACAGCTTCAAGGAATACTTTTTTCACACCCTCTACGCCGTCAGCTGGAACAAGCATTTTTAGCACAGATTTATTCTCGCTACCAAAGCCTTTTGGAGCAACTGTGATTTTTAGTTTTTCGCCTGGGACTATGCGCATGTTAATAACAGCAGGAGTGTTGTTTGTGGTGTTTTTGCGCTCAAATAGTGGCTCGGCTACAACTGATTTTCTTAGGTAGTTATCAACATAGCCGTTTTTAACACCCTCGTTGATAGCGTCCTCGATATATCCGCCCTCGATATGCACATCTTGACCAAGTTCTACGAAAACTACCGTCATACCTGTGTCTTGGCAGATTGGAGCTACGCCTTTTTCTGCAAGATCAGCATTTTGAAGCAATTTGCCAAGGATTTCTTTACCGATTGAAGAAACCTCAGTCTCTTTTGCTTTTTCAAACGCTTTTCTCATATCTGGCGTTACTACATAACAGGCTTTTTTGCAAAGCTCTGCAACTGTTTTAGAGATTTCACTTGCTTGGATTGTTCTCATTGTATTCTCCCAAAAAATAGTGATTAAGGATTATACCTTTTTCAAATTTAGCAACCACTTAAAATAGTATAAATTTATGCATTTAATTTTTAAAAATAAATTTCAAAGCCAAAATTTTAAAAATTTAGCCTTTAAATTTTCCTTACAAGCTCAGGAATTACAAGCTCAAATTTCACTCCGTCGCTGCGCCTCCACTCGCTATCACTCATAGTCTCTTTCATCGCACTTACGACGAAATCAGCGGCTATGCGGATTGCGGTTTGGAGGGATTTGCCACGCATTAGCGCACCAAATGCAACCGAGGCAAAAATATCGCCCGTGCCGTTGTATTTCACAGGTAGCAGCTCGTGGAAATACTCGCTCACACGCCCGTCCTTGGCGTCGTAGCTAAACACACCACACTGCTCGCTTATGTAATTAATCCCCTTTAAAATCACCTTTGACGCGCCTAAATCTTTTAGTCCTTCGAGCAAATCAAAGATAAACTCCCTCTCGGCCTTTTCTCGGTATTTCACGCCGACCATTGCGCAAGCTTCCGTGATATTTGGCGTAATCACATCTGCACTAGCGCACAAAAGCGCCATCATACGGGCAAAGTCGCTATCAAATCCGGGGTAAAATTCGCCATTATCGCCCATACACGGATCGACTAATATCGTCTTTCCGCTTCCGCCAAATTCCATAAAAAGTTCGCTAATAAGCGCGATTTGTTCTTGCGAGCCCAAAAATCCAGTATAAATTCCGTCAAATTCCACCCCCTGCTCGTGCCAATGCGACATTATAGGGCGCAAATCTTTGGTGAGATCGCGAAATGTAAAACCGCTAAATCCAGTATGCATAGAAAGCACCGCCGTAGGCAAAACGCTAACACTTAGCCCCATTGCGCTAATCACTGGCAAAGCAGCGCTAAGCGAGACCTTACCCACGCACGAAATATCTTGAACACTAAGAACTCTTTTCATCTACTTCCTTGATTAAATTTTTGCGCCATTTTACAGTTATTTTGCCTTAATGTAAAATTTAGCCCTTTTTGCGCGTTTTATAGAGATAATCGTATCAGCCACCAAAAAGCAAATAGCCATAAATAGGCAAATCATCAAAATATACGAATCAGGCTCGATTTTTTCGCCCAAAAGCAAAGAAACGCCTAACATCAAAAGTGGCTCGACATAGATTAATAACCCAAAGAAATTTATCGGAATTAGCGCGCTTGATAAAATTTGAGCCAAAAGCGCAGTCGCGCTTAATAGAGCCAAAACCGATAAAAGCGTGTAAATGTTTGGATTTTGCACCGCGACTGCGCCAAGGTCAGTGCTACTTACAAACCACAAACAAAACGGCAACAAAAGCGCGATTTCTAGGGCGAAACTACTAGCCCCTTCTAGCCTGAAATACCGCCTTAGGCAAAAATACAGCGGAAATCCAATAAAAACAATCGCACTATGCCACGACGGCGCGCCTCCAATTAGGATTTTTGAAAACACTCCAATCACCGCAAAGCCCACGCACAGAGCTTTTAGGCGCGAAATTTTCTCGCCAAAGACAAGATTGCCAAAAATCACCATGGAAATGGGCATTATGAGGTATCCGATCGAGACTTGTAGTGCGTAGCCGTTACTTGGCGCCCACAGATACAACCACATCTGAATTCCCATTGTAGCGGAAGTCGCAAGTAAAATTATGAGCAAAAAGGGCTTTTTTATCAAACGGACAAGTAGCTTTTTCATCTCTGCTTTTTTACCGCCTAGCACCAAAAACAGCGCCACTATCGGAAATGTCACTAGCATGCGATATCCCAGCAACTCCTGCCCGCCAAGAGGCTGCATGAAAACCGACATATAATAAATGCTCGCAAACCCGATAGAAGAAAACAGCGATAACGCGATACCTTTTAACATTTTAAAATTTAGCCTTGCTAAATTTGACCCTTCCCTGAAATTTTAAATTTGGGATTTTATTAAAATTTGACTTAAAAAATAATGGCTGAATTTTGGCAAATTTGAAATTTGCCAAAATTTATTAGTGAGAATTTTTGCCTTTTTGCGCGCCACCCGCCTCGCCTTTTGGCGCACGAGCCGGCAAAAGTGCATTTAGGATTTCGCCCTCTTTGAGATTATATTTCGCACACGCTTCGCGCAAATTTAGACTTTCGTCGAAATTCGATATACCCTTACTCTCTAAAAATGCGCTAAATTTCGCATTATCCGTGCCAAATGCGCCTTTAAATTTGCTAATTTCCAAATTTAGAGCCTGCATATACACAGCCCTAGCTGGATTTCCAGCCCCGCTAGCGCCTTTGAGGCTGTATCCAGCGTATCCGCAGCTAAGCACGATAATAGCGCAGATTACAAGCCCCTGCCAGCCTTTAAAATAGAGTTTAAAAGGTTTGAAATTTATGAAAATATGCACCAGCGCAAGGGCTAGCATAGCCATGCCAAAGTATTCGTGGAAATTTTTCATAACCCCACTTTTTAGCCCAAAAAACATACCAGCCCCACTAAATGCGACGAAGCCAAAAACAGCGATTAAAAGCCCAGTTCCTACAAATCTAAGCGGTTTCAAAATAGCTCCTTTTGTAAAATTTAAGGCGATTTTAGGCTAAAATTTTAACCCCAAAATCGCCCGAATCTAACCGAAGCTAACCTAGTTTTTCTCAGATTTTTTGCGCACTTGGATATTGATAAGCTCGACCACGAGCGAAAAAAACATAGAAAAATAAATATAGCCCTTTGGGATATGAAACCCAAGTCCGTCTGCTATGAGCGAAACACCGACCAAAATCAAAAACGAAAGCGCAAGAATTTTTATCGTAGGATTATCATCGACAAATTTCGCAATCGCCCCACTAGCGAACATCATCACAGCCACGGCGATGATGACAGCTAGTATCATTACAGGCAGGTGCTGTGCCATACCCACAGCCGTAATCACGCTATCAAGCGAGAAAATTATATCAAGCAAAGCGATTTGAATTAGCGTACCACCAAAGCTAGCCTTTTTCTCATCTATCCGCTCTTCGTGGCTCTCGCCCACGGCAGAAGAGTGGATTTCGAGCGTGGATTTTACTAGCAAAAACAAACCACCGCCGATTAGCACCAAATCTCGCCCACTAAAACCATGTCCAAGCACGCTAAATAGCTCTTTTGTCAGCCCCATTACCCAGCTAAGGCTAAGTAGAAGCAAAATTCGCGTAATCATCGCAAGAGCTAGCCCCATAATGCGAGCTTTGTCGCGGTTTTCCTGAGGCAGGCGCGAACACAAAATCGCTATGAAAATTATATTGTCTATGCCAAGAACGATTTCTAGCCCAGTTAGCGTGGCTAGGCTTATCCACGCCTCAGGCGAGCTGATCCAATCAAACATTTTAATCCTTAAATTTAAAATAAACTCGCTATTATAGCGATGAAAATTTAAATTTTAGCAAGGTGAAATTGTATGAAATTTAAAAAATTTGCGCACGAAGTGCGCCACCGCTAGCGTCGGTCGGGTGGGGGTGTGGGGGCGGGCGACCCTCGCAACTCTGAGCGCCGCCCCCACATAAAAAGGATTAGACTAAAAAATTTCCAAGCGGTAAATTTTGTAAAGTATAATTAATAAATTTTTGAGTTAAAGGAAAGCCATGAAAAAGGTTCTTACAATCGCGGGGGTCGATAGTAGCGGTGGCGCAGGTATTTCAGCCGATATCAAGACCATAACCGCCCACAAAATGTATGGCGAAAATGTCATCACGGCCCTCACCGCCCAAAACACGCTTGGCGTGCAAGGCGTGCTAAATATCGAGCCTGAATTTGTCGAAGCCCAGCTAGAAAGCGTATTTTGCGACATCGTCCCAGACGCTGTGAAAATCGGCATGATTTCTACTGCCCAAATCGCACAAACCATAGCCAAAGCGTTGAAAAAATTTGGCGCGCGAAATGTCGTCACAGACCCTGTCATGGTCGCTACAAGCGGTGGCGTGCTAATGCAAGATAGCGCAATGAACGCGCTAAAATTCGACCTTTTTGGCATTTCAGCGATTATCACGCCAAATATCAAAGAAGCAAGCGCGCTAAGTGGCGTTAAAATCGAAAATTTCGACGATATGAAAACAGCCGCGCTAAAAATCGCCGAATTTTACAGCGGAGCGATTTTGGTTAAAGGCGGAGATCTCGCAAATACTGGCGAGGCGCGCGATATTCTTTACGAAAATGGCGAATTTAGCGAGTTTAGCGCACCCAAAATCATCACCAAAAACACTCACGGCACAGGTTGCACGCTCTCATCAGCTATCGCTTGCGCCCTAGCAGCGGGGCTTGGCATAAAAGAAGCGGTTGGTAGTGCGAAAGAATTCGTCCGCACAGCGCTAATGCAAGATTTGCACATTGGCAGGGGCAACGGCGCGATAAATCACTATTTTCGAATCCCAGAGATGTTTTAAAACTAAATTTGGCGGAATTTTAAAATTTCGCCAAATTTTACCCCCAAAAATACGCCAAAAACATTTAAAATCAAATCATCAAGCTCGAAAATTCCGCTTTTAAAGACAAATTGTGAAATTTCGATTATTAGCGAGAGCAAAAGGCCAAAAATCAAAATTTTTCGCATACTAAAATTTGGGAAAAAGTATCGCGCAAAGAGCCCAAACGGCACAAACCAGACTATGTTTCCCGCAAAAAGATAGATAAATTTTATCGCGCCAAATTTCAAAATATTTGCGTAATCGCTAAATGGCACGAGATTGTATTCGCCGACACGCCAAATTTGATCGAGCCTAAAATTTGCCCTAAAAATCGTGATTTTAAAGAGTGCACAAAGATAAATTATAAAAATAAAACAAGCTTTGGATTTTTTCATTTGAAATTTAAAATTTGGGTAAATTTTGCCATTAAAAAATGGCAAAATTTTAGGTTACAAATCCCTAGGATCTGCGATTTTACCAGCGATTGCGCTAGCTGCTGCGACGGCTGAGTTTGCTAGATACACCTCGCTCGTGCGATCGCCCATGCGGCCTACGAAGTTGCGATTTGTCGTGCTCACGCATCTCTCGCCATCGCCCAAAATACCCATATATCCGCCAAGGCACGCGCCACAGGTCGGGTTGCTCACAACAGCGCCTGCTTCGACGAAAATATCCCACAAACCCTCTTTTTGCGCTTGTAGGGCGATTTTTTGCGTAGCTGGTGTGATGATAAGGCGAGTTTTTCTGGCTACTTTTCTGCCTTTTAAAATCTGCGCTGCTATGCGAAGATCGCTTAAACGCCCATTTGTGCAGCTTCCGATGAAGACTTGATCGACTGCGATACTATCTTTTACCGCCTCTCTCACGCTTTTGCCATTACTTGGCAAAAATGGATACGCTATCACTGGATCTAAATTCGCAGTGTCGATTTCTAGGACGCGCTCGTAGTTTGCCCCCTCGTCTGAGTAGTGAAATTTTGGCTCGCTTCGTAGCGTTCGCCCAGCCAAAAATTCTTTTGTTACCTCATCGCACGCCACGATTCCGCTCTTTCCGCCAGCCTCGATTGCCATATTACAAAGCGAAAATCTACTATCCATATCAAGGTGCGCAATCGCCTCGCCAACAAATTCTAGCGCCTTGTAGCGTGCGCCATCAACGCCGATTTGGCGGATTACTTCAAGTATCAAATCCTTGCCGTAAATGTGCGCGCCCGGCTTACCCTTGAAAACCACTTTTATGCTTTCTGGCACCTTAAACCAATTTTTGCCCGTAATCATCGCATAAGCTAAATCGGTGCTTCCCATACCGGTAGAAAACGCCCCAAGTGCGCCGTGCGTGCAGGTGTGGCTGTCCGCTCCGATGATGACATCGCCTGGAACCACTAGCCCTTTTTCAGGCATTAGGGCGTGTTCGATTCCCATATCTTTTTCGTCAAAATAGTTTTTTAGGTTGTGTTTGTAGGCAAATTCGCGTGAAATTTTGGCTTGATTTGCGCTTAAAATGTCCTTTGTAGGGATATAGTGATCCATTACGATCGCAAAGCCATCAGGGTTAGCCAAAGCCTTTGCGCCGCTTAGCTCAAACTGCTTTATCGAAATCGGCGTTGTGATGTCGTTGCCGATGACCATATCGATTTTGCTTTCTACTATTTGCCCTGCGCTAACCGCCTCGCCCACATGTTCGCTGAAAATTTTTTCCGTAATTGTCTGTTTCATAACCTGTCCTTAAAAAATTTGGGCTAAATTCTATCAAATCTAACCATAAAACTTTATAATAAAAGGTATAATTTTGCTTTTGGAAAGGAAAAATCATGGAAATTTTAGAGATTTTAAAAGCCAGGCGCAGTGTGCGAAAATACGCTTCCAGCGAGATTAGCGACGAAATTTTAGACACAATCTTAAAGGCTGGTTTGCTAAGTCCAAGCGGACATGCAAGGAAATCTTGGGAGTTTATCGTAGTCAAAGATAAAGCAAACCTCGCCAAACTAAGCCTTGCGCGCACCGGCGCAGCCGATATGCTAAAAGGCGCAAACGCCGCTGTGGTCGTAATCGCCGATGAGAGCGCGCAAGATGTCTGGATCGAGGACGCCTCTATCGCTATGGCTTATATGCACCTGTGCGCGAGCGCGCTAGGCGTGGGGAGCTGCTGGATACAATGCAGACTGCGCGAGGCGCAAAACGGCGCGAGTAGCGAGGAATACCTGCGCGAAATTTTGGGTTTTGAGGGGAATTACAGAGCCTTAGCGATTTTATCGCTTGGAAATCTAATCTCCACGCCCGCTCCACACAAGCTAGAAAAGCTAGAATTTAGCAAAATTCACAAAGAGAAATTTTAGGTTATGAAATACCAACACCTAATCCAAATTTGCGAATTTTTGCAAAATTTCAAAACTCTAAGCCACATAAAGCGCGTCGGCGATAATCTTTTTAAGCTTAGCTTTGATAGCTATGAGCTGTTTTTTGATATGAATAAAACCGCGTGCAATATTCACAAAAACGGCTCTTTCGTGGAAAATAAAATTTACAAAGCCCCATTTGACGGGGTTTTAGCCAAGAGGCTTGTAAAATCGAAAATTTTGCAAATTTGCGTAGTGGAAAATAATAGAATTTTGCATATCAAAACCGAACTCAAAGCCAGCTACAAGGCGTTTATCACAAATTTATATTTTGAATTTACAGGGCGATTTACAAATGTGATAATAACTGATGAAAATGGCGTAATCCTAGAAGCGCTCAGACACCTAGATAACGATGTGCGAAGCGTGCGCGTGGGGCGGATTTTGGCGCCACTTCCGCCATATAAAATCAAAGAAAAAAATGTAGAAAAAATAGAGAATTTCGATGAATTTTTCGTGGGCGAGTTTGAAAAGCTAAATTTGGCAAATTTGGCCCAAATTAGAAATTCAAAATTAACCCAAATTGATAAAAAAATCGAAATTTTGCATGCAAATTTAAATGCCGTGCCAAAAGAGAGCGAACTTTTAGCAAAAGCCGAAAATTTGGCGAATCTCGGGCAGGTATTATCGGCGAATTTATATAATTTAAGCGACTGGCAAAGGGAATTTTGCCTAAATGACGAAAATGGCGAAAGCGTGGAATTTCGCCTAGAAAATCCGCCAAAAATCGCAATGAACGAATTTTTTAACGAAGCAAAAAAATTGCGCCAAAAGGCCGCAAATTCGCATATCCAAATCGCAAATTTAAACGAAAAAATCGAATTTTACGAAAATTTGAAAAATTTAATCACAAACGCAAAAAGCGTCGAAGAGCTTGAAATTTTGCTCCCCAAAAAGCGAATTAGCGCGAATTTGAAGGAAAAAAACGCCGAATTCGTGCAGAGCTTTTATATCGGAGAGTTTAAAATCAGCGTGGGCAAAAACGAGAAAGGCAACGAATTTTTGCTAAAAAACAGCGCCAAAAACGACTTTTGGTTTCACCTAAAAGACCGAGCTAGCGCGCATGTCATCGTCCAAACTAACAAACAAAATTTAAGCGAAGAAATAGCGAAATTTGCCGCGAAAATTTGCGTAAATTTTAGCGTCAAAGAGGCTGGAAACTACCTCGTTGATTACACCAAACGCCTAAATGTAAGCCCTGTGAAAGGCTCGTTTGTGCATTATGTGGATTATAAAACTATCGGCGTTTTAAAGCCGTGATAAGGCGAAATTTTATATAATCTCGCGAAATCAAATCTAAGGAAATTTTATGAAACAAAGACTAGTAACTGGCGGAATTTTGCTTGCTGTTTTTTCTGTTTTAATCCTGATAAATAGCAGATTTATCAACTTTTTCGTTTTTGCCATAATGCTTAGCATAGGGCTTTTGGAGAGCTACAAGCTCTATGGGCTAAAAAATGTCAGCCTCAAATGGCTAGCCCTTGCGCTCGCATTTTTCGCGCTAATTCCGCTTGCCCAAGACGATGAGCCATTTATCAGCGCGGTTAAAGTCTGTATCGCCTCGGTAGTCGTGGCGGCTTCGATTGTGGCCTTTAAAAAGCTTGAAAACGCGAAAATTATCCTGCCTTTTATCTACCCTTTCGCTCCGATTTGCCTAATGTGGGCGGTTTATGATGATTTGGGGATTTTCCACTTCGTCTGGCTTATCATCACCATAATCGCCTGCGATAGCGGTGCGTATTTCGCTGGCAAAAGCTTTGGCAAAACCCCATTTAGCCCTAGCTCGCCAAACAAAACCATTGAAGGCATTATCGGCGGCATTATTTTTGCATTTATCACAAGCTTCATTTACGCGCGTATTTTCACAAACCTGCCACCGCTTGAAATTTTATGCAAGACCCTAGTTATCGTGATTTTTGGCATTTTTGGCGATCTGTTTGAAAGCTATCTCAAACGAAGCGCAGGCGTCAAAGACAGCGGCAGTTTATTCCCGGGACACGGCGGCGTGCTAGACCGCATTGACGGGTATATGTTTGGCGCAGTGGCTATGGTGGTCGTGTATTCATGGTAGTGCTAGGCTCCACCGGCTCGATTGGCACAAACACCCTAGATATCGCGCACAAAAAGGGAATTTTAATCGAGGCTTTGGCGTGCGGGAAAAATGTGAGTTTGCTAAACGAGCAGATTGCTAAATTTCACCCTAAATTCGTCGCTATCGGCGAAGAAAGCCTAAAATCAGCCGTCAAACACGACAAGGTTTTTGTCGGTATGGAGGGGATTTTGGCAATGCTTGAAGAGTGCAAATCTAGCAGCGTCGTAAATGCCCTAGTGGGCTTTGCCGGCATGCTCCCTAGCCTAAAAACGCAAGAACTTGGCAAAACGCTATGCCTAGCAAATAAAGAAAGCCTAGTCGTGGGCGGGAAATTCCTTGAAATTTCAAAAATTCACGCCATTGACAGCGAGCATTTCGGGCTAAAATTTCTAATCCAAAACGCAAAAACCCCTATTTCTAGGCTCATCATAACAGCCAGCGGCGGGGCGTTTTACGATACGCCACTAACCGAGCTTGGAAGTGTCGGCGCCAAAGACGCGCTAAGGCACCCAAACTGGCAAATGGGCGCAAAAATCACAATAGATAGCGCAAGCATGGCAAACAAGCTTTTCGAGGTAATCGAGGCGTTTTGGCTATACGGCACGAAAAATATCGACGCCGTGATTGAGCGCACATCGCAAATCCACGCCCTAGTCGAGTTCATCGACGGCTCGACCACAGCGCACATTAGCGAAACTGACATGCGCCTAGCCATAGCGCACGCAGTTTTAGAGGGCGCGATTAGCGAGCAAATCGTCAAACCTGTAAATTTGCTGGATTTAAAACCGATTAAATTCGCTCCAATCGACACGCTAAAATACCCTATTTTTGGGCTCAAAGAAGCGCTTTTGGATAATCCAAATTTTGGCGTGGTGATAAATGCGGCAAACGAAGTTGGTGTTTATGCGTTTTTAGAAGGGCGGGCGAGATTTAGCGATATTTCGCGCGTAGTGCTAAAATCCGTGGAGAAATTTCACTCGCCAAACACGCCAGACACGCACGCTCTAATCGAAATCGACCGAAGCGTGCGAGCGTATGCAAATGAGCTTTTGCGCTAAATTTGGAAAATTTGGCGCAAAATTTAGTGCAAAATTTAAAAATTTTGGCAAATTTGATTAAATTTTACATTTTTTAAATTTTATATTAGCTTTTTTTGCTATAATGCAAACTCTTATTTTTGGCCCCGTAACTCAGTTGGTAGAGTGTCACCTTGACATGGTGGAAGTCGTTGGTTCGAGTCCAATCGGGACCACCATTTAATCGAGCCTTAATCTCAAATATTTCAAATTTTTTTCTTATCTAAATTTAAATGCAAATTTTAATAATATTATGCGTGAGCGGAAATAAATTTTTTAAAAGGGTCAAATTAGGGGTCAATTAGTTTCCTTAAACTTCACAAACTACGATAAAATGGGGATTTCATAAGATAAAGTGGCTCCGGATGCTGGATTCGAACCAGCGACCAAGCGGTTAACAGCCGCCTACTCTACCGCTGAGCTAATCCGGAACGAGTATTAAATGGTGCGGATGAAAGGACTTGAACCTTCACGCCGTAAAGCACCAGATCCTAAGTCTGGCGTGTCTGCCAATTTCACCACATCCGCAAAAAAGAAAGCGCATTATAGCCAAAAGCTCTTAATGCTAGCTTAAATGGTACGCCCATCAGGATTCGAACCTGAGGCCTACGGCTTAGAAGGCCGTTGCTCTATCCAGCTGAGCTATGAGCGCATAAAAAACAAAATCAGTGGTACGCCCGAAAGGAGTCGAACCTTCAACCTACAGATCCGAAGTCTGTTGCTCTATCCAATTGAGCTACGAGCGCGAAAGTGGGGTGAATTGTGGGAATCGAACCCACGACCCTCAGGACCACAATCTGATGCTCTAACCAACTGAGCTAAACTCACCACAATGGTCGGAGCGAAAGGATTCGAACCTTCGACCCTCTGGTCCCAAACCAGATGCGCTACCAGACTGCGCTACGCTCCGATAAATGATGTGGATTGAAAAAGGAAACTTGATTATATATAATTTTTAAAATTTTGTCAATGAAATTTAGCTTAAAAATTTAAAATTTAGAAAGAATTTTATTTATGGCGAATTTATGGATAATTTTACGAGCGATACAATCAAAAATATAAATATGTAGTTCCTTTGCTTGGTTAAATAGCTAAAAAAGTCTTTTTAACTGAATTCAAATCAATATGCTTCTTGTCAAAAAAATATTTTTGTAAATCTAAATAATCTTGGTGTTTAATAATATAAATCATGTGAAATTTGCCATTATATGGACGCATATCGACTGTGGCTAATCTCCACAAAAGACTACCGGGATATTCTGGACGATAAAATTTAAAAGCTGGAAATAGCGAAAAATGTTTTAATTTCCCGCCTAAGATTAAATAAAAAACAATTTAAATAAGAAATTGAGAAAAATCCAAAGTGCATAATATGCAATCATTATTAAAATAGGCAATATTGATTTTAGACCAATCGATACCAAAACAATTGGAAAAAAAATAGTTAAATGAAAGTATATTCCATGAGAATATGGGAGATTGAAATTTCTCTCAAATGGTTCCAAATCTATCAATTTTTTAACTCTTTTAACTTCGCCATTTACGATAAATTCTATTGTTTTATTTGTAAATTTAGTTTCGCATTTATTTTTGATAATGTAATAATAAAAAGCCCAAATAATATGTAAAATTACAAAACCAAAAAGAGAATAGTATAAAGTTTTAATCATTTCTTTTTTGTCTATATCATCGCCATAATAATCAATACAAATAATTAATAAGGCAACAAACGATCCAATAAAACAAAATAAGTCTAAATTTTTAAGAAAAAATTCATAAGGATTTTTGATAATAATTGGCTCTTTGTCGTAATCTCGTTGATTTGAATTTTTATTTCTAACATTTTTATTCCAGTTTTCAAAATTTTCCAAATTTAATCCTTTTATAAAATCTCGGTCAGTATCGTTGATACCGAATTTTTTAAATTTACAAATTTAAACCTACTTTTATAAATTCATGCAATTAGTAAATCTAAATTTATATTTTTCATCCATTTTCTCACTCACATAAAATAAATTTATTTGTCATCAAACCAAGATACAGATAGAAAAAATTTCTTTTCTACCTTATCTAAACTCTTGCCTGTTTTAACCAATAAATATTTTTTGATTTCATTGTATTGTTTATCCGAACTAACCATAAAATTAAAAAATTTGCCGTCTTTATCTTGCAGCCAAATGACATCGTAAAGACTATCTTTCAAACCGCCATATTTGTGATGAATTATAAATTGTGGCAGATATACTGCACCAAATGCAAATGCCATTACAAATATAAAAGAAACAAGGCCTCCTGTGGCAACAAGAGCCATTAAATAAACAATCAATAAAACTAAACCCGAAAATAAAATAAGTTTTGTAATAAATGGGCTTAAATTAAAATTTGGAAGTGCAGAAGACATAGTTTTTGATATGCGATGAATATTGTTAGTTAAAATGGATTTTTGCAACCCATTTTCTAATTCTTTCGTTATTTTGTTTTCATAAAAATATATAGTCGAGTTGCTTTCCAAATTTTTAAGCGAATTGCTTATGTTTATATATGTCAAAATTATCAAAATAACAGCCCTATCAATGCGACTTCTATCAAAAATGAAAAGATAAACTATGCAAGAAAGCAACAAAACAATTGTGATAATTATACTTGCGAATTTTGCATTTGATAATTCATCTTTTATAACAATCGGATTTTCATCATAATTTCGCAAATTTGATTTTTTAATATTTGGTTTATTTTCTAAATTTTTATTTTCCAAATTTAATCCTTTTATAAAATCTTGGTCAGTATCGCGATACTAAAATTTTAAATTTTATAAATCAGATGTTTTTAAAAGAGTTTATCAAAATTTTCATTAGCGCAAGTCCTCGACAGCGGTGCGAAATTTTGCCCTTAATCCGCGCTGGAAGCTCGCCTATGGTTTTGCCCAAATCGCCATCTCCAAGCTCTTCGTAGCGACGCGGAATAAACATAAAATCATACCCAAACCCATTTTCCCCGCGCTCTTCGCAAATCACTTCGCCGTGCATAAATCCGTGCGTGCAGTATTCGCCAAAGTGCGATTTCAGCGCGATTGCAGCCACATAGTGCGCCCCTGAGCTATGCACGCCACGCGCGATTAGCTCGCTAGCTAGTTTCGCGCGATTGCTAGCGTCCGTCGCGCCCTCGCCACTAAATCTGGCCGAATAAATCCCAGGCGCGCCACCTAAAATATCCACGCAAATCCCGCTATCATCGCTCATCACGAGATATTCGCGGTGCAGGTCTCGCGCTAGTAGCCTCTCATAGACCGCGCGCACCTTTATCAGCGCATTTTCTTTGAAACTCTTGCCGTCTTCAATGATTTCAAAAGGCTCCAAAACCTCGCCAAGCCCGTAAATTTCGTCGTTTTTGAAAAATTCTCTAATCTCGTTAAGCTTATCTTTGTTGCCAGTGGCTACTAAAATTTTCATATCAAATCCTTGCGTAAAAACGCTTATTTTATCCAAATTTGACAAAATTTTAGCTACAATCACGGACAAAAATAATCTTTAAGGCTTTCGATGTTAAATACAATTTTGCCACTTAGTTTTATCGCAGCGACCCGCTTTTTTGGGCTTTTTATCCTGCTTCCGGTGCTTAGCTACTATGCTTTGGAGCTTCGCGGTGCTGATGAAAAACTAGTCGGCGTTTTAATCGGCGTGTATGCGATCATGCAAATGCTCTTGCAGACCCCATTTGGCGCGCTTAGCGATAAAATCGGGCGCAAAAACACTATCGCAATCGGCCTTGTGATTTTTATCGCAGGATCTGTGATTTGCGCGTTTGCTAGCGACATTTACACTATGATTTTGGGACGATTTGTGCAGGGCTGTGGGGCCATCGGAGCTGTGGCAACGGCGCTGATTAGCGATTTTACCACGGAAGAAAACAGAGGCAAGGCAATGGCGATAATGGGCGCGATGATAGGCTGTGCCTTTGGCGCGGCGATGATTTTAAGCCCAGTTTTGAGCGCGAAATTTGGGCTAGAAAGCCTTTTTTGGCTAAGCGTCATTTTGACGATTTTTTGCCTGATTTTGCTATTTTCTCTCGTGCCAGCTGAACCCAAAATTCGCTCCAAAATGCCCAAAAAATCCTCACTTGCGCTTTTGCGAGATAAAAATTTATCCTTGCTAAATTTGAGTAATTTTTTCCAAAAAGCCTTTATGACGACCGCATTTTTCCTAATCCCCATAATGCTTCACTCTAAATTTGGCTTTGCGCAAGACGAATTTATCAAAGTCTATGGCATAGCTATGATTTTTGGATTTTTGGCTATGGGTGCAAGTGGCGCAATGGGCGAAAAACGCGGACTTTCAAAGCAAATTTTGCTTCTTGGAATTTTATTTTTTATTGTTTCGTATTTGATTTTTGCTTTTGCAAACAACCCTTATTTTTTTATTTTCGGCGTGATTGTATTTTTCGCCGGATTTAACGCGCACGAGCCCATTATGCAGAGCCTCGCGTCGAAATTCGCCAAAACCGCAAACCGCGGCGAAGCACTTGGAATTTTCACTTCGTTTGGGTTTTTTGGCAGTTTTATCGGGGGCGTGTGTGGCGGGCTAGCGTATGGCTGGGTCGGTATTTTGGGTATCGGGCTGGTCGTGGCAGTGCTTGGGGCGGTGTGGTTTGCGATGATTTTATCACTGCCAAATCCGAAAATTTTTAAAAATTTATATTTTGATAAAGCGCTAAATTTCGATTTTAACGCCATTAGCGGGCAGGCTGGGATTGTCGAAATTTACGAAAACGGCGAGAATTTCGTCGTCAAATACAACTCAAAAATCATAAGCACAGAAGAGATTAAAAATTTGCTAGGAGCCACCGATGCAGTTTGAAAGTTTGCAAAGCGCGGTTGCGAGGTTTAAAGCCAGCGTCGCGCCCGAGAAAAAGAGCGAAATTTTGCCCCTAAACGAGGCTTTGGGGAGAATTTTAGCCGATGAAATTCGCGCGCCATTTGCCAAGCCAGAGCGCCCTACCGCCTCCATGGACGGATACGCGCTAAATAGCGCAAATTTGGCGTGCGGGGCGAGATTTAAGGTCATCTCGCAAACCCCTGCTGGAAGCATGCCAAATACTGCGCCGAATTTTGGCGAGTGTGTCAAAACCTTCACAGGAGCGATTATGGCGAGGGGCGCGGATACTCTCGTGCCTGTGGAAAATGTCAGCGTCTGCGGTGATGAAATCATAATCAATAAGCCTGTGCCTGCTGGCTTTGCCGTGCGAAAAATCGGCGAGAGCTACGAAAAGGGCGAGGTTTTACTAAGCGCAAACTCACGGCTAAATTTTGCAAGCATTGCGCTTTTGGCTGAGCTTGGCATGGCTAGCGTGGCAGTGTTTGCGCACCCAAAAGTCGCTATAATCGCCACTGGAAGCGAAATCAAACGCCCGGGCGAGGCATTAGAAAACGAGGCGCAAATTTATAGCTCAAACAACTTCGCGCTTTTAAATTTGGCGCGTGCAATGGGGTTTGAAGTGGTGAGCGAGCAAATCATCAGCGACGATAAAGACGCCCTAAAAAGCGCGCTCTTTGGCGCACTCTCGCACGCTGATATCGTAATCACCAGTGGCGGAGTGAGCATGGGGGATTATGATTTTATGAAGGCTTTGGTGAGGGAGAATTTCGAAATCCTAGTCGATAAAGTCGCCATAAAACCGGGTCGCCATGTCAAAATCGCCAAATTTGGCGAGAAATTTATCTTTGCGCTTCCTGGATTTCCGCTTTCTAGCATTGTGACTGGGTTTTTGTTTTTGCGTGCGTTTTTGAGCGCGAAATTTGGGCTTGATGACGGGTGCGAGAGTAGCGCGATTTTGAGCAACGATTATGCGAAAAAATCGCCGTTTTTGGAGTTTGCTCTTGGCGATATCAGCGTCCAAAATGGGCAAATTTTTATCTCTACTGCGGGTAAAAAGCAAGGATCTAGCGCGATTTTAAATAATTTTGGCCCAAATTCTGCCCTTCTAATCGCGGAGCAAAATTTAAGCGCAAATTCTGTGGTGAAAATTTTGCAAATCCCAAGGTGGTGAGGTTTGGATTATTTCAAATTTTCCCAAATTTTATTAGTTAAAATATCTAAAATTTCGCTTTGAAATATGATTTTTGCAAATTCTAAATTTTGGGAATTTGAGTTTAAATTTCGCTTATTAATTATTGTTCCAAATACAATCAACAACCACCAAATTCGCAGGGTGTCCGATTATTTGAATATCGAATTTTAAACTAGTTTCAATCTTGCTTGAAGCATTATGAATTCTAAAACTAAATTGCCAACCGCCGTCCAAATAAAGTTCTAGTGTGTTTTTGCTGTTTGGTTTAAAATCAAAATTTACAATGCGTGTCGGCAAAGAAGCAATCGGAACTATAATTTTTGGTTTATTTAAATTTGAACTTTTATTAAGCGTTCCGCGCAAATTAAAACTTTGAATTTGCGTAATTTTTTTATTATCGACACTTATGATTTTATAAAAATCAAATTTGCCGATAAGATATTCAACTAAAAATTTAGGAATATTTTTACTTTTTTCATATTGTTTTAGAATTTCATTTTTAAATGCCATTAAAATCGGTTTATAAACAACTTCATCTTTATTTTTCAAATCTTTCCAAAACAAACCTTTTTTGTTTTGTAAAAATTCAAAAATCCCTTTTATATCTTGTTTATATTTGTCAGAACAAGGAATTTTATACCATTTTTCGCCAAAATCAAGTTCTTTCGATAATCTACTATGTTTTACGGCAAAATGATTATGTTTTACGCTTAGCCCGATTATCCAAGAGATATTTTTTCTTTGTATCAAAATATCTCTCACATCCCCGTTTTTTCCTGCATTATCGGATTGAGAACTTAAAACAATTTCATCGTCACTATCTAAAATATTTGGCTCCCTATCAAAAATAGCTTCGCACATTGCGGTTGCGCTTTTCATATAGAGTTTTTGCTCGTCTAAATTTATTAGTTGCCAAGTTTTGCGTATGGTTTCAAAATTTCCATCTTGTAAGATTTTAACAATTTTCCCAAATTTTTTAATTTCGTTTTCCAATGCCGCAATACAAGCATATTCGTAGGCTCTGCCTTGATTATTACTTTTATTACTCATAAAATTATCCTTTTTTTATTGCATTTTTTATGGATTTTGCAATTTCATACGCCAAATTTACAGGAACGGCGTTTCCTATCATTTTATAACCGTCATTTATGCTTTCGTAAATAAATTTAAAATCATCACTAAAACCTTGAATTCTAGCGCACTCTCGGACACTTAATCGCCTATATAAACTCTCTTTGCCACTTACAAACCTGCAATCATTTTTACCAAATTTAACCATTTTTGGAGCCTGTGGGTGAATTTGACACTGCCTACCGGAAGCCTGAATAGTAAAAGCTTGTTCGTTCCACGATTTTACGCGATTTCTACTCATAAAAATAGGCGAAAATGAGCCTATGAAATATTCATTATTATTTATAGAATTTGGATTGTGTTTATTATTTTTTAATGCTGGTAATGCTGTATTTTGTAAATCAAAAATAGTATCTTTTAAAACAATTTTATCTTTATTGTTTTTAGTAGAGCCTTGCGGAAAGCTAAAATTCACACTTAAATCTTTACGAAAACCTATAAAAAACACTCTTTTGCGCTCTTGGGGAACGCCATAATCTTTTGCATTTACCAAATTTACGCTTACTTCATAGCCACATTTTTCAAACAAATCTAAAATATTTCTGACTGCCGTTTCGTGTCTTTTTGAGAGCATTCCGCTAACATTTTCGGCAAGAAAAAATTTTGGCTTTACAGCCTTTAAAATTCTAATATATTCAAAAAATAATTTTCCCCGTTCATCATCAATACCACGCAAAGCACCTGCTTCACTCCAAGATTGACACGGCGGTCCGCCGATAATGCCGTCAATATCTTTCGGCAACTCATCTGTGTTTATTTTTTTAATATCACACTTTAAAAGTTTTGTTTTTGGGTGATTTATTTCGTAAGTTTGCCAAATTGTTTTATCAAATTCATTTGCCAAAACAATATTTGAACCAGCTTTTTCAAAACCCAAATCAAGTCCGCCACAACCACTAAACAAACTAATTATTTCCATATATTATCCATAAAACAAATACTTTTATTAATCTACTAAACCAATACAACTCTACGCAAGCAGATTTTTATATCAACTCCTACTTAATCTCACTAAGTTTGCAACTAGAAGTTATCGCAAATTTGGTCAAAAATGCCTTATTTTCGCGATCAATCCTGCGAAGCTCGTCGATTTGGGCCGGGTCGTATTCGTGCGAAAAATCAAGGTCTTCTAGCGGAAATAGCGCCTTTTCAAGCTCCTTGCTTAAAGCCTTTATGCGCGCGCCGTCCTTGCAAGCTTCGAGCGATTTATGCAAATCTTGCATGATTTGTTCTGCCTTTTGTGGCGCGACCTTCATCGGCGTAAATTCCGTGCCAAAAACGCAAGCGCAAAACGCGCAAATTAAAGCGATTTTTCTCATTAGTAATCATCTCCGTCGATGTTGTTGTAGTTTAGCCCTTCGCCATCATCGTAGCTATAATCGTCCTCGTCGTAAGCGTAGTTATAGCCCTCTTCGCCCTCGATTATATCCTCATCGTAATCGTCTAAATCCTCGTATTCTTCGAAGTCTTCGTCAAACTCTCTCATCATCTCCTCCTTCACTAAATTTCGGGTTATCATAATCAAATTTTGGTAATTTTTCAACATACAAACTCTGCGACGGAAAGGCAAATTCTAGCCCGTTGTTCTCGACAATCTGCATGATTTTAAACAAAATATCCTCTTTAATCTGCAAATAATCATCTCTCATAACGGTTTTTGTGAAACAATACACCAAGATATTCACAGAACTATCGCCGAAGCTATCAAGCACCACATTCATCGTGCTTTTATAGCCCGCTAGATCGTCGATTGAGACCATGTTTTGGCGTGAGCGCATACGAAAATCGCGCGAATTTGTCGCACTATCGCCAGATTGAGCAATCCTAGGGTGCGCTTTTAGCATTTCTTTGATATCTTCGATACACTTTCTAAGCTGTTCTGATCTAGCAGAGTATGTTACGCCCACGATGATATTGATATGGCGGCCGACCTTGCGGCGGTTCCAGTTTTTGATATTTTGCGCCATAATGTTTGCATTTGGCACGAAAACAAGGGCGTTATCAAAGGTTCTAATCGTGGTTTTTCTAAACCCGGTCTCCACGACCGTGCCCTCTATGTCGCCCACTACGACATGATCGCCTTGGGAGAAGGAATTATCAAACAAAAGCATGATTGATTGGAAGAAATTTGCGATAATATCCTTAGTCGCAAACGCAATCGCCAAACCTCCGATTCCAAGCGAGGCTAGTATCGCGCTGACATCAAAACCTAGCCGTTTTAGGATAAGCAAGAGCGCGATTATGACGACGATAATATATAAAATTTTGATAACCAAATTTATAACATCTTTTCTAACGCCCTTTTTAGCGATATTTCCTAGCACGATTATGCCGTATCCGTCGATGATTTCGATGATGACCCACGCCCACAAAATGACATAGATTATCGACAAAATGCTAGCAAACCTTATCGGCACAGGGGCTGGATAGAAAAATATCACCAGCGAAATATCTATCGAATACGCTATCAAAAGCACGCCAAGTGGGCGTTTTATCGTGGCTACGACCTGCTCTTTTATGGTTTCTTTATCAATAGCTGTGGAGCGATTGATGATTTTAAAGACGAAATAAATCAAATTCGCTAGCACCCTGCGAAGCGAGTAGAAAAAGAGCATTATCGCGCTAATTAACACGATTTTGCCGAAATTTATGCGTCTATCTTTGATAGGGGAAATTTCATTTATGCTATCGATTGCGGATTTGAAATTTAGGCTAGTAAAAATCACGCTAGATGCGAGCAAATCGGCATTTGAGTGCAGATAGGATAAAATTTCCTCGTAAGTTGCTTTATCATTTTTAAGCTCGCTAAATTTAGCCACGAAATTTTCGGCATCTTCTTGCGATTTTAGGGCTTCTTTTAGCTTGGAAGTTTTATCTAGCGAATACTCCGAAATCCTGCTAAGCGCGTCCTCTAAGCTCATTTTTAGCTCATCTTTGCTCGCACCATTTACAAAAAGATTATCAAGTTTTAAAATTTCTTGATAAAAAATATCCCCAAGCGCCATTCTATCGGCACTAACCGCTGCGCTCACATATTCGATAGAATTTTGCTTTTTCGCAAATTTCGCCAGCGTATCCTCGATATTTTTCTTAATCTCAGCGTATTTTAAAAGCCCTTCCCTACTTAGCGTATTATTCGTAATCGCCATAGGAACGCTCTCTAAAAGCCTTGCTTTGTTTTCTTTAAGGGTTTTTAGCGAGCTATCTGTGGCGTTGGCTTCGCCTTTTGGCGAGATAGCAAGGATTTTTTTATTTATCTCTTTGATCTCATTTACCACGCGATAAAAGGAATTTGCGCCGTTTGTTTCGTTTGCGTTAAGTTCGTTTTGTGCGACCTTATTTACGATCATATCATAGACTTCGCTTTTGTTCGCATCGCCCCCTGAAACCTCGCTCAAAAACTCCTCGACTTCCTTTTTTTTCTCTTCTAAATTTGGCGCAGGAACTGCGCTTTGGCTCGAATTTTGTTCGGTTAGGTTTGCTTCGCTTTTATTCGCTTCTGCGTAGATAAAATTTAGGCAAAGCGCACTAATCAAAAAGCTGATGAGAAATTTTTTCATAGTCATAATCCTTGTTTAATAGCGCAAAATGGTCATTGTGCGGGTCATAGTTGAAAATTTCGCCCGTTTCGATGATATAATGCCAGCCAAAAATTTTAATCTCACCTGCCATGTAACCCTCTTTGACATTTGGGTAGCTTAGCAGATTTCGTATTGAATTTACGATATTTAATCGCTCGGCTAGCCACTCTCTTTTAGCTTTATCGTTGATGCAGTGCTTTGAAATTTGATCTTTTACCCCAGACATCAAATTTATCCATTTTTTCACATTTGGGGTTTTTTGTAGTTTTGCCTCGTCATAAAACAGCGCCGCGCAACCACCGCAGTTGCTGTGTCCGCAAACGATGATTTGCTTGATCCCTAAGGCATACAGCGCGTATTCGATAGCCGCTGTGGTAGCGACGAAATCATCACTAACGCGATATGGCGGGACGATGTTTGCGATATTTCGCACTACAAACATTTCTCCCGGTTTTGTCGAAGTTATGAGCCCTGGCACCACGCGCGAGTCCGAACACCCGATAAAAAGCGTGTGCGGGGTCTGCGTGTTTGCCAAAGAGCTAAAAAGCTCAGCGTGCTCGGCGTAGTTTTCTTCCATAAATTTAATTGCACCATTGATTAGTTGTTCAGCCAAATTCTCTCCTTTTTAAAAAACGGCTGATTATATATTGCTTTTTTAAATAGAAAAAATTTTAGCTATTTATTATATATTTGGTAAAATTTTGCTAAACTCCCTTCCCAAAATTAAAAAAAGGAGAGAAAATGAGTCTTTACGATAGAAATCATCTTACTAGCGAATACGACGCGAGCTACGATGCGCCATTAGAGCAAGGCAGAGTTAGCAAACTCATCAAAGAAACCTATGCTCTTTTAACGGCTTCTATGGTCGCAGCTGCCGCTGGTGCGTATGTAGCGATGAGCACAGGCGTAGCAATGGGGCTAAATCCGTTGCTATATTTTATTTTGATGATTGGTTTGATTTTTGCAATGCAATTTGCCGTCAATCGCGGAGCTAACAGCCTTGCGTTGATTTTGCTTTTTGCCTTTACATTTATCACAGGTCTTACACTAGGTAAGGTTTTATCGCTTTATATCGGTGCTGGTATGGGTGGCGTGGTAACGCAAGCTTTCGTGGCTACTGCGGTTGCATTTGGCGCACTTACTGTGTATGCGATGAATTCAAAAGTAAATGTCGATGGCTGGGGCAAACCACTATTTATTTCACTAATTACAGTGATTATCATCGGATTTTTGAACTACTTTTTCTTCAAAAGTTCGCTTGTGAGCCTAGGAATTTCTGGTTTTAGTGCGCTTTTGTTTTCGTTTTATATCATTTATGATACCAAAAACATCATCAACGGCGTCTATACTTCGCCAATCATGGCAGCTGTGGGTATGTATCTAAATATCTACAACCTTTTTATGTCACTTCTAAATATCCTTGGTTTTGCAAACAGGGATTAAAATTTAGGGCGCAAATTTGGCGCCCTTAACTTAAAATTTATATTTTTTTCATTATAATGCCAAATTCAATTTTTTTCAAAGGTTAATATTGTGACTACTTTATTTTTGGTTTTACAAGTAATTTTTGCTATCGTAATAACAATCGCCGTGTTGTTACAAAAAAGCTCATCTATCGGTCTTGGCGCATATAGCGGAAGCAACGAAAGCCTATTTGGCGCAAAGGGACCTGCTGGATTTTTGGCCAAATTTACAGCGTTTATGGGAATTTTATTTGTGGCAAACACTCTTGCTTTGGCATATTTTTATCAACAAGACGCAAAATCATCAGTAATCGACCGCGTCAAAGTAGAACAAAAACAAAGCGAAGCGCCGAAAAACGCCGTTCCAGCCGTGCCAAGCGCACCAAAGGCAAATAGTTTAAATATAAAGCCTTCGTTTGATAACGCAGCTAATGCTTTGCAAAGTGGAGCAGAAAAAATTTCAGAAGCAGTTAAAAACAACGCTAGCGCGGCAGTAGAAGCTGTAAAACAAAGCATAGAGGGCGTAGAAAACAATATCTCACAAGCTAGCGAAAAAATCGAACAAAAAGCTAGCGAGCTTGGCGCAGCAATCGAGGGCAACGCCACAGAGGCCCTCAAAACTCTAAGCGATCAAAACCAATCAAAATAATTCTAAATTTTTGCATTTAAAAATGTCAAATTTCGCATTTTTAAATGCAACTCTTATTTTTTTTACGCTACAATTCACAAATTTTTCTTACAAAGGATTTTAATGTTAGACTCTATTTATAAAGACCAGAAATCGCACTGCGACAAAGCTATTGAAGCCCTTAAAAAGGACTTTGGGACACTTCGCACCGGCAAGGTAAATATAAATATCCTAGACCATATCACTGTTGATTACTACGGAAGCCAAACTCCACTCAATCAAGTCGCTACCGTTTTGGCAACAGACGCTGTTACGATCACAATCACGCCTTGGGAAAAACCAATGCTAAAAACGATTGAAAGCGCGATTGCAGCGGCAAATATCGGCGTAAATCCGAACAACGACGGCGAGGCTGTGAAGCTGTTTTTCCCACCGATGACGGTAGAACAAAGACAAGAAAACGCCAAAAAAGCCAAAGCAATGGGCGAAAAAGCAAAAATCAGCATTAGAAATATCAGAAAAGACGCGAACGACGAGGTTAAAAAACTAGAAAAAGACAAAGCTATTAGCGAAGATGACGCTAAAAAAGGCTACGATGAAGTGCAAAAAATCACCGATAACTACTCAGCCAAAATCGATGAAACCGTAAAAGCCAAAGAGGCAGAGTTATTGAAGGTTTGATAATGGAAATCGAAAAAATTTACAAAGAAAACGGCGCGTATTTGCACGGGCATTTTTTGCTCAGTAGCGGGAACCACTCCGAATACTACCTCCAAAGCGCGAAAGTTTTAGAAAACCCTGCCCTAGCTGGGGAGTTAGCAAGCCAGCTAGCGAGCGTCATAAAAGATGCTGGCATTAGCTATGATAGCGTCTGTTCGCCCGCACTTGGCGGAATTTTGGCTGGTTACGAGCTAGCCAAGCAAGCTGGCAAACGCTTTATTTTCACTGAGCGAGTCGAAAAGGTTATGAGCCTAAGACGCGGTTTTGAAGTCAAAAAGGGCGAAAAATTTGTAATCTGCGAAGATATCATCACTACGGGAGGCTCAGCATTAGAGAGTGCGAAAATCATCGAAAGCCTTGGTGGCGAGGTTGTAGCTTTTGCAGCCCTTGCAAACCGCGGATTTTGCGCAGTGGCAAATTTAGGCAACTCGCGCCATGAAAGCTGCAAACTCCCATTTGATAAACCACTTTTTACGCTTGGAAATTTCAGCTTCGAAATTTACGAGCCAAATTCCTGCCCGCTTTGCAAAAACGGAAGCGTGGCAATCAAACCTGGTTCGCGCGGAAACTAAATTTCGCGCGAAATGCAAAATTATTCAAGGAAATTTAAGTGGCAAAGCAAAAAGCGGTAATCGCGCCAGTGTTTTTACGCATAAAGGCCTTTATCGTCGATATGTTTTTCATCGCAATGCCACTTTTTTATATCACGACCTACCTTGTTTTGGGCTCGAAAGAGGCTTTTCAAAGTAACCAAATCGCAATCGCGCTAATCTGGCTAGCTTACGGGGCAATCTGCGCGGTTTTTTACGCCAAATCAGCCCAAAGCCCTGGCTATAAATTTTCAAATATCTATCTTATCAATCTTCGCTCGGGGCGCAAAATTTCATTTTTTCGCGCGTTTTTGCGCTTTTTGTGCTTTATTTTGGCGGGATTTAGCATGATTGGGCTATTAATCTGCTTTTTTCGCAAAGACAGGCTCTGTCTGCACGATATCCTAACCCACACAGCAGCCGTGAGGAAAAGCGACAATGGCTGAGATTTGCGGTATCGACGAGGCTGGCAGAGGCTGTATCGCAGGGCCTTTGTGCGTGGCAGGCTGTGTTTTGCATGCCCAAATTTCAGGGCTAAATGACAGCAAAAAACTAAGCGAAAAAAAACGCGAAGAACTATTTGAAAAAATCATAAAAAACTCAAATTTTAAAATAGTCGAATTTTCTAGCAAAGATGTCGATGAAATGGGGCTTAGCGCGTGTTTAAAAACTGCGCTTGAAGAGATTGTGGCGCACTTCGGGGGGCAAAATTTCGACATTATTTTTGACGGAAATTCCAAATTTGGCGCAAGTGGATTTCGCACCATGGTTAAAGCCGACGCTAAAATCGCAGAGGTAAGCGCAGCCTCGATTTTAGCGAAGGTTACGCGCGATCGCAAAATGCGAGAAATCGCTAAAATTCACCCAGAATTTGGCTTTGAGAAAAACAAAGGATACGGCGCAAAAGCCCATATTGAGGCGATTAAAAAATTTGGCTACACAGAATTTCACCGCAAAAGCTACCATTTAAAGGCGCTGGAAAAGTCGCTGTTTGATTGAAATTAATTTAAGTTATAAAAAAGATTAATTTTGCCAAATTCTTTGAATTTGGCAATTTTTTTAGCATTTACCTGCTTTTCTTAATAGCTTGTTGCAGTTTGCAGAGCCTTTTTGGCTAGATGAGCCACCTACCTTTGTGCATAATGAATCAAATTTTGTGCCGCCAAACAATGTGAAATTTCTCTCGAAATAGCAGCGATATGTATTGCCTTTTTTGTCTTTTACTTTGTAATTCACGGTATTATACATCCCGCTACCTTCGACATTGACGGAGTTTTCGACAATGGTTAGATTTGACTGATCGACGCCAGTTGCCATCTCTGCACTGTTTAAAATCTCGCTGGTTTGGGGTTGCTTGGCAGATCCACAGCCAGATAGCCCAAG
The DNA here is from genome assembly GCF_027737405.1 of Campylobacter sp. VBCF_04 NA7. Classification (NCBI taxonomy): domain Bacteria; kingdom Pseudomonadati; phylum Campylobacterota; class Epsilonproteobacteria; order Campylobacterales; family Campylobacteraceae; genus Campylobacter; species Campylobacter sp. VBCF_04 NA7. Next base: position 73,530 of record NZ_JAOVTT010000008.1, read on the forward strand.
TCCTGCGACTGCGCATAATAAAATAAGTTTTTTCATAGTGAAATCCTTTGAAATAAAATAGGTGCGTATGTTACCCCGCCCCCCATTAATTTTCGCTGAAATTATCATTAAATTTTTTTGGATTTTTTATAATACTGCGCTAAAATTTTAAATTTTAAAATGCAAAATAAAATTTCGGCGCAGTATTTAGGGCTTGGTGCGCCGAAATTTTACGCAGAAAATTTACGCTAAATTTTGCAACGAAATTTTGTGCAAAATTCCGCTAAAATAGGCAAAATTTAGCCGTTTCGCCCAAATTTCAGCTTTCGCCTTTTTTCATTTTTGCGATTGCTTCGAGAGCGGATTTATAGGCTCTCTCGCCGATTTCACGAGCCTTAGAGCCGACACTTTTTGATTAAAATTTTAAATCGCATTGAATAAACATTAAATTTTTTGCCATAAAATAGCGAAATTTTTTATGGGGGCAAATTTTGCTTAAAAAAATTATTTTGATTTTCGCGCCATTTTTTTTAATGGCTAGTTGGGAAGAGGTCGCTGTAAAGGGACTAGATGTGATGATAAGCGCCAATGTCGGCGACAGCGAAAATTTCAAACGCTCTCTTTCTTCGCTTATCGAGCGCGCCGCGAGAGAATACGCCAAATCAGGCATAACGCAATACGAGCTGGATTTGCCAAATTTCATCGCCAAAAAAATGAGCCCAAACTCCCCTGCTGCGCGCACTATGCGTCGCTCACTAACCCAAAGCCTAACCCCTGCAATCCCAAATTTAAAGCAAATTTTGCAATCCAAAATCTCAGCTATGGACGAAAACTCCACGCAGGCCATAATGCGTGGCGAGCTAAGCCTAGCACATTATATGAGAGTTAATGCCTTTAATGAAATTTACGCCGCCTTGCGCCCAAATATTGAAAACCTTGCCAGCAACACAAGCTTTGCCAAAAGCTACAAAAACGCCACAGGAAGCGAGATCGGCGATGATTTTGCGAACGAATTTACAAGCGAGTTTTTGAACGACGCCTTTGATAAACTAGTCGCCCACGAACGCGAATTTCGCAACAGCACAGAGGCGATGTTTAATATCCTAAAAACTATTCGCTAGCTTATGCGCTCTAAATTTAACCAGCCAAATTCAACCCTTATTTGGGAGCTTGCCCTAATTTGCGTCGCGCTGATTTGGGGTAGCACCTTTATCCCCGTCCAGCGCGCCACTGCAAATGCCGATATTTTTAGCTTTTTGTTTTGGAGATTTTTGCTCGCTAGCGTTTTTATGTATCTTGCGAGCCTGAAATTTAAGCCTAAATTTGACACAAAAACCATATTTTTCGGCATTTTTTGCGGGCTAATGCTCTTTTTTGACTTTACCTGCCAGACCTTTGCCCTGCGCTATACTCTATCATCATCGGTAGCCTTTATTTTGGGGCTTAATGTCATTATGGTGCCATTTATGATGTATGCGTTTTTTCGCAAAAGTGTTGGAATTTTCGCTTTTTTAGGCGCAGGCGTGGCAGTTTTGGGGCTGTTTTTTCTAAGTGGGGCTAGCAATGTTGGCTTTAACCTTGGCGAGCAACTCACGCTGATTTCTGCCTTTATGTATGCCCTGCATATCGTATTTACCGGCGTTTGCGCTAGGAGGTGCAACCTGCATGGCTTTGTGGTGATGCAGTTTGTTTGCGTGAGTGTTTGCACGCTTTTTGCCGCGATTTCCACGCCACACGAAAATTTCGCAAATTCCATAAATTTAATCGGAAATTTGACATTTTCCTTCAAATTTGACTTCATTTTCGCCCTGATTTTAACCTCGATTTTCGCCACTGTTTTTGCATTTTTTATCCAAACACTAGCCCAAGAAAAGGGCGTCAGCGAGATTAAAACGGTGCTTATTTTCACGCTCGAACCACTTGGCGCTGGCGTGCTAGGATACATTTTTGGCGAAAAGTTAAGCCCGCTTCAAATCACGGGCGCAGGTTTGATACTAGGTGGAATTTTACTAAGCGAGCTTGGCGGGATTTTAAGCGCGAAATTTCGCAATAAGCGCAGTGGCGAAAAAGCAGACCGAAGCGATTAAAATTATCGCCGCACCGCTTGTGAGATTGTAAAAATAGCTTAGCGCTAGCCCACTAAGGCAAAAAATCGCAGAAATTATCACAGCACTTATCATCATAATGCCTAAATTTTTCGAAATTTTCTCCGCGATAAATGGCGGGATCGTCATCAGCGAAATGACTAGTATCAGCCCCACAATCTGGATTGCGCTCACAATCGCAAAGCTCGCCATTATCACCAAAACATAATAAAACACGCTCGTATTTACCCCACGAAGCGTGGCAAACTCCCTATCGAAGCTAATCGCCAAAAACTGCCTATAAAAGCAGATTATAATCAGCACAAAAACAGCGTCGCAAATGAGAGTGAAATTCAAGGTCGCGCTATCAATAGCCAAAATCGAGCCAAACAAAAAGCTCATCAAATCGCTTTTATAGCCCGGCGCAAGGTCAGCAAAAATAATCCCCAGAGCCATACCAAAAGCCCAAATTGCGCCGATTATGGCGTCAAATCGTTCGTTATTTCTAGCCGTGATATATGCAATTATCAGAGCCAAAAGTAGCGAAAACACGCTCGCACCCAAAAGTGGCGAAAATCCAAAATATATCGCCATACCGACCCCACCATACGCCCCGTGCGCGATTCCACCGGCGATGAAGCTCATTTTATTTATGACGATCAATGAGCCTATCACGCCACAAATTACGCTGACTAAAAGTGCGCCCATTAGGGCATTTCGCATAAATTCCAAAGCCAAAATTTCACTCATGCTCGTCCCCGCAGTGGCAATCATTTAGCGCAAGCTCGACCGAGCAAAAATGCCCATGCTCCTCGCGCAGGTGTTTTAAAAACTTCGCCCTCCCACTTGGATGCACGCTGTGCATGTGAAGCGAACCACCACTGACATAAACAGCGCGGTTTGCGTAATTTAACGCCAAATTTAGATCATGGCTAATCATAATAATGCCCGTGCCCTCTGAATTTAGGCTTTTTAGCAGTTCATAAATCTGCACCTGCCCCATAGTATCGATACTAGCCAAAGGTTCGTCCAAAAGCAAAATTTTCGCATTTGCGCACAAAGCGCGCGCGATATAGACCCGCTGTCTCTGCCCCCCACTTAACTCGCTGATTTTTGCCTCGCTAAGATCTCTCATACCCACTCGCTCCAAGGCTTCAAGGGCTTTTAGGCGATCTTTTTTGGTGTAAAATCCAAAAATTTTTTTATCTATTAGCCCCATTAAAACCACATCAGCCACGCTGATTGGAAAGCTTTTGTTAATAGCGATGAATTGGGGCACATAGCCGATTTGCTTCCTAGCAGCAACCGGGGATTTGCCAAGCACCTCGATTTTGCCACTATCTGGTCTTAAAAGTCCCAAAATCAGGCGCAAAAGCGTGCTTTTGCCACTGCCATTGGGTCCAAAAATAGATAAAAAATCGTTGATTTCATACTCTAAATTTATCGAATTTAAAATTTGGCGCTTTTCGTAAGAAAACGAAAGGTTGCTAAGCTTTACGGCGCTCATTTTTGCGCCCCTTGGTGTGAAATTTCATCGATTAGCTTTTTAAGCTCGCTTTGCCACTCATAGCTTAAAAAATCGATTTGTGTGAGCTTTGCGCCTGTTTGGGTGGCTAGGATTTGCGCTGCCTTGCTTGCAAACTGCGGGCTAGTGAAAATCACGCCGATTTTTTCATCATTTGCTAGCTTTATCAAATCCGCCAAATCAGCCGGTTTTGGCTCGCCACCACCTTGCTCGACTGCGATTTGAGCGAGATTATACCTGCGCGCGAAATACCCAAGTGTAGGGTGATAAATGATAAATTTCGCCCCAGATAAATTTCCTAAATTTTGCAAAGCATAAGCGTGAAGCTCGTCTAATTCGGCTTCAAATTTAGCCAAATTTTGCTCGTATTTGGCGCAGTTTGCGCCGTTTAGTTCGCATAAATTTTTAGCGATATTTTGCGAAATTTGTTTGACTAAAATCGGATCTAGCCAAATGTGCGGATCGGCTCCGTCGTGGGCGTGGTCGCCCTGCTCCTCGTGTTTTTCGGCGCGAGTATCACCCTTGCCAACTTCCTCGTGCGTTTCACCCAAATTTTCGAAATTTACCTTCTCTATCCCTACGCTTAAATCATAAAATTTCACCCCGCTAGCGTTTGCGCTAAACCTTTTTAACCATACCTCATCAAACTCCGTGCCTATCCCAAAATACGCCACGCTCTTTGCGATATCGCGCATTGTGGCGGGTTTGGGCTCGTATGTGTGAGGATCTGCGCTCTTATCCACGACGCTTTTTATCACAAAATCATCATCTGCGATTTTTTGCGCGAAATATCTCACAGGCTCGATTGTTACGCTAATTTGCGCCAAGTCTTGGGCAAAATTTGCGCTAAATAAAAATGGGATTATCAAAAATTTGGGCAAAATTTTCATAAATTCTCCTTGTAAAACTGACGATTATATCATTTATAATAGAAATTTTGGTATTATTGCGAGAATTTGAGGTCGTTATGGAAAATATCTGGGACAAAAAAGCCGAAACTTACGCTAAATTCGATACAAATTTAAATGAATTTGGACAAAATTTATTTAAATTTATCGAAGACGAGGGGATAAATTTTGCAGGCAAAAGCGTCATCGACATAGGCGCAGGAACCGGCGTGTATTCGCTATATATCGCTACTTTGGGCGCTAGGCTTTACGCTCTTGATAGCTCGGCTGCAATGCTTGGCGAGCTAAAAATCAGCGCGCAAAAATATGGCATTAAAGTCGAGCAAATCATAAACGATGATTTTGCGAATTTTACCCAGAAAAATGAGCTTAAATTTGACATTGCGTTTTTGAGTATGAGCCCTGCACTGCGAAATGGGCAGGACTTTGATATGTTTTTAGCCCTAGCAAAACGCAAAATTTATGTAAATTGGGCGAGCGAGCGAAATTCCTCGATGTTGTCGCCGATTTTCGCGCATTTTGGGATAAAAAAATCTAGTCTAAATTTAACCACGCAAAATTTCGAGTTAAATTTAATAAACAAAAATATCCCTTACAAATCGCGCGAGATTAGCGAAAGGCGCATACAAAGGCGAAATTTAAGCCAAGCGGTGCAAAATGCGCTGTGGCATTTGGGGGTAAATGGCGCAAATATCAGCGAAAAGTCGCTAGAAAATCTTTTGGAAAAACAGGTAAAAAATGGGATTATCACAGATGAAATCAACGCTACTTTCAAAGCTTTTATTATTTAGCATTGTCCCTATTTTAGGCATTTGCGATGATATTTTCACACCGCTAAAAATGCCAGCGTTTAGCCCCGAAAAAGCTAGCCTTGGCATGAAGCTTTACCGCGACGCTAAATTTAGCGAGCAAAAGCGCTCTTGCGATAGCTGCCACAATCTATACCTAAACTCATCGGGCGCTAGCGTGCGAAATGGCGAAATCCCCACAATCCTAAATGCTTATTATATCGAGCGATACTCGGGCGGAAACTTTTTCCCTAGCCTAAATGAGCGCATTAAAACCTCGGTTTTAAGCCCCAAAGAGTTAGCCTCATCAAAAGAGAAAATCGAGCTAATAATCACCCAAAATATAGCCTACAAACGCGAATTTAAAAAGCTCTATGGCAAGGCAAATTTCGAAAATTTCGTCGATGCCTTGGGCGAGTATCTGAAATCAAAAACCACGATAAATTCTAAATTTGACCGCGTTTTGCGCGATGAGGAAAAATTCAGCGAAAGCGAATTTAAGGGCTATTTGCTCTTTATCGAGCTGTGTTCGTATTGTCACAATGGCGCGAATTTAGGCACCAACTCATACGCCAAAGTGCCTAATAAAAACCTAAATTTCAACCCAAACACAAGGATTTCAAACCATCGAAGCCACACTAACAACTATCGAAGCCACACTTACAAAAGAGTGCCGACCCTGCGAAATATCACCAAAACAGCCCCTTACATAAACGGCGAGTATTCGCTAGCGCGCTCGATTAAATTTTTGTTCCGCGATGTGTTTGATTACAGCTTAGATGATGATGATTTGCAAAATTTGCTGGATTTTTTGGCGACATTATAAGGAGTTATGATGAAAAAATTATTTTCAAATTTTAACCAAATTAGTAAAGACACCATAAACTGGATAATCATGAGTATTATCATGATAATAAGCCTTAGCTTCGCGCTAAGTTACTTTATTTCGCTAAAAAATGTCTCCGACTACAACGCCGTAACACGCCAAATGACGATGATTTATGATGCGAACACTAGGCTAAATACGCTCTTTGCCTCTGATAAACCTAGTCGTGATTTTAGCTCGATTAACGAAAATATGAAAGTCGTGTATAACACCCTAGATACGCTGGGGCAAAATCCGCTGATTTTGGATAATTCATTTAGCAATGATATCGAGTATCTAAAAACAGCCTTTGCCGAAAAAATCAAACTCATCGACGAGCTAGGCGCGCTAAATTCGCAAAATAGCGTCATCTTGCACGCGATAGAGCAAAAATACATCAACCCAAACTCGCGCTACGAAGTGGTAAATATTTTCTCGCAAATCACGCAGCTAAACTACAATAACTACACCGAAATTTACGCTATTAAAGAAAAAATCAAATACATAACTCCGCAAAATTTAACCGAGCAAAATTTCTTAAAAAACGCAAATTTGGTGCTTGATAATCTCACTAAGCTAAATTTGATTATCACGCGAAATGAAAGCGCAATCAACGGCAAATTCAAGGATTTAAGGGAAAAATTTGCGAATTTCAACGCCGAATTTTATAACTCGTTTTCCGAAATGACTATGGTTTTTACCGCGATATTTTTGACATTTTTGCTCATCACTTACATGGTAAATTCAGACGCAATCAGCAAAAAACAAAAACTCCGCCCATACAAAGCCCTAGTCGATAGGAACGAAAACGCCGTGTTTTTGCTAAATCATAAATTTCAAATCACCTACGCTAACAAGCAAGTAACCGAAATGTTTGGCTACAAACTAGACGAGCTAAAAGGCAAGGATATCGGCATAATCGCAGCTAGCGAGGACCATGCCAAATTCGAAAAAAAACTTAAAGAAGAAAGCGATAAGATTGGATATTTCACGCAGCAGCTGCGTTTGCTAGATAAAAATGGCGCGCCGATTAACTCCAAAATAAAGCTCTCAAAATTAGACGAAAAGTCCAAATACCCGCACTATGGCGTTTTTATCAAAGATATGCGCCCAAATGAGGCTATGCAAGCTAGCCTAGCAGCAGCAGAGCAAACCCTGCTCGAACAAGGCTATGTCGATAAAATGACAAATTTCGGTAGCGAACTAGCCCTAAATGAAAGGATAATCAAACCAGAGATAGAAGGCTATATCATCTACCTAACAATCGCGAATTTTGATAATCTTAGACTATTTTATTCTAGCGATATTACTAGCCAAATCATAAAGGTATTTGCAAGGTCGCTTGATTTGTTTTTGGTCACAGAAAAAATCCCAGCCCAGCCATTTCGTATGCAAGGCGATGAATTTTGCCTATTTTATCCCGTTCATAAAGCTAGCAAAGAAAATATCGATAATAGAATTATTGTCGCAAATCATGTGCGCAAAATCATCGCAAAATTTACAAACCAACAGACCAAAATCGCAACCAAAGCTGGCGACATAAGTGTAACGATAAATGTCGTGGCTGGCGTAAGTAGCAACAAAGACAATAATCGCGCTACAAGGGTATTTCAAGCGGTCATGGCGATGTATGAAGCACAGCAAAAAAACGAGAATTTGGAGTATTACCGCCCAAACAACCCAATCGAGCTAAAATACACCCAAAACCAGCTGATGATAAACACAATCCAGCAAGCAATCAAAACAAACCATGTCTTCGTGCTCGTCCAGCCGATTTTCGATATCTCAAAATCAGATCCAAACGGCAGGGAATACGGCACGCAAAGGACAAATTTCGTCCCTCTTGTCTATGAAATTTTAATCCGTCTAATCGATGATTCTGGCAGGGTTAGGCACCCGGGCGAGTTTATGGATGTCGCAAAACAGGCCTCACTTTACACTTCGCTGACAAAAATCGTAATCGAGGAGGCATTTAGGCTAATCGAAAATTTCCCAAATTCGAAATTTAGTATAAATTTGTCGTTTTTCGATATCGCAAACAACGAAATTCGCGCACTTTTGGAAGAAAAATTAGCAAAGGCAAAAAACGCGAAAAATCTCTTTATCGAAATTTTAGAGAGCGAGGAATTCGACGATTACGATAGTCTGCGAAAGTTTATCGCCACAGCCAAAAACCGCGGCTGCAAGATAGCTATCGACGACTTTGGCTCGGGGTATTCAAACTACTACCGCGTTTTGACTTTGGATGTGGATTTCATCAAAATCGATGGCGCACTCATCAAAGATATCGTAGCCGATGAAAGCTCGCGCGCGATCGTGGAGACTATCACAGCCTTTGCGAAAAACAGAAATTACGAAATCATCGCAGAATATGTCGAAAATCACCAAATTTCGACGATTTTGGAGAGCATGGGCATAAAATACATGCAAGGATTTTTTTACAGCAAACCAATGGAACCATCAAAAATCGCCGTGTAAATGGCGATTTTATCGTGGTTGTAAGCTAAATTTGCTTAATTTGTCATTGTGCGTAAATTTTGCTAAATCTGTAAAAATTTAAAATTTTACAAAAACACTGACCCTGAATTTTATATTCGTAGATTGCTTCGGCGATAAATCGCCTCGCAATGACAAATCGAGCGTAAATTCTGCCTAATTTGTCATTGCGAGGAGCAAAGCGACGAAGCAAAACAAGCGTAGCGGTGGCGTGCGAAGCACGACAGGTTTGGACGAGCCGTAGGCGAAGTCAATCTACGAGCGAAAATTACCAAAATGCAAATTCCGTGTCATTGCGAGCGAAGCGAAGCAATCCAAAGAAATTTAAATTCAAAATTCTACTTAAATTTTGCATTAAACGATTTTTTGAATTTGACCTGTGCCGTGAAATTCTCTGTAAGGGGGAGGGCGCGCTTTTTAGGAGACGCTACCCTCCCCCTTACCAACCCCCACCCCTGTAAAACCTTAGAAGTGGCTAAATTTTAAAAAGCGTTGCTTTTTAAAATTTAGC
>NZ_JAOVTT010000009.1:0-70786 GCF_027737405.1 Campylobacter sp. VBCF_04 NA7
AGAAAGACTATCTGTTTGATAGGCCGGATGTGTAAGTGATGAAAGTCATTTAGCTGACCGGTACTAATAGCTCGTTTGCTTATCTTTTTAAGCATTACTTCCTTGTTAAAGGTATTAGAAATCCTTTGACAATATGGTAAAAGATTTTATTAGGCTTGATGACTTTTGCAGTGTTAAAAAAGCAAACTTACAAAGTTTCCTTTTTTAACACTGTCCGTGACTATACAGATGAGGAAACGCCTTGCTCCATACCGAACCAAGAAGCTAAGCTCATCATGGCTGATGATACTCTCCGTTACTCGGATGTCGGGAAAGTAGGTCGTTGCGGACTTTGTTTTTATTCTTTATGCTTTTTTAAATCAATTAAAATTTTATATCAATCAAATTTTAAATCAATTACAATGAAATTTTTAAAATTTTACTTGTAGTTTTTAAATTTTAAAATTCCAGATTCTATAAATTTTATCTTTAAATTTAAAATTTCACTTTGCGAATTTAACTTTATCGCTAAATTTTTAAATTATTCTTATCAAAATTTAAAAAAATTATTAAATTTTAAGTGGCTTAAATTTAGAATTATTTCTCAAATCAATTAAAGGAGAAAAAATGAAAATCTTTAAAATCCTATCAACAACCGCAATCTTTGCAAGCCTAGCTTTCGCTGGGATTAACCTAAACACCGCTACAAAAGACGAGTTAATGGCACTTCCTGGCATTGGCGAAGCCAAAGCAGAGGCTATCATCGAATACAGAAAAAGCAATAAATTCAACTCAATCGACGAGATTAAAAACATTAAAGGTATCGGCGAGAAGCGCTTCGAGGCTATCAAGGACGACCTAACTCTCACCGGCAAGACAGATACTAGCGATCTAAAATCTACCGTGAAAAAAGAAAAAGAAAAAGCCACAAAAAAAGCCGATAAAAAAGTCAAAAAAGAGATTGTGGATTTAAAAGATAAAGCCAAAAATACAGATACAGCCAAAAAAGCCAAAAAAGCAAAAGATACAGCAGACGAAGTCAAAAAAATCAAAAAAGCTGTGAGCGAGTAGGAAATTTAGAATTCATAAATTCTGCAAAATTTTCAAATTTCCAAATTTACGCTATGGGTTAAATTTTAAATTTAGCCCATAGCTTGAAATTTGAATTTTAAAATTTCTCATATTTTGTTATTGTAAGGAGCTATGCAATGGGCATGTAATCCAATGTGGCGGTTTTTGTAACCGAAATTTTATATCTTTATATCGGAATTTCGCTTTGTCTTTTAGCCACCGGTGGCGGACGCTTTGCGATTATTAAAGACTGAATTTATAATTTATTTTGACATTTCTTATTTGTATGAATTAAAAATATGATATAATACAAAATCAATCAAATTTCATACAAAAGGATTTAAAATGGCTACAAGTTTAATACAATTAAGAGTAGATGAAAAATTAAAAAAACAAGCAGATGAGTTGTTTGCTGATTTGGGACTTGATACTACAACGGCTCTTAGAATATTTTTAAAACAAGCTTTAAAAGTAGGCGGTTTGCCGTTTAAAGTTTTAAAAGAAAAACGAGATGGCTATTCGCTAGATGAAGCCCCGAGTATCAAAGAAATAAGAGCCGAAATTCAAAAAATGCCAATATCGGAGCAAGAAGCATTAAGAGCAGAAGTTAGAGCCGAAATGTTTGGTGAATAAAATGTATAAAATCAGACTTGTAAAAAAAGCAGACAAACAACTTACAAAAATTAAAATTGGTGATAAAAAAAGTGCAGAGCGAATTGTGATATTTTTGGAAGAGCTTGAAAAAATAGAAAATCCATTTGCGTTGAAAAACTGTGGCAAAATGGAAGGATACGAAAATCGCTGGAAATGGTATGTAGGAATTCATTACCGAGTAATCGGCGAAAAACACGATGATATACTGACAATCGAAGTTATTGAAATCACAACAAGAGAAAATGCGTATAAGTAAAATTCACAATGGTTTGTAATTGCGTTTTTTTTGATACAATGCCGAGTTTATAACATAACAAAGGATAAAAATGAAAAAATTTGTATTATTTAGTTTAATATTTGCAATAATGTTTGCAGACGAAGTTTCAAATTTAGAAACTTCTTGCGAAAAAGGCGACGGTAAAAGTTGCTATGAGCTTGGAATTTTGCACGGACAAAATAAAAAGGTAAAAAATGCTAGTAATGAAAATTCTATTGTCTTACGAAGCCGATAAACCTTAAAATTCCAAAAAAATTAGCTATATGCAAAGCCAAAATACTATAACAAATCTACTTCTTAAAAATTTTTAAGCATATATCTATATATATATCTGTATAATTCGTAAATTTCAATGAAAATTGTAAAAAATTTTATTATTTAGGAGTAAGTTATGGCAACTACATTAAATGAAATCAGAAATTATTACTTCAACGCAATGGGTCGTGGTTTGATGGAAATTAGCAATGGCGATCCTGATCCTGATCAATTAATTCTTACTAATTTTGTGGAATCATCGCCAGTTAAGACAATCGGTCACAATATTCAGACATATAATGATGGTACGATTGTTAATTTTAGATTGAAGCCACTGTTAGTGGGTATGGAACCTATCAAAATAGATAAAAATGCAAAATATTTTAATTTCATAATACAAGAACTTTTCGAATTGAACTCCCACTATGCTTGTGGTGCATGGGAGATTAATAGAGCTGGGGACCTTAATTATAGAGCGATGATTATTTTGGAAGATAATCCACTTACATTTAACCTTTTTAAAAGTGTCTTAGACTTTGTTATGGATTCGGTTGCCGATGTTAACAAAATTCTATATATGTTAGAAACAGGCGAACCAGTGCCTGAAAATTTTGATAACTCGTTTAAAATAGATAGAGGAGATGAATATAATTTTGCTTTCCCTACAACAGAGGAAGATGAATCTTCCATTTAATGAGAAAAATTTATGACAATAAAGGATATTTTTTTAGTGGCGAAAGCCATTGCAATTTTAAAACAAAATAAGGAAATTAGTAAAACTACCTTTTTTGAAGCTTTAAATCATTTTTACATAAAAAATGGAAAATTTTTAAAGCTTCTTAAAAGTCAGGGTTACGAGCCAAAAGAATTCGAAATAGAAATTAATAGAAATAAAATTCTGGAAGCTAAATATAGTGGCGAAGTAAATTTTACCCAAGAAATAATAGCTATAAGAAGGCTTTTTTTAGAAAATAATTTCTATATAGAAAAAACCGACATAGGAACCTTGAAGTCTAATACAAAGAGCCTTTTGGCTAAAATCAAGGATACAAAAGTCAAGCTAAAAGATAGAATTTTTTCGCAAGATATGGCAATTGATGCGGTTATGAGCAAGATAGCTGGGGTAAGCTCGAAAAATGCTAATTCTATAAGAGGAATTTTCTTTTTTCTAGGACCACCGGCTACTGGTAAAACCGAGCTTGCGAAGACTTTAAAGGATTTTTTTGACGGATATAGATTTAAAGAGTTTAGCATGGCGCATTATAAACATGAAGACGATGCTAGCTTTAAACTAGTCGGTTCAACGCCTGTGTGGAATAGAGCAGCCGAGGGCGAACTAACTAAATTTGTAAAAGAAAATCCAAGGTCTATAATCTTATTTGATGAAATTGAAAAAGCCTATATAAATGTCCAAGATATATTTTTAGATATTCTTGGAAGTGGTTTTACGAGAGATCAATTTAGCGATGAAGAGATCGATTTTAGGGAGTGTATTTTTGTATTTACCTCAAATGTCGGAAGTGAGCTTTATCGAAACGAAAGTTTCTTGAAACTTTTGGATGAAAATGCTAAAAACGCCGAGGATATGATTTTAGAAAAATTATCTTCCGAACACAATTATAGAGGGGAAAATTTATTCAAACCTGAGTTTTTATCTCGTATCTCTCAGGGCGAGATTGTGCTTTTTAATAAGCTAAATTACGAAGCTTATGAAAAAATCGCAAAACTTATCTTGGATGATAAGATTGCAAATTTTGAAGAAAATTTTGTAAAGATTAAATTTAATGAAACAGCAAAAAAAGAGCTAATTAAAATTTTAATCTTAAATATGCTTCCGTCATTTGATGCAAGAGGGCTAAAATCTAAATTTTCGCAAAAAATGTTTAAGCTTTTGCAAGATCGTTTGATAGATAGATTAGATCTTGATATCAAAGAAATTTGTATTAGTGTCGAGCAAGAGCTTATCAAATCGATTGATAAAATTCTAGAAAATACAACGATTGATAAGTTTATAAATGATTGTTTTAGAAAAAATCAAACAGTTGATTTAAAGCATAGCATTGATGTAAAAGACGGAATTTTAAATTTAACCTATAAAAATGCCGAGCTCAAAAAACTACCCAAATCAAGCGATTTTGGAGGGGGAGTTGGTTCGATTTTAGTCGATTTGCCAGATACTTGTTTTGAGGATATTGCAGGACACAATAAGGTTAAGGCTAGACTAAAAGAGATTACAAGGCTTTTATTAAACAAAGAAGAGCTCAAAAAATATGGAATTCACGCTCCGCGCGGAATGCTTTTGTATGGACCTCCTGGGACTGGTAAAACAATGCTTGCAAAGGCGTTTGCACATGAGGCTGATTTGCCTTTTATCCAGACGACTGGAACTGAAATTTTAGATATCGAAACCATGCAAAATGTCTTTAAAAGAGCAAGAGAGTATGCACCTTCTATCATATTTATCGATGAAATCGATGTTTTCGGTAGTAGAGAAGATGGAACGAGATTTGATGTGCAGATAAATCAACTCTTAACTGAAATCAATGGATTTTCAGACGGGGCTGACATTTTTATCATAGCTGCGACAAATTTGCCAGAAAAACTAGATCCAGCCATTACTAGAAGCGGTCGCATTGATTTAAAGGTTGAGGTTGGAATGCTAGACCCAGAAGCTAGGGGTTATTTTATCGATAAAATTTTAGAGCTCCCAACAGCTGGTAAAATCGATAGAGAAAAACTTATCAAATTTAGTTCGTTTATGAGTGGTGCCGATCTTTCCAAAGTCAAACGAGAAGCTTCGTATGAGGTCATAAAACGAGGTCTTGACGGAATTTCGCAAGAAATTCTTTTAGAGCAGATAAATACCGTGAAATATGGCGAAAAAATATCTAGTAAAAGTATCCAAGATGAGCTTAGTGCCACAGCATATCACGAAGCTGGGCATGCTGTGATTTCGCACTTATTGCGTCCTGAGATTAAAATCGAGCAGATTACGGTTATGCCAAGGGGCAAGGCACTTGGATTTGTTTCCTATAACCAAGATGAAATGCAAACTAGTAAAAGCTTTGAGGACATAAAAAACGAAGTTTTGATTTGTCTAGCTGGTAGAACTGCCGAGAAAAAAATCAGTGGCGAAAAGGGCATAAATAGCGGGGCTTCAAACGATTTAGAAAGAGCAACAAATTTGTTATTTTGGGCTACTAAAAATCTCGGCATGGGCAAATTTGGCTCGTTAAATTTAGCCAACCAAAGCAAAACTGGCTATATAGCGGAGTTAGCCGAAAAAGAAGTTTTAGAACTTATGGCAGAACTTAGCAAAAAATGCGAAGCATTAATCGAAGAAAACTGGGATAAAATCGATAAAATCGCAAAAACTCTTATAGAAAAAGAGATGATTGACGAGAGTGAATTTTTAGAAATTTTAAAATAGATGTAGTCATAACTTAAAGCAACAAAAGTAGCTTTAAGACAAGTAGGGTGGGCGTCCTTGCCCACCAAAATCAAAAATTTTTAGCCACTGGTGGCGGAAAATTTGCGATTATTAAAGACTAAAAAAATTATTGAATTTATAATTCAAATTTGATAAACTTCAAAACTAAACATAAAAAGCGTTGAGTTTTGATTTAAGGCTGTATTAAGCCTTTTTAAATTTGTGAATAGTCAAATAAAAGGAATCTAATGACATATAAAAAAGCTATAAAAGATTGTAAAAGTTTTAAAGACATTATAAAATGGCACGAGAAGAATATCCCAGGAGATTTGGCTACCTACTGCACAAATCGCGGAGAGAATATTTTAGAAAATGATACACAATTAGAAGCCTATATGCGGGATTATGGCAAGATGCATAAGCAAAAACTCGATTTCGCTCTTAAAAAAGGGTGGAAAGATACTTTTGATAATTGTAAAAGCATAAATGTGATTGATTATGGTTGCGGGCAGGGTATCGGGACTGGGTGTTTGATAGATTTTTTACAAGATAAAAATTTATCCATTTCTGCTAAACTTATAGAAGCTTCGAAAAAAGCTCGCGATAGGTGTGAAATAAATTTAAAACAGATTTCACCAAATACCAAATTTGAATTTATTCAGAAAGAATTTACAAATATTACAAAAGAAAATTTAGAATTTAGCGAAATTGCCGATTTAACGGTGCATATTTTTTCAAATGTTATAGACTTAGACGACAGTGTTTTTAATATAGAAAAAATTACTCAAACGATTAAAAATGCGATTAGTGGGCGAAATTTATTTATTTGTGTTAGCCCGGATATTAAAGATTATAAGCGAAAAGATAGAAATAAACGGTTAGATGACTTTATAAGTAAATTTATTACAAGTAATTTTGAAAAATTTAAAATTTCAGGCAATAAAATTTACGGATATGGTTTTGAATATTCATCAAAAGAATAGAAATGAGTTGGGAAAATAAAAAAATCATAATAAACGGCGAAGCGATAAATGCTTTATCTCCGATTATTATTTCTGCTTCTAGGGCTACTGATTTACCTGCGTTTTACGCTGATTGGTTTGTAAAGTCCCTTGAAAAAGGTTATTGCGAGTGGAAAAATCCATTTAACGGCAAAATTCATTATATTTCATTACAAGAAGTCCAAATGGCAGTGTTTTGGAGCAAATTTCCAAAAAATATTTTTAAATATTTAAATTTTATAGAAACCAAAATTCCAAATTTTTATTTTCAATATACTTTAAATGATTACGACGCCGAAAAAATAGAAAAAAATGTTCCGATTTTGGACACAAGAATAAAAGCTTTTAAGGAGCTTTCAAATTTGATAGGCAAAGATAGAGTTATTTGGCGATTTGACCCGCTTGTTTTAGGCGGTGCATTAGATATAAAAACCTTGCTTTTACGCATAGAAAATATAGCAAATGAGCTTGTAGGTTATACGGAAAAATTAGTTTTTAGCTTTTTGGATTTGTATGAAAAAACCCGTCGAAATTTGCAAAATGAAAATATAAAATTCAGCGAGTGGAACGAAGAGCAGATGAGTGAGTTTGCTATGAAATTAGCTCAAATGAATTCTCAAAAATGGAATTTTAAACTTGCGACTTGCTCTGAAAAGATAGATTTTAGCGAATTTGAGATTTCGCATAACAAATGTGTAGATGACGAGTTGATTTTGCAAATTCTTGCCAAAAAATATGAAAAAACAGGTGGGAAATTTGAAAAACTGGCAAATTTTTTGGGCTTTAAATATAGCCAAAATTTATTCGGCGATATTTTTGAAAAGATAAATGAAAAAGATTTAAAAGACAAAGGGCAAAGGACGGAGTGTGGCTGTATAATGTCAAAAGATATAGGATTTTACAATAGCTGTCCGTTTGGCTGTGCGTATTGCTACGCTAATGTTTCGCCAAATTCTGCTATGCAAAATTATAAAAAAATTCAAACCGAAAATGGTTTTTGATAAAGGATAAAATATGGAAAATTTAGAAATAATTAATGCGGAGATTGAAAAATTAATAGATGAAAATTCATCGTCGCAAGAGGATTTTTTAAAAAAAATGCAAGAGCTTTTTAGAGCTTGTTTGAAACATATAACAGGCAAAAAATTTAACATAGATTTTTATGAAGCTTTGCCTGAAAAATTGCAAAAAGATTTTAGATTTTTAAAGACACTTTATATGTATTATCTTGGTAGTTATAAATATGATAAAAAATTTGACGAAGAAGATACAGACGCAGCTGCAATAGAAGCAAATGCATATGGCGAAAAAGATGAAAGCAAGGGCGATGCAAATGAAAATAAAAGCAATGATATTAAATCATATATCGCTAAAATTTATCCTCAGTTAATAGAATTTAAAAATTTACTCAAAGATAAATGCGATATAAATATACTTAATAACATAGAAATTTTAAAGCCAAAAATAAATAAAAATTTGCAAAAGTATTACGAAAGTGTTTTTGAAAAACTGCAAATTCCAAGCAAGATTAAAACAGGACGGCAATATTATCTCACTAAACAAAAGGCTATCGTTTTAAACAACAATAAAATAATTTATGAAATTTCTCTTGTTAAAGCAACAGACGGTGCTAGCAAATTTAATCGTTTCATAGCTTTTAGTAAAGATAGGATTAATGATAATTATGCCTTAAATATCGCACTAAGAGCTGATAGCGTTGAAGTAAATGGAAAATCTATGCCGATTTTTGTAGTTGTTTGGCATAAGGTTGCTATCAGAACTTGTGAATTTAATAATTTTATTAGATTATTTGGTTTAGGACTAAAAATAGATAAAAAAGAAAAAAATAGAATTAATAATTATATGACTGAATATGGGGTAAGTTTATTTGATATTATCAAATTTAGCGATACAAAATATAATGAATTTGCAAATATAATTGAATATGGAAATGTGGGTAAAAGTCGTAAAATAGATGATCTAAATTTTATAAAACCAATATTGGAAAAATGTCGAGAGAAAATTAACAGAATGACATATTACTACGAAGAAGAAAAAGAAAAAGCAAAACTAAAAACAGGAGAAAAAATTATGTTATCGTATTTGCTTTATACGATGAAGAATAAGGTTCTAAAAAATCAACGAGACGATCGGGGGGAAAAGATAAAAAAAATGACCATATTTGATAACATATTTCATGAAATAAAATTCGATTATTTTAATCTTGTTTATTTTAATTCTGACAGTCTTCCTTTTAGACTAGCCCCATTTTGTATGAATCCAGCTGGACAAGGAAGCGAAACTAGGCTTATAGATTTGCTTCAATGTTTAATTTCAGGAGGCAGAGAAGATGAATTTTTATATAATCGTTTGTTAGAAAATACTGAAAAATTTGGTAAATTATATACAAACGAAAAATGTTTGCAAGATTTTTTGGATGAAAAAGATGTGCAAAATTTTACGAAATGGAATTTAAAATATCTTGAAGAAAAATTTAATAAAAAAGAGCTTTTTGAAAAAATAGACCATTATAACGGAAGCTATTTTATTGTATCAAAAGAAGATGAAATAGTTGAAATTATTACAAAACTTCAAGAAAAAGTAAAGCAAGGTGGTATTTCTGATTACACACAAAAAGCAACTAAATGGCTAAAACTTCATAAAGAAGAATTAGATGAAAAAGATGAAAATGGTAATAAAAAATGTAGTGATGAAAAACAAGAAATTATAAAATATTTATTTGACAAGTCAAAAGTCGTCTTTATTTATGGCTCTGCCGGAACTGGCAAAAGTGAGCTTATGAAACATATTTCAAATTTACATAGCGATGAAAAACAAATTTTTCTAGCACATACGGCTTCGGCAGTTCAAAATTTAAGAGATAGAATACCAAAGGCAAAAAATAACGCTAGAACATTAAAATCATTTTTATATAAATATAGATATAGATACATACCAGAATATTTTGACATTATATTTATCGATGAGTGCAGTATGGTTAGCAATTATGATATGCTTGAATTTTTAAATAAAAATGCATTTAAAAAACTTGTTTTGGTCGGAGATGATTATCAAATAGACGCTATACAATACGGCTCTTGGTTTGATATGGTAAAAATTTTCTTACCTATATTAAAAAAGGATAAGATTAGGAAAGATAAATTTAGCCAAAAAAATTCTGTTTGTCAGTTTGAATTAACCAAAACTTTTAGGGTAGAAATAGGAAGTGAAGAATTATTGGATTTTTATAAAGATGTTAGAGAAGCCAAAACAGAACAAGCTAAAACAAAACAACCCAAAAGAGATATTTTAAAAGCTAGTTTAAATGGAAGCGGAAAATATAGTAAATATTTTTTTGATTTAGATAAAAGCAGAGATAAAATTTTTGAAAAACAAGATGAATTAGATGAAATTTTACTTTGTCTAAATTACGACGGGCTTGATGGGATAAATAATATGAATATGTTTTTGCAAGTAAAAAATCAAGGTAAATCTTGCAAAATAGGTGTCTTGGAATTTAAAGAAGGAGACCCTGTTGTATTTGTCAGTGGAAATCGTTTTCTTAAAAATGAAGAAAACGAAGATATTTTGCACAACAATCTAAAAGGAAAAATAGTAAAAATTTCAGAATTGTCAAATAAAATATGCTTTGATATAGAAGTTAATAAAATTTTTGAAAATAAACAAGTCGGAAAGATATTGTCAAAGGCAAAAATAGAATATAATCAATGGGACGAAAAAGATAAACTAAAATTATTGGAAATTAAAGAAAAAACTTCCGTGATAAGATTTTATGAACCAAAGAAGACAAAAGTAGATAAAGACGGTGGTGGCGATATGCCGTTTGCACTGGCTTATGCTATATCTATCCATAAATCACAAGGCTTGGAATATGATAAAGTAAAAATTGTTATACCAGATGAAGCAAAAAATTTAATAACCCATAATATTTTTTATACTGCTATTACAAGAGCAAAGAAATATTTAGAAATTTATTGTTCAAAAGAGACTATGGAGCATATCATAGACAACTTCGGCAGAGATAGTATAAAAGCTGACGCTGCAATGCTAATCAATCGTGGAAAATTGGAGTTTTGTTATTAATCCGTATTATTAAGGTTGCAATATTTTGCAACCTTTATTTATAAATTCTACCTTATTTTCAACCACATTTAAGTAATTTTTTTGTAAAATCAATCTCTTTTTTATTTAATAAATTTTTTGATGAAAGGAATTTACTGTGCCAACCATAAATCAATTGGTCAGAAAAGAGCGCAAAAAAGTGACTGTAAAGTCAAAATCACCTGCGCTAAAAGAGTGTCCTCAAAGACGCGGAGTTTGCACCAGAGTTTATACAACAACTCCTAAAAAACCAAACTCAGCTTTGAGAAAAGTTGCCAAAGTAAGGCTAACAAGCGGTTTTGAAGTCATCAGCTATATCGGCGGTGAAGGTCATAACCTACAAGAACACAGCATTGTTCTAGTTCGCGGCGGTCGTGTAAAAGACTTACCGGGTGTTAAATATCACATTGTTCGTGGTGCGCTTGATACCGCAGGTGTCGCAAAAAGAACAGTTTCTAGATCTAAATACGGTGCTAAACGCCCTAAAAAATAGTTTAGCTAAGACAGATTTAACCCTTGGTTTTGGTTAAATTTGAGTAAAATTTTCAAATTTGAAGGAATAATAAAATGAGAAGAAGAAAAGCTCCCGTAAGGGAAGTTATGCCTGACCCAATTTATGGCAACAAAGTAATCACTAAATTTATTAATTCACTTATGTATGACGGCAAAAAAAGCGTTGCGACTGAGATTATGTATGGTGCGCTTGATTTAATCGACAAAAAAGGCGGCGAAGCCAAAGGTATCGATGTTTTCAACGACGCTATCGAAAATGTAAAACCACTTATGGAAGTTAAATCTCGCCGTGTGGGTGGTGCAACTTATCAAGTTCCAATCGAAGTTCGCCCAGCTCGCCAACAAGCTTTGGCAATCCGCTGGATCATCACTTTTGCTAGAAAAAGAAGCGAAAGAACTATGATTGAGCGTTTAGCTTATGAGCTACTTGATGCAGCGAATTCAAAAGGTTCTTCATTTAAGAAAAAAGAAGACACTTACAAAATGGCAGAAGCTAATAAAGCATTTGCTCACTATCGCTGGTAGGAGAAAACTATGGCAAGAAAAACTCCACTTAATCGTGTTAGAAATATCGGAATTGCCGCTCATATCGACGCCGGTAAAACAACAACAAGCGAAAGAATTCTATTTTTCACAGGTATGAGCCACAAAATCGGCGAAGTGCATGAGGGTGCTGCTACTATGGACTGGATGGAGCAAGAGAGAGAAAGAGGTATTACTATTACTTCTGCTGCGACTACTTGCTTTTGGAACGATCACCAAATCAACCTAATCGACACCCCAGGCCACGTTGATTTTACTATCGAAGTTGAGCGCTCAATGCGTGTTCTAGACGGCGCTGTTTCTGTATTTTGTTCAGTCGGTGGCGTGCAACCACAAAGCGAGACTGTTTGGAGACAAGCAAACAAATACCAAGTCCCAAGAATTATTTTCGTAAATAAAATGGACCGTGTAGGCGCAAATTTCTTCAATGTCGAGCAACAAGTCCGCGATAGATTAAAAGCTACACCAGTTCCGATTCAAATTCCAATCGGCGCAGAAGACAACTTCAAAGGCGTAGTTGATTTAATCACTATGAAAGCCCTTACTTGGGACGATGCAAAAGGCCCAAGCGCACCAGAAGTAGGCGAAATTCCAGCTGAATTAAAAGAAAAAGCACAAGAATATCGCGACAAAATGATTGAAGCGGTTGCTGAGACTGATGAAGCTTTAATGGAAAAATATTTCGCAGGCGAAGAGCTAAGCGAGGCAGAGATTAAAGCTGGTATCAAAAAAGGCTGCCTAAGCCTAGCATTTTTCCCTATGATGTGCGGAACAGCTTTCAAAAACAAAGGCGTTCAACCACTACTTGACGCTGTCGTAGCCTATCTACCAGCTCCAAACGAAGTTCCAGCTATCAAAGGCGTTTATGAAGACGGAAGCGAAGCAGAAGTTCTATCTACTGATGACGGCGAATTCGCAGGTCTTGGATTTAAGATTATGACTGACCCATTTGTCGGCCAGCTAACTTTCGTTAGAATTTACCGCGGTATGTTAGAGAGCGGAAGCTATGTAATCAACTCTGGCAAAAACAAAAAAGAGCGTATTGGACGACTTTTGCGTATGCACTCAAACAAACGCGAAGAAGTCAAAGAGCTTTACGCTGGCGAAATCGGCGCGATTGTAGGCCTAAAAGATACACTTACTGGTGATACACTAGCTAGCGAAAAAGACAAAGTTATCTTAGAGCGTATGGAATTCCCAGATCCAGTTATCAGCGTCGCAGTTGAGCCAAAAACAAAAGCAGACCAAGAAAAAATGGGTATCGCACTTCAAAAACTTGCACAAGAAGATCCAAGCTTCCGCGTAGCAACTGACGAAGAGAGCGGTCAAACAATCATTAGCGGTATGGGTGAGCTTCACCTTGAAATCATTGTCGATCGTATGCTACGCGAATTCAAAGTCGATGCAGAGGTTGGCCAACCACAAGTCGCTTATCGCGAGACTATCCGCAAATCTGTCGAGCAAGAATACAAATACGCTAAACAATCAGGCGGTCGCGGTCAATACGGCCATGTATATTTGCGCTTAGAGCCATTAGAGCCAGGTAGCGGATATGAGTTTGTCAATGACATCAAAGGTGGTGCGATTCCAAAAGAATATATCCCTGCTGTCGATAAAGGCTGCCAAGAAGCTATGCAAAGCGGTGTTTTAGCAGGATATCCAGTAGAAGATGTCAAAGTTACCGTATATGACGGAAGCTACCACGAAGTCGATAGCTCTGAAATGGCGTTTAAACTAGCTGCTTCAATGGGCTTTAAAGAGGGCGCACGCAAAGCTGGTGCAGTTATCTTAGAGCCTATGATGAAAGTCGAAGTAGAAACCCCAGAA
The DNA here is from genome assembly GCF_027737405.1 of Campylobacter sp. VBCF_04 NA7. Taxonomy (NCBI): domain Bacteria; kingdom Pseudomonadati; phylum Campylobacterota; class Epsilonproteobacteria; order Campylobacterales; family Campylobacteraceae; genus Campylobacter; species Campylobacter sp. VBCF_04 NA7. Next base: position 13,673 of record NZ_JAOVTT010000009.1, read on the forward strand.
GAGTATATGGGCGATGTAATCGGCGATCTAAACAAACGCCGCGGCCAAGTAAATAACATGGGCGAACGCGGTGGAAACAAAATCATCGACGCTTTCTGCCCACTTTCAGAGATGTTTGGTTACTCAACTGACCTTAGAAGCCAAACACAAGGAAGAGCTACTTACTCAATGGAATTTGACCACTACGATGAAGTTCCAAAAAATGTAAGCGAAGAAATTATCAAAAAACGCAACGGCTAAAATTTAGCCCGTTTGATACTTCACACAGGGATTTGGCGAATTTGCCAAATCCCTTTTTTATTTCTGTAAATTTACCCTTTGAAATTTTAAACTCGTAGATTGACTTCGTTGCTTTGCTCCTTGCAATGATAATACTGCGTGAAATTTGCAAATTTAAACAAAAAACAGGTAAAATTCGGCGAATTTTAAAAAAAGGAAATTTTATGAGTTTTAAATTTAACGAGCCAGATATAAAAGCCTTAGATAGCGTTTTAAAGCCGTTTTCAAGCGTAGGAAAAGAGTGGATGCTAGTTAGCAGCGGCACTAGCGAAAAATACCCACACTACAACACAATGACCGCCTCATGGGGTGGATTTGGCTATCTTTGGGAAAAGCCAGTAGCGCACATCTACATCCGCCCGCAACGCCACACCTTCAAATTTAGCGAAAAAGGCGAGCTTATGAGCCTTTCGTTTTTTGAGCCTGGACATAAAAAGGCTCTGGCATATTGTGGCAAAATCAGTGGAAAAGACGAGGACAAGGCCGCAAATTGCGGGCTAAATTCGGTTTTGTTAGAGCGGGATTTAATCGGTTTTAAAGAGGCAAATTTGATACTAAAATGCAAAAAACTCTATACTTCGTATTTTAAAGAAGAGGATTTCATAAGCTCGCAAGAGCCTGAAATGTGGTACTCTAACAAGGATTTTCATAGAATTTACATTTGCGAAATTTTGGGATTTTACACAAAATAAATTTTAAAATTTAGGTTTAGAAGTGGCGAGATTTCGCCACTTTGGTTAAAATTGCGCCACTAAATTTCGCGGCGCAGTATCTTAAAAAGGCGCACAAAATTTTAAAATTTCGCGGCACAGTATCCCCCAAACTAGATAAATTTACGCCAAATTTGGCTTTATTTGCTCCACCCACGCGCTAATTCTAGAATCCGTCAAATCGCTTTGGTTGTCGTTATCTAATGCAAGTCCTACGAATTTGCCATCTTTTACGGCGTTGCTAGCGTCAAACTCATACCCCTCAGTGCTCACCGCGCCTACGATTTTTGCGCCTTTTGATGTGAATTGTTCGTATAATTCCGCCATTGCGTTGCAGTAGGCGTCCGAGTAGCTAGCACTATCGCCCATGCCAAAGATCGCCACAGTTTTGCCTGTAACTTCAAGAGCGCTAAAATCGAAGCTCGCCCAATCGTCCTGCAACTCGCCGTCGTTCCAAGTCGAGCTTCCTACGATGAGCGAGCTGTATTTGCCAAGCTCGCTAGGGGCGATATCGGCGACATTTACGACCTCATTTTCTATGCCAAGTTGCGCTGAAATCGCCTTTGCGGCGTCCTCTGTGTTGCCCATAGAGCTACCAAAAATAATTCCTACCATGTTTTATCCTTTCAAAAAAATTTTATTATTTATGCTGTAAGGGACGAGTTTGAGAGTGAAATCCGGCGCGAAAGAGTGGGATTTGACCTCGATATGACGGCGAAAATGCTCACTTCTAGGATAGACTAGATATAGCGTGTCTAGATTTAGGTGCGAATTTTGCGAGATTGCAAGGGCGATGTCGCTTTGAATACCTGCGCCGTTTGCGTCGCCAACCTGCCTAAAAAAGGGCAAAATTCCAAGGCGAAATTCGCCCTTTTGTATGACGATAACCTCGCCATTTAGCGAGATTTGGCAGTTTTTGTTTTTGTATGAAATTTTGTCAAACACGAAATTTTTAAATCCGCTTGAAGCATCGAAATTAATGCCAAATTCGCCGTTGTTTTGAAGCAGGGCGATGATTTTGGCGACTTTGAGTTTTGGCAAGCTCGCGCAAAGTGGAGCCTTTTTGCCCTGTAAAAATGAGTAAATGATTAAATTTGAAGTAAGGCAAAATTTGGTTGTTTTTTTGAAATTTAGGCTGTTTTTGGCGAGTGAAAATTTGATAAATTTATCAAAAATTTGGCGAATTTTGGTGCAATTACGGCTAAATTTATGCGGGATTTGATAAGCGCTACCAAGATTTGCGTTATACAGCGTCAAAAAAATTTGGCAAACTTGCTCTTTGCAAAATTCTTTAAAAATATCTGGCACGAAATCTTTGTTTCCAGCAAAGCCGAAAATTTCGTTATTTGGTGTGAAATTTTTCATCGCTAACCTTTTATATTTTGATATTTGATATTATTATAGTGGATTGTAGATTAAATTTAACTGATACCAAATATCATAAAAGCAAAAATTTCACACTAAATTTTGAAATTTCACGCAAATTTTAGAGTTTGACGACCTTGCTTCCAAAACCCCCTTCGTTCGGGGCTCCGTCGCGGAAATCTTTCACGCTTGGGTGTGATTTGAGAAACTCTTTTACGGCGTAGGCTAGTTTGCCAGTGCCGATTCCATGCTTTACGATAACCTCGTCAAAGCCCATTACAAGGCTTTGGCTGATGAATTTATCAAGGCGCGTTATCGCCTCATCGGCGCGCAGTCCGTGCAAATCTAGCACGAGCGAGGCTTCGCGCGGTTTTTCGACCTTTATGCTGATTTTATTTGGCGCTGGGGCTGGCTGATTTCCGCTTAGTTTTAGCATATCGCGTGGCACACGAAGCCTTATTCCGTCGCTTTCAATCATTGCTATAGTTTTATTTAGGCTTACGATTTCGCCCTTGATTTTGCCGTATTTTACGCGATCGCCGACCTTGAAATCCACAGGCTCGCTGGCACTAAATTCCGGTTTAGAAATCGCCTTAACTAGCTCGTTTGCGTGGTTTATACTGCGTTGCTTTTCTTTGGTATCATTTAGCCTAACCGTGCGTTTGGCCTCGTTTATAGCGTGGTAATACTCGTTTTCTAGCCTAGAAATCGTGGCAGCTAGCTCGTTTTGCGCGTTTTCTTTTTGCTCTTTTAGTGTGGCGGTTAGGGCGTCTAGTTTGCGCTCTTTTTGCTCGGTGGTGATTAGTTTTTGCTTTAATTCTAGCTCTAAATTTATCGCTTTTGAGATTGCTTCGTTTAAATTCTCTTTATTTTCGCCGTAATTTTGGCGTGCGGCTGCGACTAAATTTTGCGCTATGCCATATCGTAGTGCCGTCTCAAAAGCGTATGATTTGCCGATAATTCCCTTTAAAAATTCGTATTTTGGGACGCTGTTTTTCTCATCATACAGCGCGGCGATTAGCTCGACATTGGCGTCTTTTGCCAAAAGCATTGCGAGGCGTTTGTGGTGGGTGGTGATGACCATTTTGATATCGTTTTGCATGAGACGCTCTATCATCGCGCTATACAGGCTCGCAGCCTCTTCGAAATCAGTTCCAAGCTCGATTTCATCGACGCCTACAATCATATCCTTGCGCCCAAAAAGCTTGCTAAATGCGACCATACGCCCAGCAAATGTGGAGATATCGTTTTTGGCATTTTGCGGATCTTCCATGATTAGCTCAAATTCCTTAAACGAGCCAATCTTGCTTTTTGGGGCGCAAATTCGCATAGGAAGCAGGTATTTGCCTAGCAGGCACGCACTCATTATGCTTTTTAAAAGCATTGATTTTCCGCCGGCATTTACGCCAGTAATCAGCAAAATTTTGCCCATAAATTCCACGCTGATTTTTTTAGGATTTTTTAGCGCAGGGTGTGCAAATTCGCTAATTACTATATCTTTTGAGCTATCAGCTAGCACGATTTCGTAGTCATTTGCCCTCATCATCTGCGCTCTTGCGATAAGTCCGTCAATCTCATCGAAAGATGAGTTTATAAATTTCAAAAACGGTAAATTTTTGGTGAAATTTGAACTAATTATTTTACAATGCTCGAAAATGATTTCTTCTTTTTTATCCAAAATCGCACTTTGAGCCGATTTGAGCGCGGTTACAGCATCAGGTGCGACATAAAAATATCCGTTTGCTGAGCGCCCCAAAACTGCGCCTTTTAGCGCGTGGTTAAATCCGCCTCGCACCAAAAGCGTCTCGCTGTCGTTGATATAGTGAATCTGCGTGTCGGCTAGGTAGGGCGAAATGGATTTTGTGTAGATTAGCTTTTTTAGGGTTTGATTAATCTCTTCGCGCTTGATTTTGTATGCCTCATTTAGCGCGATGAAACGCTCATCGACGCTGTCTTTGAAGGCGCCGTTTTCGTCAAAATAGTCTTTTATGGCTTTTATGCTATCTGGAATTTCGATTTTATCGAGATACGCGCGCAGTTTTCCTTCGAAATTTTGCCTTTTTAGATACAAAAAATAGCGGATAATCTTGCTAAATTCGTAAATTTCGCTTATGTGAAGCACGGCGTGTTTGCCAAGGCGCATTAGCGCGTCATCGAGGTTGGCTACGCTTTCGCATGGGCTTAGGTCAAATTTAGCGAATTCATTTATTTTTTCGAAATTTATCTTGCTATCGCCGTGCAAAAATAGCGGTTTTTCGCGCGCCAAATATGAGTTAAATTTCGCCAAATACTCGCTTAAATCGAGTTTTTTAAACAGCTCGTCTATGTTCATAATTCACACTCTTTAATCTCGTAAATTTTGCCGTTGTATGGGTGTGGGGCGTCTTTTTTGGCGATGAAGGAATTTAGCGAAAACGAGTAGGTAAAATGCGCGCTCTCCACGCTCTCGCCACGGCATTTCACGCTTTTTCCAGCGTTAAAGGCATTTACGATTTGCTGGGAATTTTTAGCAAAATTTGCGCTAAAATTTTCGTAAAAATAGACGCTACCTCCCACGCATAAAATAATCGCAGTAAGCAAAATTTTAAATTTTGTATTTAAAATTTTATTATCCACGAAAAAAATCGCCACTATGAATAAAAAAGCAAAAATAAAAATTAAAAATCGCACAACTTTTCCTTAAAATTCGCCACGCAACTGATATGTGATATCACCTGCGCCAAAGCCGATTACTAGGCCGTCATTGATGATATGGCGCACGCCAAAAATATCGCTGAATTCGATCTTTTCGCCATTTCTAAATACTCTCTCGGCAAAAAGCGGATTAAGAGCTTTAAACTCCTCTTTTAAATCCACGCCGTTTGGGTTCTCGCCGGCTGCATACACAGGCAAAATCACCAAATCTACGCCTTCTCCAAAGCACTCTTTAAACCCGGCTAAATTTGCCTTTAACCTGCTGTATCTGTGTGGCTGGAAAATCGCCGTAATCTTGCTAATGCCTAGCAAGGCGGCGTATTCTTTCGCGCTTTTTAGCGTAGCGGCGATCTCTGTGGGGTGATGACCATAGTCGTCGATTAGGACGAAATTTGGATTGGCGCAGAGTATGTCAAAACGCTTTTTAATGCCTTTGTAGTTTAATAAATTTTGGCGTATGTTTTCTAGCCCCGTTTCGCACGCAGCGGCTAAAATCGCTAGCGATGCGTCGATCGCGATATGCTCGCCAATCCCAAAAACCTCGAATCTGCCAAGCTCTTTGAGATTGAAGCTAAGATAGGGTTGATTATCACGCAAAACCATTTTTAAATCCGTGATATCGCGCGAAGGGTAGAGTTTAATCGCGCTTAAATTTAACGAGCCTAAAAATTCGTCCTCGGCGTTTATTACGCGAATTTTAGCCCTTTCTAAAAATCCACGATATGCGGCGTGAAATTTGTCTAAATCATTATCGTAATGATCCATGTGCTCAGGTTCTGCGTTGGTTACCACGGCGACATAAGGGTTGGAGTTAAGAAAGCTAGAATCGCTCTCGTCGGCTTCAAAAATGATATTTTCGCTGTTTTCGTATTTCATATTTGAGCCAAACTGCTTGCTAATCGCGCCGATGATAACCGAGCCATTTATCAGCGATGAGGCAATCGCGCTCGTGGTGCTTTTGCCGTGCGCCCCAGCCACGGCAAATACATGCTTGTCTTTTAGCACATAAGGCAAGGCTTCTTTGCGTGATAGGCATTTGATACCGCGCCTTTTGGCTTCGACTAGCTCGACATTATCCTCTTTGATAGCGGCTGAATACACCACGACCTCTTGATCTTTTATCGCCTCTGCGCTGTGTGGGGTGTTGATATCCATACCGCTTTCGCGTAGTTTTATCGTAGTAGGGCTTTCTGAAATATCAGAGCCTGAAATCGTGTAATTTCGCTCCTGCAAAAATCTAGCTAGCGCGCTGATTCCGATACCGCCAATGCCTATGAAATGAACTTTTTTCACTATTTTTTCCTTTTAAATTTATATATTTGTGCGCCCGTTGATTGCCTTCATAAGCGAAAGCATATCTATATTATCCAAGCTTACGCCAGTTGGCACGCCTTGGGCAAGCTTGCTAAAACGCAAATTTAAATCAGAGAGTTTATCCTCGACATAGAGCATAATCCCGTCTGAATTTATACTAGGCGTTAGCGCAAAAATCAGCTCATTTGCGCCATTTTGGATTATCATGGCGCGAAGTTTGTCGATGATTTCTTCGCTAGCGTCTTCTAAGACAAAATATTTGCCGTTAAAAATTTTATTACTCTCAAAGATAAAAATATCTTTCGGACTCTCTACAATGGCGATTTTCTCGCTCTCTCGCTCCTCATCGGCGCAGTATTCGCAAATCTCGTCCTCACAAATCGCACCGCAAATTTCGCATTTTTTTAGCCCCCGCACAGCTTCTTCGATATTGTGAGCTAAATTTAGCCCGAGGGTTGAATTTTGCACGCCGACATAATACGCAAAACGCAAAGCCGACTTTTTGCCCACGCCCGGGAGCTTTTCGAAGCTAGCAACTAGCTCTTCAAATTTATCATTTGCACTCATTTTTTACTGCCTGGATTGTTGAAAATTATAGAAAAATAATGTGTATTATCTGAATAATTATAAGTAAAGCTAAATTTGTGAAGTTCGCAAATTTTATCTATGATATACAGCCCAAGCCCCATGCCAGTGGCCTTTTCGTTTTTGTTGCGAATAAAGGCTTGTTTATAGTGCTCGAAGGATTTTTCAAGCGCGGCTCCGTGGTTGGCTACGCTGATTTTATTCTCGTCGCAAATCACGCTGACATGGTGATCGCTGGAATATTTTAGGCCATTGTCGATTAAATTTTTAATCGCCAAGGCAAAAAGCCCAAAATCGACATTGATAATGGCGTCATCTTCGATATTTTCGGCAACCAAGCTATCCCATTTATCTAGCATTGACATATCGCGAACCTGCTCTAAAATCAGGCTGAAATGGTATTTTTGGTAATTTAGCGTGTAGCTTTTCGATAGTAGTTGCTCGATTTTTGCAAATTCATTAATCAAAATTTCAAGCCGCTCAAAAACAGCCACAAGACGCGTCTTTTGCGTCTCGTCATCGAGCATTTCGGTGATTAGTCTGCCTTTGCCAATCGGAGTTTTTAGCTCGTGCATTATAGTGCGTAAAAACAGCTGTCGAGAGCGGATAAGCTCTTGAATTTTAATAATCGCGTTGTTAAATTCATGCGCTACTTGGCCGATTTCGTCCTCTCTGCGAATTTGTTTTAAATCAATCTCCAAATTTCCAAGTGAGAATTGTTTTATGTTTTTGCTAAGCTTTTTCAGTGGCGCAAAACTGCGTAAAATCGAGAGATACAGCGAAAACAAAACCACAATAGTAATCAAAAATCCCACCCAGAGCGGATCGTTTAAATTTTTGGTGCCAATGCTCTCAAAAACCACGACCATTGAGTTGTTTTTGATATTTAAAAACAGAGTGTTGTTATACTCGATCGAGCTAATCTCGCCTATGGCAGTTTCTTGCGCGAAGTATTTTTTGCCCGAAATAAGGACATTTTGGACTAAATTTTTATCCTTGACAAGCTCCAAGCCAAAATTTGAAAAATAGCTTTCGATATCTTGTGGCGGGTTGTTTCGTTTGTAGGATTCTAGCAGGTAATTTACGGCGTTGATTTGGTTTGCTTGCATGCTACCTAGGGCTTTGTTCATTTGAATTCGCCCAAATGTGATAAACAGCACGCAAACCAAAATTATCGCAGTTACGAAAAATATCGTAATTTTCGTGATTAAAGAGTGCTTCATCCGATGAGCTTATATCCGATTCCGCGAACTGAAAAAATATGTTTTGGTGATTTTGAGTTGTCTCCGATTTTGGTGCGAAGGCGACCGATAATGACATCAAGGCTCTTTGAGTCTTTGTCTTTTAGGCTCTTGCAGTGATATACTAACTGCTCGCGAGAAACTGAAAAGCTGTGTTGTTTGATGAGATATTCTAAAATTTCATATTCAGCCGGAGTTAGCACGAGTGCCTCTTCGCCAAAGTAAATTTCATGGCGTTTTTCATCTATGCGAAATACACTATCAGCGACGGTTTCTTCTTTTTCGATTGTTTTTTTGTAACGGCGAATTAGGCTCATAATGCGTGCGTGCATTTCCTTTGGATCGTAAGGTTTAGGTAGATAATCATCTGCACCGATTTGCAGACCCACGACCTTGTCGCTGACATCAGATTTGGCCGAGCTAATGATGATTGGAATATCGTATTTTTCGCGGATTTCTTTGCATACTTCCAGTCCGTCCATGCCAGGAAGAGTTAAATCCAAAATTAGCAAATCATAGTTTTTGATTCCGGCACTTAGTCCGATATATGGGTCTTCGAAATTTGTAACATTGATATTAAATTTAGCCAAATATTCACTTAGCAAAGTAGCAAATTCGCTATCGTCTTCGATCATAAGCACATTTACCATGACGCGTCCTTTATAAAAATTTTGAAATTTTGCATTATATTGTAAAATAGTTAAATCTTAACTTGCATTTTAGCAAATTTAGATAAAATTGAGCCTTTTTAGTTTAGGAGAGATAATGGAAGAAGATTATTATGATATTTTAGGCGTGGCGCGCGACGCGGACGCTGAAACGATAAAAAAAGCATTTCGCAAACTAGCCTTGCAGCACCACCCAGACCGCAACCAAGGCAACAAAGAGAGCGAAGAGCAGTTTAAGAAAATAAACGAAGCTTACCAAGTCCTAGGCGATGAAGAAAAACGCAAAATGTATGATAGATACGGCAAAGAGGGCTTATCTGGCGGATTTGGCGGTGGCGGTAGCGCAGGAGATGCCTTTGGGTTTGGTTCGATGTTTAGCGACTTTTTCGAGCAAGCCTTTGGCGGAGGCGGTAGCAGAGCCAAACGAAGTGTCGATCCGTATGGCATAGATACAGAATTAGCCGTTACTTTGGAATTTAAAGAAGCTCTGCGCGGTGTGCATAAAGATGTCAAATACAAAATCAAAAAACCATGCCCTACCTGCGACGCAACAGGCTCAAAAGACAAGAAAAAACACACCTGCCAAACTTGTGGTGGTTCTGGACGAATTATGGCAAGGCGTGGATATATGAGCTTTATTCAGACATGCTCGGCGTGTGGTGGAAGCGGAGAGAGCATAAAAGAAAAATGCAAAGATTGTGGTGGCAAGGCATATATCGAGGAGGAAATCAGCGTCAAATTTGACATACCAGCAGGAATTGATGATGGACAAAGAATTCGTCTAGCTGGTAAGGGAAATGTCTCTAAAACGGGCGAGGTCGGCGATGTTTATGTGCTAATTAGAGTGCGCGCTGATAGCCATTTCGAGCGCGACGGCGATGATTTGTATATCGAAGTGCCTGTGTTTTTCACCCAAGCGATTTTGGGCGAGAGTATCGAAGTGCCAACCCCTGAGGGCAAGACCGAGTTAAAATTAAAAGTAGGAAGCAAAGACAAAGATAGATTTGTAATCCATGGTGAAGGTGCGCCAAATATCAGAACGAAGCAAAAAGGCGATTTGATTGTGCAAATCAGCGTCCAAACCCCAAAGAAACTAAACGACAAACAAACCGAGCTTTTGCGCGAGTTGCAAGCTAGCTTTGGCGAAAATGACGAGGGAATTTTAAGCAAAATCAAAAATTTCTTTAAATAATGAAATTTATGGAGAATTTATGCAAAGGCTAAACGAGGTAAAAATCGGCGCAAGTGTCAAGGTGGTCAAAATCCACGGAGACGGCGCACTTAGGCGCAGGATTATGGATATGGGGATTACAAAAGGCATTGAGATAAAGCTAAAAAAAGCTGCCCCCTTAGGCGATCCTTTGGAGCTAGGCGTGAGAGGATACGAGCTCTCGCTACGCAAGGCTGACGCGTCATTGATAGAGGTCGAAAATTTATAAAATTTGCAATTTTAAAGAGTAAAAATGATAAAAATCGCACTTGTAGGAAATCCAAATTGTGGCAAAACGACATTTTTTAACGCCCTAACTGGGGCAAATGCCTTTGTGGGCAACTGGCCGGGCGTAACGGTTGAAAAAAAAGAGGGCTGTTTAATCGGCAAAGAAAATATCATAATCACCGATTTGCCGGGCATTTACTCGCTCTCGCCATACACGCCAGAAGAGATTGTGGCGCGCAATTATTTATTGCACGAAAATCCAGATGTGATTTTAAATATCATCGACGGGACGAATTTAGAGCGAAATTTATACCTTAGCACGCAACTTTTGGAGCTTGAAATTCCAATGGTAATCGCTGTGAATATGACCGATATTTTGCGCAAAAGAGGCGATAAAATCGATTTAAAACTTCTTAGCAAAACCCTTGGCGCGCCGTGCGTGGAGATTTCTGCGCTTAAAAATATCGGCACGAATTTATGCGTGGAGCTAGCAATCGAGACTAGCAAAAACCCTGCCCCGCACCCAAAACACGATTTTTGTGGCGCAGCCGAACACGCGCTAGCACATATCGAAGACGCTGTTTTAAAGGGCAAAAAGGGTGATAGGTGGTATGCGGTTAAAATTTTTGAGCGCGATGAGAGCGTGCTAAAAGAGCTAAAAATCGAAAAAGCCAAATTTAGCCTAATCGAGGAAAAAATAAAATCCTGTGAAACCGAGCTCGATGACGATAGCGTGGGGATTATCGCAAACGAGCGATACAACTATATCGCGCGTGTAAAAGAGGCGTGTTTTATCAAAAACACAGATTTCGTGGCAAATGCCAGCGAAAATATCGACAAGGTTTTGACGCATAGAATTTTCGCTTTGCCGATTTTTGCGGTGATTATGTTTATCGTGTATTACACTTCGGTTACGGGCGTGGGTGGGCTGATGACGGACACCGTAAATGACGGGATTTTTGGCGACGGATTTTTCGTGGGAAGTGGCGAAAAATACGAGCAGGCTCTTAGCGAGCATTTGCAAAGCAAAATTTGCACGAGCGAATTTGTAGGCGCGCTAGATTTGATAAATCCTGAATTTAGCGCAGCCTCAGAAAATCTCAAAACTGCTTGCAATGAAGGTGATTTTGGCGCATTTAGCGAAAATTTTGACGCGCTAAGCGGTGAAATTTCGCAAATTTCAAACGCAAATTTAAAAGAGCAAATTTCACTAGCTAGTGCGAATTTAGAGGCCCAAATTTTGCCAAATCCTAGCGAGTATGGGCTGTATTTGCGTGGGCTTCCTGTGGTAATGGACGAGTTTTTGGAGCGCATAAACTGCGCGCAGTGGCTAAAAAGTCTTATAATCGACGGCGTTATTAGCGGTGTGGGAGCGGTGCTTGGCTTCGTGCCACAAATGGCGGTGCTTTTTATCTTTTTAGCGTTTTTGGAGGCGTGCGGATATATGACGCGCGTGGCTTTTGTGCTGGATCGCGCATTTCGTAAATTTGGGCTTAGTGGCAAGTCCTTTATCCCTATGCTAATCGGCACAGGCTGTGGCGTGCCTGGCGTGCTAGCTACGCGCACAATCGAGAGCGAAAAAGACCGCAAAATGGGCATTATGACGACGACATTTATGCCGTGTTCGGCAAAAATGCCGATGATTGCGCTCATTTCCGCTGCGCTTTTTGGCGGAGTGTGGTGGGTGGCACCTAGTGCGTATTTTCTAGGGATTTGCGCGATTGTGATTTCAGGGCTAATGCTTAAAAAAACGCCGATGTTTGCGGGCAAACCTGCGCCTTTTGTCTTGGAGCTGCCGCCATATCACATGCCGACGCTCAAAAATATTTACCGAAGCGTCAAAGAGCGCGTTAGCTCGTTTATCAAAAACGCTGGAACGATAATTTTCATCTCATCGGTGCTGATTTGGTGCGGATCGAGGTTTGGCTTCGCGGACGGAGGCTTTGTCTTTGACATAGAGCTTGATTTAAACGATAGCTTTATCGGTAAAATCGGCGCGTTTGTGGCGCCTGTGTTTGCGCCACTGGGCTTTGGCGACGCGAAGTCTGCAATCGCCACGCTTATGGGCTTAGTAGCCAAAGAAGAGGTCGTGGCGGTCTTTGGGATACTCGATTTCTCGGGGCTTGACACGCTTAGTGGATATGCGTTTTTGGCTTTTAACCTGCTTTGTGCGCCTTGCATAGCGGCAATGGCGACAATCGCAAAAGAGATGAGAAGTGCGCGCTGGACGGCGTTTGCGCTTGTGTATCAGACGCTGTTTTCTTACGCGGTCGCGCTTATGATTTATCAATTCGGCAGATTTTTTAGTGGTGCGCAAGGCGTGGGAGTGGGGCTTTTCGTGGCGTGCGCGTGCGCTGTGCTGATGATTTTAATGCTAGCAAAACCTTATAAAGAGAAAATTTGATATGCAAACTTTAACACAAAATATCGGAACAATCGCGGTTTTAGTGGTGCTTGGTGGGCTTTTGTTTTTGGCGGCAAGAAGCTTTGCGAAAAACAAAAATTCCTGCAACAAATGCGAGGGCTGTGGCTGTAATAACCCGCAAGAGTGCAAAAAAGACGAGTGAGGGTGATTTTGCCTTTGCAAGGTGCGCTTGGCGCGAATCTATGAACCCTGCGCCTGATTTGCCGTTGCGCGGTAATCAAAGCGCAAATTTTGCTTAATCTGTCATTGCGAGAATTTTTGCGAAGCAAAAATTCGTGGCAATCTACGATTTTAAAATTCCAAAACGCAAATTTCGTGTAATTGCGAAATTTTAGTAATAAAATTGAAGCGATAAACTCGCTAATTGCCACCATAGAAGCCAAATCAGAGCTACAAGCTCACATACTAAAATCAAATTTAACGCTTAAAAAGCTTAGCTTAATCGCAGAGCAAAGCAAGAAGTGTGAGTGAGGGAGAGATGATTAAAAATGCAAATTTAAATTTTACTAGTTGCTTGAATTTCAAAATTCAGAAGTAGGTTTAAATTTGTGAATTTAAAAAATTCAGTATCACAGATACTGACCGAGATTTTATAAAAGGATTAAATTTGGAAAACAGAAATTTCAAAAACGATATTTTTAATAAAAATAAGAATTTGAGGGATTACGATAAAGAGCCGTTGGTTTTGCGTAATTATACTAGCTGGGCTTTGGCTTTCAATTTTTTACTAATTTTTGCATTTTGGGTTATTGCTTCATTGTTTATTTTAAACAAATTTGATGAATTTGAATACGGATATTTAGAAATAGGCGAAACTATACGAACAATTGTTATTTTTGGATTTATAATGATTTTTATGTTATTGCTTGATTTTTTAAATATTTCTAATATGAAATCACACTATACTTATTTCTACAACTCAAAAGCTGTATTTTACAATCATAAAAATCAAGTCGATGAGACAATACATTTCCGAGTTATGGGAGATAGGATTGTGCTTTGCAATCCTTATGATAATCCAATCAGTTATGATATTTCGCATGTAAAAAAAGAAGAAGGCAAAATGGTATTTTGTTCTTTTTTACGCATAATCTTTACAGAGGCTTTTGGCTGGATATTTTTAAGTGGATTTATAATAGCAAATTTGGGTTCTAGGGATAGTTTTGGACTATTCTTATTGAGTGTGCTTATCACAATATTTATGTTATTTGTAGCTGAATTTTTAGAAATTTTAGTCTTTATGGGAATTTATAAAAAATCAAACAAAAGTCTTAAAAATTTTTGGAAATATGCTAGAAAATTTCAAATAAACATAGAGTGGGCTTCGATCGAAAGGTGGAAAGTTGCTCCAACTATCAATATGTTTTATTTTAATCAAAAAGACCACGACGAATTAAGAAAATATGTATTAAGCATATTTCACAGAGATATTGACAATAATTTAAAATAAAAATTTTCTAATAAGGAGACAAAAAATGAGTAATTCTAGTAGAATTCACAAGGCTACTAGTGAGCTAAACAAAGCAGAATAGAGATTATAAATTTTGATAAATTTTAAAAATTCTCTAAATTTTGCACGCGTAGATTGCTTCGTCAAGGCTTGCGCCTTTTCTCGCAATGACAACAGGGGCACAAATTATCTATTTTTCACCAGATTAATTCGCTCTTTGAAATCAGGCATAATCCCAGCTATGAAGTCGTAAAATTCGCGCCTGTGGTGGGCGTAGATGAGGTGAGTTAGCTCGTGAAGCACGACATAATGGACAAAGCGCAAATCTTTTTCGACCAATTTTAACGACAAATTTATGTAGCCCTTCGTGCTGTTGCAGCTGCCCCAGCGCGTCTTCATATCGCGCACGACTAGGCGATTGACACTCTTTTGCACGAACGGCAAGTAGAGTTTAATCAAATCTTTGTATAAATTTAACGCCAAAAATTTCTTAAATTTCGCAAATTCTATCTCGTTTGCGCAGTAAATTTCGCTTCCTAAAACGGCGATTTTGCCGTTAAATTTCGCCAAATTTTGCGCCAAAATTTCGTTTGGCGTGGCTGGCGTGGCTGGCGTGGCTGGCGTGGCTGGCGTGGCTGGCGTGGCTGGCGTGGCTGGCGTGGCGTTCGTGGCGTTCGTGGCGTTCGTGGCGTTCGTGGCGTTCGTGGCGTTCGTGGCGTTCGTGGCGTTCGTGGAATTCGTGTTTGGCGTGGCACTCGGCGCACTATCACTCGCAAAATTTGTGTCAAATTTTAGCGCACTATCACTCGCGCTACTCTCACTAAATTTCGGCGCAGTATCGCCACCGCTAAAATTTTGCGCACTAAATTTCGGCGCAGTATTCCACAAATCCGCAAATTTCTCGCCAAATTTCAGCTCATAAATTTGCCCTAAAATTTCTACTTCATTTTCATCTAACGCCAAATTTTCGTATTTTTCTAAGGTTTTTTTAATCCAAATTTCATGCGATGCGATAAATTCCTGCGCCCTTTTCGCGCTCCAAAACCACGGCACGCTAGCGCGCACGGCGCAATCAGGACTAATGCGAATCCTAGCGTATTTGACGCGCTTGAAACTAGCCACGACGCAAATTTCGCCCAAATTTAGACTAATCGTTTGCTCTGCCATTTTTTGCTAATCCACCGCCAAGTATTCGCTCCGCCTCTGAGCCACTCATCGCACAAAAACCCAATCCAAACGCCCAAAATCCCGATTCCAAGCGAAATGCCTAAAAAATACCCCACCGGAAGCGACACGCCCCACATAAAGATTAACCCCATTAAAAACGGAAATCTCGCATCGCCACTGGCGCGTAGAGCATTTACGAAAACGATATTGAAAGTGCGCCCAAGCTCTAAGATTATCGTTAGATAAAACAGCGGCCGCATGATTTCTTTGTGCGCCCCACCCAGATTTAGCACGCTCATGATTAGCTCGCGCGTGAAAAAGACGACCGCGATGAAAAACGCCGTGACGATTAGACCGATTTTTAGCGCGTGAAAGGTGTGTGAATACGCGCGTTCTGGCTCTTTTGCGCCCACTAGGCGACCTACGATGACCTCGTTTGCCATGCTAATGGCACTTCCGCCAAAGAAAATAAAGCTTGAAATCTGAAAATAAATCGTCTGCACCGTAAGACTTGCCTCGCCCATACTCGCTACAAAGGCAAAGGCGACTAGATATTGCGTGATCCAAAGCAGATTTTCCCCAGCGCTCGGCAGTCCCACGGATAAAATTTTGCGTAAAATTTCAAATTTTATTTTCAAAAACATTGAAAAGTAAAATTTTAGTTTTATGATTTTTACGGCAATTAGCGCGAAAAGTATCACGCCCACAATCCGCCCGATAATCGTGCTAATTCCCACGCCAAAAAGCCCATAAAATGGCAGTCCAAAGGGCTGGAAAAGTGCGATAAAATTTCCAACCAAAGTGATGATATTCATCGTTACTGAGATGATGATTATGTAGTTTGCATAGCCATACACGCGGATTATCGCGCTAAAAACTATCGCCACAGCGTCGATTGCAAAGACAATGCTAATGATTTTTAGATAAATCGTGCTATCAGCGAGAAGTTCGCTTGGCACCTGTAAGGCACGGAGTAAAAGCGTGGCGCACGAAAATACAAAAACCCCGCTAAGTCCGCCGATTAGGGCGTTAAAGGTAATGCTAGTATGTATTGCGCGCAGGGCTAAAATTTTATTCCTAGCCCCCAGAGCTTGGGCGACCACGACCGAGCAACCCACAGCCAAAAACCCAAAAACCGTGATAAAAAGCAAAAATACCTGATTGCCAGCGCCCAGCGCGCCTACGAGCCTGACATCGACAAGGCTTATCATATAGGTGTTAATCAGCGCGGTAACTAGGCGCAAAAACATATCCGCATAGATTGCTAGGCTTAGTTTTGTTAGTGAAATTTCCTTCATTAATTCTCTTTTTTTAAAATAAGAAGCGCATTTTAGCGAAAAATTCATAGATTAAATTTAGAAATTATTCAAATTTAATATTTTTTTTACTACAATCGACAAATTTTATCTATAAAGGCAAATTTTGGCATTAGTTGATTTGATTGATGTAGTTAAAAAATTCGGTTCAAACACTGTCCTTGACGGCGTGAATTTCAGCCTAAGCTCTGGCGAGAGAGTCGCAATCATCGGCAAAAACGGCGGCGGAAAATCTACGCTGATGAAAATCATCGCTGGTGAGTATGAAATCGACGGCGGTCGTGTCATCACGCAAAATGGCATAAATATCCAAATGCTAGAACAAAGCCCGAAATTTGACGATAATCTCTCTGTCAAAGACGCCCTAAAACGCGAACTCAAAGAAATTTACGATGCCATTGATGAATACAACCAAATTTTAGAACAAATCTCAAACGACCCCCAAAACGAAGCACTTCTAACCCGCCAAAATGAGCTAAATAAATTTATCGACGCCAAAGATGGCTGGAATATCGACAATAAAATCGAGCGAATTTTGGAGCATTTTGGGCTTAAAATTTACGAAAACCGCTCGGCTTGCACGCTAAGTGGGGGCGAAATTCGCCGCGTGGCACTTGGTGCGCTGGTGCTAAAAAAGCCAGATATTTTGCTACTCGATGAGCCGACAAACCACCTTGATGTCTATATGGTGAGATTTTTGGAGGATATGCTTTTAAATTCGAAGCAAACCATACTTTTCATCTCGCACGATCGCTATTTCATCGACAAACTTGCGACCAGAAGTATCGAGATAGAGGAGGGCAAACTAAGCTTTTTTGATGGCGGATACGAAAACTATTTAAGGCGCAAACAAGAAATTTTAGCTAGCTTGCAAAAATCCCATGAAACGCTTTTAAAACAGCTAAAATACGAAGAAGAGTGGCTTCATCGTGGTGTCAAAGCTAGGCTCAAACGCGACGAGGGTCGCAAAGCCCGCGTGCTAGCCATGAGAGAAGAAGCCAAAAAAAATCCGGGCGTGATAAGGCGCGTGAAATTGGAGCTTGAACGCGCTAGTAGGAATTTCAACGGCACAGGTGGCGAGAACCGCAAAAAAATGCTTTTCGAGTGCAAAAATGTAAGTAAAATTTTAAATGGAAAAGACCTTTTTAAGGGCTTTTCGGCTAGGGTTTTGCAAGGAGAGAGGATTGGCATAGTCGGCGCAAATGGTGCTGGAAAATCGACATTATTAAAAATGTTAATTGGCAAAACTCGCATTGACGGGGGCGAGATCAAAAGGGGCGATATTAAGATCGGCTATTTTGATCAGGCTAGGTCTGAAATTTCAGGCGATAAGAGTTTGATTGAGATTTTTTGCCCAAATGGCGGAGATCACATTATGGTGCGCGGACATTATATGCATGTTTATGGCTATCTTAAAAATTTCTTATTCCCAAAAGAATTTTTGGATAAACCAGTAAGCGTGCTAAGCGGTGGCGAAAAAAACCGCGTCGCCCTTGCCAAGCTTTTTACCGAGCAATACGACTGCCTTATTTTAGATGAGCCGACGAACGATTTGGATATCGCTACAATCAACATTTTGGAAGATTATTTGCTCAGCTTCGAAGGTGCAGTTATCATCGTAAGCCACGATAGATATTTCATCGACAAAATCACAAACAAGCTTTGGGCGTTTGAAAAGGGCAAAATCGAGCAGATTTATATACCATACAGCGAGTATTTGGAGTATGAAGACGAGATAAAAGACCTTGAAATTTATGAAAGCGAGGTCGCTTCTAGCGCGGGGGATACTGCGCCCGAAATCAAAGAAAATAAAAAAGAAAAAACCGCCACGACTAAACTTAGTTATAAACAAAACAAAATTTTAGAAGAATATCCAGCCAAAATCGAAGAGATAGAAAATAGAATAAAAGAGCTAAATCACGCTCTTTCAACCCCTGAAATTTACCAACAAATCGGGCTTCAACCGCTTTTTGAAGAGCTCGAAGAGAAAAAGGGCGCACTAAATCAAATGGAAAACGAATATTTCGAGGTGCTCTCGCTGGCTGAAAATTTAAAATAGGAAAATTTATGCTTTATTTTTTGATAATCATTTATATAATTTACACGATTTATAAAATTTCATTAGCCCTTTTACAGCTAAATTTTATCAAAGAAAACGCCAAAAAACCAGCCGTGATTTTAAGCGAAGCAGACTATCAAAAGGCTGGAATTGTCAGCATTACAAATCTGAAATTTGAAATTTTTAGCCTTGCGTTTGGGCTTTTGGTCGCGATTTTTTGGATTTGTTATGGTGCGGGTGCGTTGCAGGAATTTATCTACGCCAAATTTGGCGGGTGCGGCGTAAATTTGGAGGGCGGCGCAAGTATCCTAATCCAAAGCGTTTTTGTTTTAGTTTTCATCATACTTGGCGGGGTGATTGATTTGCCGTTTGAAATTTACGCCACTTTTATCAAAGACAAAAAACTAGGATTTTCCACAATCACGCCTAAAATTTTCATCGCTGATAAGCTAAAAGCCCTTGCGCTAACGCTAATTTTTGGCTTTTTGGTGGTTTTTGCGCTAGTTTTTTGCGTGCAAAATTTGGGGCAGTTTTGGTGGGTGTATGGGTTTGGATTTTCGTTTGGGCTAATTTTGCTGATAAATTTGATTTATCCTACACTCATCGCGCCGCTATTTAACAAAATGTCGCCACTAGCTGAGGGCGAGTTAAAATCGCAAATCGAGATTTTACTCGCAAAATGTGGCTTTAAAAGTAGTGGCGTTTTCGTCATCGACGCAGGCAAGCGCGATAATCGCTTAAATGCGTATTTTGGCGGACTTGGGGCGAGTAAAAAGGTCGTGCTTTTTGACACTTTGATAAAAAAGCTAAGCCAGAGTGAAATTTTGGCAGTTTTGGGGCATGAACTAGGGCATTTCAAACACGGCGACATACTCAAAAATATCGCGCTTGGGGCGTTTATGCTGATTGTGATTTTTGGCGTGTTTGGAAATCTGGCTACAAATGGGGTTTTTGACGCGCTAAATTTAGTGCGCGACGGCGGTGCGACGCTGATTTTTATCATGCTATTTTTGCCGATTTTGCAGAGTTTTTTGGAGCCTGTGATGTCGAAATTTAGCCGTATGCACGAGTTTGGCGCGGACAGGTTCGGCGCAGATAATGCGAGTAAAAATGATATGATTAGCGCACTTAAAAAACTTGGTAGCGAAAACAAAACTTTTCCGATTTCTCACCCGCTTTACAGCGCGATTTACCACTCGCACCCGAGCCTGTATGAGCGTATCAAGGAGCTAGAATGAAAATTTTCGAGGCGTTAAAATGGGCGCACGGCAGGACAAATTCTAGGTATGTTTCAAGGGAGCTTTTGAAATTTAGCGAAAATTTAAGCAACGAAGAGTTTGTAATGCTCTTTAACCACGCTATGCGAAATGAGGAAAAATTTCGCCAAAGTGTCGAAATTTACGCTTCTGGCGTGCCACTTGAATACATTACAAACAAGTGCAAATTTTTCGATTTTGAGTTTTTCGTCGATGAGCGGGTGCTGATACCTCGCTTCGAGACTGAAATTTTGGTCGATAAGGCTTTTAGCGTGGCTCATCTTTTCAAAACTCCGCGCATTTGCGAGGTCGGCACTGGAAGCGGGATAATCTCGATTTGCCTTAAAAAATTTTTCCCAGACGCGCAAATTACCGCCACTGATATCAGCGAAAGTGCGCTTGAAGTAGCGCGCAAAAACGCCCAAAATTTGGGTGTGGATATTGAATTTGTGCATTGTGAATACCTAAGCGGGGTGCAGGGGGATTTCGATATCGTAGTATCAAATCCGCCATATATCGCCTCCTCGTATAAGCTCGATGAGAGAGTGCTAAAAGAGCCAAATTTGGCGCTAATCGGTGGCGAGAAGGGCGATGAGAAGCTAAAAAAACTAATCTTTTTAAGCGAAAATCGCACGAAATATCTGCTTTGCGAAATGGGCTATGATCAAAAGCAAAGCATGCAAGAAACACTAAGCGAGCATGGATTTGCCTTTGAATTTTACAAAGATTTAGCCGGGTTTGATCGCGGATTTGTCGCAAGGAAAATGAAGTAATGCAGGGCTCGAAACTTCATAGATTGCTTTGCTACAAGGCGTTTGGTTACAGGTATATCGACGCTGGAATCCTTGCTAGTGGCGAGAGATTTTTTAGCGATATTGATAGCCTTTCGCATAGCGTGCAAAACTGCGCGCTGTGCGAACTATCCAAAACACGCACCCACGCCATGGTGCCTTATGGCGATAAAAACGCTAAAATAATGGTAATCTCTCAGTGCCCAACGCACGCAGAAGATGAGAGCGGTGAGCCATTTAGCGGGAATTTGGGCGAGAAATTTAGGGCTAGTTTGAAGGAGTTTTGCGGTTTGGAAATCGACGAAATTTACGCGTCGTATCTGATAAAATGCGCCCTAAATTTAAATAAAAAACTCACCTCTGAAATCATACTCAAATGCGCTCCCTACGCTATCGACGAGATTAAAATAATCCGCCCCAAAGTCGTGCTATGCCTTGGCGAGCTGTGCGCTAAAATTTTGCTTAAAAACAACAACCTCCCAGATATCAGGCTGATTCACGGCACGCCATTTCGTGAGGGCGGGATTACCTTTATACCGACATTTGATCTAAATTTCCTAAGCCAAAACCCAAGCCAAATTCCACTTTTTCACGATGATTTGCGTAAGATAAAGGAATTTTTGTGAGAGCGATTTTTGCGCTTTTAATCGCTGTTTTTTGCTTGGCGCACGATGACGAAAATATTTCGCTAAAAGATTTAAATTTTACGATAAATGATGATGAAAATTCTAGCACCCAGATTTTGTTTGAGGGCGAGGATTTTATCCAAAAAAGCCTAGATGAGGGATACACGCTCTGGGACCCAGACAGCGAGAAAGGCGAGGTGTATAATCTCGTGGCAAATGCGATGAGTGCGACGATTGAAAACTCGCAAAATTCGGGCTTTAAAGTGGGTGTTTTAATGGCGCAAAATATCCTTGGCTCGCGCGCAGATAGCATTGCAAATGCGCTTTTAGCCTTTGTGAGTGAGAAAAATTTGCAGGCAAATTTGCGCTTTTATTACATAGGAAATGAGAGCGAGGAGGGCATTGTAGCGGCACTTGAAGCTATGGAGCGCGATAATGTCGCCCTCATAATCGCTCCCTTAAATAGATCTGGCGTGGATATGGTAGATGAAAACTCGCAGTATAGTAGTATGGTTTTTGTGCCGACGCTAAATCAAAATTTAAGCGGGTTCGTGTCGAATAATATATATTTTGGCGGTATTGATTACAGCGAGCAAATGCAGTATCTGCTGGGGCGTTTCGCTGAAAATTTATACGCTATCGGCGATGAGAGCGCGCTGTCGCAGGTGCTAAACGATATGGCGTTTGATAGTCGCAATATCGAGGAATTTTACACGATTAAAAGCAACCGAAATGCGGTGTTTGATTTTGAGGGCGAACTGCCACAAAATGCGAATTTTATCCTAAATTTGCCTAGTTCTAAAATACTCTCCGTAATCGGCGAAATTTCGCACAAAAAGCTAAACACGCAAAACCTGCTTGCCACGCAAGTGGGCTTTGACGGCGAGATTATCGGTGCGCTTCCAAGCGCGATTGGCGGGAAATTTTACCTTGCAAACTCCATTTCGCCGGTTTCAAACTCGCTTCTTCATCGCGCGCTTAGCCTTGGCGTGGATTTGCGCTACGAGTGGATTGCATACAGCGCGCTTAGCGGGTTTGACTATTTTTATTCAAATTTTGCATTAAACCGCTATGAGCGGGCATTTAGCGAGGAATTTTACGATAACGGCCTTAGGTTTGATACCAAAATTTACGAGGTCGGCGAGGGTAAATTTCAAAAATTAAATTAAAATTTCAAATTTTTTTAGAAAGGAATTGCATGAAAAAGTATTTCAAAACACTTTTTTTAGGGCTTTCGTTTTTGTTTTTGCTCGCTGGTTGTGCGAGTAATCAACCCGCGTTAAACCAACCTACGCTAGATCAAATCAAATCTCGCGGAACTATCCTAGTGGGCGCTACTGGGGATTATAAACCGCTAAGTGTGCGCGAGCAAAACGGCACGCTATGGGGATTTGACATCGATATCGCAAAGGCAATCGCCGAGAAGCTTGGCGTGGAGCCTGAGTTCGTCGCTACTAGCTGGCCAAGTCTGAGCGAGGATACGCAAGCAGAGCGCTTCGATATCGCGACTACGGGCATTACGATTAACGAAACACGCAAAAAAACTATGCTAATGAGCGATGGTTACCTTGCTAGCGGTAAGACGATTTTGTGCCGCAAGGGCGACGCTGCGAAATTCACAAGCTTAGAGAGTATCGATAAAAAGGGCGTTCGCGTGATGATAAACCCAGGCGGAACGAACGAGAAATTTGCGAGGGCAAATTTTAAAAACGCTAAAATCATCGTCCATAAGAAAAATGCCGAGATCCCAGCGCAAATCGCAAAAGGCGCAGCCGATGTGATGATCACAGAGACCACTGAGGCGCCGTATTATGTGGCAAACAACCCTAAACTAGCCGCTCCGCTACTAGAAAGTCCATTTACGCGCGATGAAATCGGGGCTTTGATGTCGCAAAACAAGGGCGATTTGCAAAGTTTCGTAAATAAAGTAATCGCCGAAATGAAGGCAAACGGCGAGTTGAAAAAAATCACTGAAAAATACGGATTAGTTTATTCGTATTAAAATTTTAAAATTTCGGTTGTGAGAACTGCTTTTGCTTTTCGCAACCGCTTTTAAAATTCCACGCTGAGGCAATCTTGGATACTGCGCCGAAATTTTAGTTGTAGTGTGGCAAGAGTTGCCTAGCGAAAATTTTGGTAACATTATGGTGGGCAAGGTGCTCACCCTACGATACTTATTTCTTTTTCCTTTCTTCTTTGATTTGTTTTATCCACTCATCTTGGAATTTCTCAGCTTCTTTAAATTCGTCTTGTTTTTCTTTTTCAAATTCGGCATAATCTTGGAGTTTGCCACCACATTTAGGGCAAATCATATCTTTTGTGTCGGAAAAATTATAAACTTTTTTGCATTTTTTGCAACGAGCGAATTCAATATATTTTTTTATGTTTTTTTCAGAGCGAAAAGCAAAATAAAACCCAAAACTACCCAAAATAAAAAATGCAAATACTGGCAAAAGATAAAAAATACCCATATCACTAAAATCTAAATATTTTACGCCAATAGAAACTTTTTGTTTGTATAACAGACTAAAAGCATGTAAAAAAGCCATAATGCCAACAAATAAGGCAAAAAATCTATCTATCATTTTTTTATTTTTCTTTTCTTATGTTTTTTATTGCGTTTGTTTTCATTTGTTTTATTCTCGTCTAATCTTTGTTTTCTATAATACATTTCAATTTCCATTGTTTCTCCGTTACATTTAGGACATTTACCTTCTTTTGTATTCATATATTTACATACTTCACCGCACTCTAAACATTTCATATAATCCTGCTTGTATTTTTTTGTGTTTTTTTCGGAGCGAAAAGCTAGATAAAAAAATGCGAAACTCATCATAAACGCCGCAATAGCTACAAAAATATAAAAATAACCTGCGTTTGAAAAATCATGTTCTATTGCAAATCTTTTGAATTTTTTATTTGCAAATATTCCAAGAGATATGGATAAAAATCCAAAGCCAATAAATGTATAGCAAAATTTGTAAAACATAGTTATTTCTCTTGATTAGTACCGTAGGGTGGGTATCCTTGCCCACTGAATTTTATATTTTTATCAAATTTTATTTTAGCCCCTTTAATTCTTTTAAAATTTC
Organism: Campylobacter sp. VBCF_04 NA7; assembly: GCF_027737405.1. Classification (NCBI taxonomy): domain Bacteria; kingdom Pseudomonadati; phylum Campylobacterota; class Epsilonproteobacteria; order Campylobacterales; family Campylobacteraceae; genus Campylobacter; species Campylobacter sp. VBCF_04 NA7. Next base: position 38,149 of record NZ_JAOVTT010000009.1, read on the forward strand.
GGTAGATAAAAGCAAGTTTTTATATTTTAAATTTGCAAAATTTAGCCCTGCCAAACCTCACAACCCCTTGAAAAACTCCACGATTTCGTCGCTGAATTTCACTGGTTTGCCGTTTTGCAGGTATGCGACTCTGACATCTTGGGCGAAGATTAACTCGTCAAATTCGCGCCCATTTATATCTTTTAGTTTGTAGATTTTTTGTGTCAGCACCGCGCTTGCGTTTTTTAGCTCTTTGAGCGTGGTTTTGATTTCTAGTTCGTCGCCCAGCACCGCAGAGCGCAGGAATTTCGCCTGCAAATCGCTCACCACGAAATGCGAGTGCTCGCCAAAAAAACTCACGCCCGCACGCATTAGCGCCTCGCTTCTAGCCCGCTCGCAAAATTTTATGTAGTTTGCGTGATAGACGATGCCCTGCGCGTCGGTATCGTCGTAATAAATCCTAAATTTCATCGCCTCTGCCTATGCGCAAGTTTGGCACCATTTTTAGGAAAAACAGCACCGTTTGCGCGATTATCATTAGCTTGGCGCACCACTCGCTGGCTTTGTGGATTTGGGCGAATTCGGCTGTTTGCGTGCCTGCTTCGCCTAGCTTTTGCGCATCAAGGATAAATTCCGTGAAATACAGCACGAAAAGTGTCGCTAAAATGAGGTTTATAAGCGCTAGCATAAGGGTTGAGAGTTTTAGGTTGAAAGGCTGGGATTTGTTGTTGTTGAAATTTACCATTTCAAAAATTAGGCAAATTATCGAAAACGGCATTAAAATGGCGTTGTATTTGACAAAAATCGCGCTCATCATCTGACCGCTTTGGAAGTGGCTAAGCACGCCCTCGCCAATGAGGCTTTGCGGGTAAAAAATCGTCGGAGCCACAAGCGCGCCAAGGCTAAGCTCGATACCGATGAGCGCGCCAAGAGCGAGGATATAAATCGAAAAAATCGTTTTCATAAAAATCCTTAAATTTGTAAATTTCGTAAATTTTGTAATTTCGCGCCATTATACCCTAAAATTTGTCTTTATTTGGAAATTTTGAGTAAATTTGGCTGGAATTTAGCCGAATTTCTCAAATTTTATCATTATTTAAGCAATGTTTAAATAAAATAATTTTTCTTTTTTCGTGGTTGGATAGCTCAGTCGGTAGAGCAGCAGACTGAAAATCTGCGTGTCGGCAGTTCGATTCTGCCTCTAACCACCATTTTTATTCAAATTTAAATCCCAAAATCAGTGAAATTTAAGGCGCGCAATGGCTAGGATTTTTATCACGGGCGATACTCACGGCGGATACAAAAGTGGCGGTGCTAAGCTCAAAAAATTCGTCCAAAACCACAGATTTAAAGACGATGATTATCTCATAATCGCTGGGGATTTTGGCTTTATTTGGGAAAACGAGCCAGACGAAAAGGAAAAGCAGTGGTTAAACTGGTTTGATGCGCAGAAATTCACAACCCTTTTTATCGACGGAAATCACGAGAATTTTAACAGACTAAAATCTTATAAAACGAGCTTTCAATTCGGTGGCGTGGTGCAAAAAATCAGCCAAAAAGTTATTCATTTAATGCGTGGCGAGATTTACGAAATAGCTGGTTTTACGCTGTTTGCTATGGGTGGCGCGCTAAGCGTGGATAAGTGTAGGAGGCGCGAAAACATCTCGTGGTGGAGTGCGGAAGCTATCACGCAAGACGAGGTTAGCACAGCGTGGGCAAATCTAGCTAGCGTGGGTCGTGAGGTCGATATCGTCATCACGCACACTTGCCCGAGAAATCTCGCTTGCGGGCTTATTTCTGCGCGCAATTATAAAAAATCGCAAGATATAAATATGGATATTTTGCAAGGTTTGTGCGAGGGTATGAAATTTAGGAAGTGGTATTTCGGACACTTTCACAAAAATCGCAAAATAAATCGTAAATTTAGCTGTCTTTATAATGAAATCGAAAAGATAAATTTGAAGCCAAGGGCGAATTTTGTGCCGAAATTTGCGAATTTGCCAGGCAGGATTACAGAGGCGATAGCGAAATTTTATGACGAGCCAAAATTTGCGGGTGAGTTCTTGCAAATTTTGGATAACGCCTGCAAAAACGGCGAAATTTCACGCGCGTGCAAAGATGAAATTTATCGTAGATTTTTAGCCGAGGAATTTTAGGCTAAATTTGAAAATTTGGGAAAATTTGCGCAAATTTCATGCAAATTTTAAACTAAATTTGTCAAATTTAACTCCAAAATTCACGCTAAATTTCCCCAAATTCACCCAAATTTTACCCTGCAAATTCTTCGTTTAGAAACTCCCCAGTATATGAGCGCGTTTTTTTGTAGTTTTTCGCCAGCTGTTTTGGTGTGCCTTGCGCTACGATTTTTCCGCCACCATCGCCACCCTCTGGCCCCATATCTATGAGATAGTCGCAGTTTTTGATGATGTCCATGTTATGTTCGATGACAAAGACCGAATTGCCCAAATCCACGAGGTGATGAAGCACCTGCACCAGCCTATCGACATCGGCGAAGTGTAGGCCAGTGGTTGGCTCATCGAGGATATAAAGTGTATTGCCAGTATCTGTGCGACTAAGCTCTTTTGCGAGTTTGACGCGCTGAGCTTCGCCTCCGCTTAGCGTGGTTGCAGGCTGACCTAGCGCGATATAGCCAAGGCCTACATCTTGGAGGGTTTTTAGCTTTTGGTGTATTTTTGGCACAGCTTTGAAAAACTCCAACGCCTCGTCGATACTCATCGCCAAAACTTCGGCGATATTTTTGTTTTTGTAGTAAATTTCGAGCGTCTGGGCGTTGTAGCGCGAACCACCGCATGCGTCGCAAACCACGCTAATATCGGGCAAAAAGTGCATTTCGATTTTTATTTCACCCTCTCCTGCGCATTTTTCGCAACGCCCGCCCTTGACATTGAAGCTAAATCGCCCGATTTTATACCCCCTCATCATCGCCTCTTTTGTCTGCGCAAAGAGCGCACGGATCTCGTCCATGACGCCAGTGTAAGTGGCTGGATTGGAGCGTGGGGTGCGACCGATTGGGCTTTGGTCTAGGTAGATGACCTTGTCTAAATTTTGCAGGCCTGAAATTTTGGCATTTTTTAGAATTTTAACATTTCTGGCGCGGTTAAGCTCCTCTAATGCCGCTGGCAGGATTGTTTGAAGCACGAGTGAGCTTTTGCCACTGCCACTAACTCCGGTAATTCCGACTAAATTTCGCAAAGGAAATTTTGCGCTTAGGTCGTGGATATTGTTGATTTCGACATTTTTTATGCTTAACCACTCCTTTTGCGGGCGGTTTTTTTGGTAATCAATCGTTTTGTGATTGTTCATATACAGCGCGGTTTGCGTGTCGCTTTTAAGCAGATTTTCCACGCTTCCGCTAAATACGACCTCGCCGCCGTATTTACCAGCCCCAGGTCCGATATCTACGACGAAATCAGCTTGTTGTATGGTTTTTTTGTCGTGTTCGACGACGATTACGGAATTTCCTTTTTGTTGCAAATTTCTAAGTGTATTGATTAACTTTTGTGTGTCGCGCTCGTGAAGCCCGATACTAGGCTCATCTAGGACATACATTACCCCGCTTAGTCCGCTTCCAATCTGGCTTGCGATGCGGATTCGTTGTGCTTCGCCACCGCTGATTGTGCGTGCATCGCGCCCGAGGGTCAGGTATCCAAGACCAACATCGTTTAAGAAAAATAGCCTTTCGTTGATTTCTTTTAAAATCGGCGCCGCGATTTGTGCCTCTTGTGGGCTAAAATGGGCGAAATTTTTCTCATTACCAAAGAATTTGACATTTTCTTCTATGCTTGTCTTCACCACTTCGCCAAGCCCTTTGCTAGCGACTTTTACGGCTAGGCTTTGGGGTTTTAGACGCAGTCCGCCACAAGCAGAGCAGGTTTTTTCGCTCATATATTCGTCTAAATCGTTTTCGTTTTTTAGCAAATCATAGGCGTATTTTATCGCGCCCTCGAATTTACGCATTAGTTTGTGTGATTTCCAATAAAACGGCACCTCTTTCGCGCTTCCGTATAAAATGAGCTGTTTTTGTGCCTCGTCAAGCTCGGCGTATGGGACATCTGTGGGGATATCGTTTGAGGCGCAAAATCCGAGCAAAAATTTATAATAATAGCTTTTGTTAAACCCTGACATTACCTTAATCGCGCCGTTTTCGATAGAATTTGCTTCGTTTATGATTTTAGCTAAATCTAGGCTAAATTTAATCCCAAGCCCGTCGCACTCCTCGCACGCACCTTTGGGGCTATTGAAGCTAAAAGTCAGCGGTTCGAGCGGTGTAAATGAAATTTTGCAATCAAAGCACGCCATGTGCTCGCTGTAATGGATATGATCGTGCGCAAGCCCGAATTCATCGGCATTTGCGATATCTATTTCGACCTCGCCAAAGCTAAGTTTTAAGGAATTTTCGATGTCGCTTGCGATTCGCGTGGCGTTTTCTTCGCTGATACTAACGCGGTCGATGACGACTTTAATCGTGTGTTTTTTGGTTTTGGCTAGTTCGATTTCTTCGTCAAGCCTAACCAAAACGCCGTCAATCTGGGCTCTGACATAGCCTTTGTTTCGCATATCTTCGATCAAATCAGCAAAAGTGCCCTTTTTTTCGCGCACGAGCGGGGCAGAAATTGAAATTTTCGCGCCATTTGGGAGTTTCATAACCTCGGCAATGATATCAGATGAGCTCATTTTTGAGATTGGTTTGCCACATTGGTGGCAGTGTTGCACGCCTGTTCTAGCGTAAAGCAAGCGCAAATAATCGTAAATTTCAGTTATCGTGCCCACGGTCGAGCGCGGGTTTTTGGAGGTGGTTTTTTGATCTATCGCAATCGCTGGAGTTAGGCCGTCGATTTTGTCGATATCTGGCTTGCCAACGCGGTCTAAAAACTGCCTAGCATACGCCGAAAGGCTCTCTACATAGCGTCTTTGCCCCTCAGCGTAGAGTGTATCAAAGGCCAGCGTGGATTTGCCAGAGCCGCTAAGGCCGGTAAAAACGACTAATTTATTTTTTGGAATTTTTAAATTTATATTTTTTAGATTATGTTCTCTTGCGCCGATAATTGTGATTTTATCGTTCATTTTAGCCTCTTTTTTGTGAAAATTAACCTTTAATTATATCTTAAAATTCTTTGAAAGAGTTTGCAAAAACGCTTAAATTTCAGCCATGTTTGATATAATTTTGAAAAATCAAAATTTAATGGATAAAAATGAAAAAAGTTTTAATCATAGCAAGTGGCGATTTCGCGCGCCATTTTTTAAATAGAATTTACAAATCCAAAGATGTTATCCACGAATATTTCATTATCGCAAAAGACAGCTCCTGCGTGCCTGAGGGGATTTTGGGTATGCAAAATTTCAGCGTGGAGATTTTCGATCCTACAAGCATAGAAAGGCTAAAATTAGTAGTAAATCAGGGCGAATTCGATAGGTGTATAATGATAATGGACATTGAATTTGACGCTAGGGTGAGCCTAAATAATCTCAAAGAAATTGCGCCAAATTTGGAAATTTATCTTGCGGATTTTTGGGATTTGGTGCAAGAGTATAAAGAAGAAAAGCATATTAAAATTTTAAATGTTTTATCGCTAAATTCATCTCGTTTTATGGGTTGTCTGCCAGATAGCCCGGTTTTTGCGCAGTATGTGGGGCTTGGCAGGGGCGAGATAATGGAGGTAAAAATCCCTGTGGGAAGCTCGTTTGCCTATCGCAAGGTAGGCACTCTAAGCTCGAAGCGATACAAAATCCCGATGATTTATCGCCACAACACCTACATAATCACCACAAAAAGCACGGTGATTTATCCAAACGATACGATTTTGGTCGTGGGCGAGCCAAGTGCTTTGCGCGCGGTGTTTGCGCAGGTCAAACAGCAAAACGGCCAGTTTCCATCGCCATTTGGGATAAATATTTATGCGCTAATTGATATGAAGGAAATGAACGAGAGCTCGATTTATAAGACGCTAAGAGCGGTGGAGTATCTAGATAGCAGGCTCCAAAATCACAAAATTTGCATTAGGGTGGTAAATCCCAAAATTTCGCCTAGTTTCGAGGAAATTAAGGCCAAAAGCGATGACGAAAAATTTGAAATTTTAATTGATTATAAAGAGAAAAATATATCGAATTTAAACGGCGATGTGAGCGAAAATAAGGCTGGTTTGGTCGTGTGCGTAAGGGAGATTTTTGAAAAAAACAAAGCCTATTTGCAAAGTCTTGGCGTGCCGATTTTAAGCCTAGGGCAGAGCGAGTTAGACGCGATAAAACGCAGTGTGGTGGTAAATGGCGGAGCGAATATGGACGAGGAATCAAGCGTGGTTTTTGATATCAGCTCGCAGCTTGGTATGAATATTCACCTGTATATTTTTAACGAAAACGGCGGCAAAGGTGGCGAGTTTGTGCAAAATTATCTAAATTTATCAAAGCTTTTTTCAAAAGAGCTCATAATCCACGATGATATGAGCAAAAACCCATTAATCGAGCTTAGCTCAGAGAGTGATTTCTTGCAGTTTGTGCCATTTAGCGATAAAATTTTAGCCCCGAAATCGACAGCGATTTTCAAAAAAGACCTTGATAAAATGTATTTCAAACTAAGCCACAATCACCAAATTTTTCTTCCATGCGATATGGGGTAAAAAAATGCAAAATTTATGCTACAATAAGGCAAATAAAGGGGTTAGAATATGAAAATTGATATTGATTTGAAAGAGAAAAGTTACAGCGTTTTTATCGACGAATTAGCCAAAATTTCACTTCCTGGTAAGGTCGCAATCATTACAAACCCCAAGGTTAGCGGGCTTTGGCTCTCGTATTTGTTGGAGAGATTGGAGTGTGGGCAGAAATTTATCATCACAATTCCTGATGGCGAAGAGTATAAAAATCTATCCAGCGTCGAGCAAATTTTAGAGCAACTTTTTAGCTCCAAGCTAGATCGCAAAAGCACGCTAATAGCACTTGGTGGTGGCGTGATTAGCGATATTACGGGATTTTGCGCGAGTATTTATGAAAGAGGGATAAATTTTATAAATATCCCAACCACGCTTTTAGCCCAAGTAGATGCTAGCGTGGGTGGAAAAACTGGCGTAAATAACCGCTTCGGCAAAAATTTAATCGGCTCATTTTATCAACCACGCGCCGTGTATTGTGAGAGTAAATTTCTCTCAACCCTTCCAGCGCGTGAATTTGGCGCAGGTGTGGCGGAAGCTGTGAAAATGGCGGTAACATTTGATAAAGAGCTGTTTGAGTATTTTTGCGAGCATGATTTGAAGAGTGATAGCGAAGTAGCTCATATCATCGCAAAATGCGTGGAGATAAAAGCCGGTGTCGTGGCGAGAGATGAGCGCGAAAACGGCGTGAGAGCGGTGCTAAACTACGGACATACCTTCGCGCATGTGATTGAGAATTTGACGAATTATTCTGTGTATTTGCACGGCGAGGCTGTGGCGATTGGCATGGTTATGGCAAATGATTTGGCTGTAAGACTTGGCAAACTAAGCGCAAACGAAGCAGAGAAAATTCGCGCAGTGCTTGCTAAATTTGGACTTCCGCTAAGCTATAAAATCCAAAATGTAGATAAATTTTACGAAATGTTTTATCTGGATAAAAAAAGTGCCTCAGGCAAGATAAAATTCATCATGCCAAAGGGAATTGGTGATTTTTTCGTATCTGATGATATCGATGAAAATCTCGTAAAATCGACATTAAGAGCGTTTCAATGAATAGATTTTTAACTCTTTTTTTATTTTTTGTTTTTGCTTTTGGCGAGGGAAATTTAAGCGAAAATTTAGCAGAGCAAAATTTAAGCTTATCAGAGCAAAACAGCTCCGCCACTAGATTAAATAAAGAATATGTCAATTCGAGCGAAAGTGCCGATGTAGCGATGATTGCTCCGCTTGGCGAGCAGATTAGGGCGATTGATGAGGAGATTAAAAACAATCTTTGGGTTAGCAGATTTGCGAATTTCATCGGTTACCAAGAGCTTTTAAAACAGCAAAAAATCCTGCAAGATGAGCAAAAATCCCTAAGCGACACGGACGAGATCAACGAAATAGGCAAAAAACTTCGCGCCGTCAATGAGCAACTCTCGCTTTTAAAAGAGTATGAAAAAAGCCCATTTTTGGACATTGTCGCTATGCCAGAGACCCCAGAGCCAGAGCGTGTGAGCAATCCTTTTTCGATAATTACGGGCTTTTCGACGATTCGAAATCTGCAAGAGCAAAAATTAGAGCAAAAAAGAAAAATCGAAAATTTAAAGGTTTTGATAGAAAAACTCGAAACCAAAGCCGAATTATACGCCAAAGTGGAGAAAATTTCCCCAGATGATAAACTCATCAAAGATTACGAAAATTTAAAATATGAAATCGGCGAATTTAGCTCTGCTTACGAGCTTGCAGGCACTACTTATGATGTGTATGAGAAAAAAATCAACTCCCAAATCACCGCGCTAACTGCCGATATCACGGCGCAAATCAAGCGCGCTGGAAATATCCTTATATGGATTGGTATAGTTTTAGCGTTGGCGTTTTTAGCCAAATTTATCGCCAAACGATATGTCATAAATGATGAAAATTTCTACCTTGTAAATAAAATTATAAATGTCATAAATTTCACCATTATCGTGCTGATTTTGCTATTTTCGTATATTGATAATATGACGCATTTTGTCACCGTGCTGGGCTTTGCTTCGGCTGGTTTGGCGATTGCGATGAAGGATATGTTTATGAGCTCGCTTGGCTGGCTCGTAATCGTATTTGGCGGCACATTTAGGGTAGGGGATCGCGTCAAAGTCTGCAAAAATGGCGTCGTGTATGTGGGCGATATCATCGATATTTCCGTGCTTAGAATGACGATTTTTGAAGATGTTACGATGACTACATGGCGAGAAAACAAACGCGCCGGCAGGGTTGTATTTATACCGAATAACTATATTTTTACAGATTTGCTGGCTAATTATACGCACTCTGGGTTAAAGACCGTTTGGGACGGCATCGATATCTTACTCACATTTGATAGCAATCACAAAAAAGCTATGTATATCATCAAAAACATAGTCAGGAAGTATTCGAAAGGCTACACCGATATCGCCAAAAAGCAAATGTCAAAACTCCGCTCTCAATACAGCATAAAAAACCCAAATGTGGAGCCTAGAATTTTTAGCTTTTTTGAGCCTTATGGTATTCAAATTTCGGTTTGGTATATGACGAATTCATACGCTACTTTGGGGCTTAGAAGCAATATTTCAAGTGAAATTTTAGAAAGCTTGCAAAAAGAAGATGATATCAAAATCGCTTACCCAGCTTACACGCTTTACAACGGCAAAACTTACGGCGCAAACAAAGCGCCAAATTTCGAGCCAAACGAGCCACCTATGGGGGAAGCATAGGTGAGGGTGTATTTTAAGACCTTTGGGTGTCGCACGAACATTTACGATACTGAATTAATCAAAAAAATGGTGCAAAACGCGCAGATTGCGGGCAATGAGAGTGAAGCAGATATCATTGTGGTAAATTCATGCACCGTTACAAACGGCGCAGATAGCGATGTCAGAGGCTATATTTCGCGTATGAATAGGGCTGGTAAAAGGGTGATTTTAACAGGCTGTGGAGCCAAATCCCAGGGGCAAAATTTGCTAGCAAAAAATCAAATTTTTGGCGTTTTTGGTATGAGCCAAAAGGCCAAAATCGATGAGTATTTGCGCGCAGATACGAAATTTTATGATATCGGAGATTTGGAGTATAAAGAAAGTAGCGTGCTTGGCGATTTTGAGAATCACACGAAAGCCTTTATCAAAATCCAAGAGGGTTGCGATTTTTCATGTGCTTACTGCATAATCCCCTCTGTAAGGGGGCGCGCGCGCTCTATTGATGAGAATTTGATTATAAATGAGGCGCAAAATTTAGCCCAAAATGGTTTTAGCGAAATCGTCCTAACTGGCACAAATATCGGAAGTTATGGCAAGGATAGCGCCACATCTCTTGGGGCTTTGTTGCAAAGGCTTGGCAGCCTTTCAGGCATAAAGCGCATTAGGCTAGGTTCAATCGAGCCAAGTCAGATTGATGAGAGTTTTCGCGAAATTTTGGGCGAGAGCTTTTTGGAGCGACATTTGCATATCGCTTTGCAGCACACTTCGCAGACTATGCTTAGCATTATGCGTCGCAGAAACACGGCATTTAGGGATTTGGAGCTGTTTTTGGAGCTAGGCGAGAGGGGCTTTGCGCTAGGCACTGATTTCATCGTCGCTCACCCTGGTGAGAGTGAGGAAGTCTGGGGCGAGGCGGTTGAGAATTTCAAAAAATTCCCGCTTACGCACCTGCATGCCTTTATTTTCTCTCCACGCCGGGGCACAGCTTCTGCTTCGATGAGCGGTAGGATTAATGGCGAAGTGGCGAAAGCTAGGCTTAAAATGCTTAAAAATATAGTAGCGTTAAATAATTTCGAGTTTCGCAAAGCTCACAAATCGCCACTTTCGGTGCTAGTAGAGCGCAAAAACGGCGAGTGTTACGAGGGATACGATGAGTTTTATAATAAAATTTTGATAAAAAGCGAAAAAGATTTATCTAAAAAATGGGTAAGGATAGAAGATTATGAAGTCAAATTTGAGTCAAATGTGGCAGAAATTTAAGGCAAACAAGCTAAATTTGATCCTTGTGTTTTTGGGATTGCTTATCGTTTTGCTTAGTATTGTGTATTTCAAAGATGACGCGCAATACATCAGCGAGCGCGAATTTAGCGAGCTTATGCAAAGGGATTTGATCAAGCGAGCCCATATCGAGGACGGCGCGCTAAATTTCATTTACGAGGGCAAAAGATACCGCATTTTAGCCGATATCGTCGATCTCAAAGAGCTAGCAAATCACGCAGTTATCAGCAAATCGCACGGTAATAGTGGCGAAATGACAATCAGCGCGATTTTGGTGATTTTTACTTTTGCGTTTTTTCTTTTTGTCTATTATTTCGAAACCGTGCTTTCACGCCGTAAAAAAGGGCAAAATTTAGCTTCGCAAGCCCAAAATACTGCGCCGCAAAATTTCGCACCAAACTCATTTGAACCAGTTAAAAGCGATGTGAAATTTAGCGATATCGCAGGTATTAGCGAGGTCAAAGACGAGCTAATTCAAATCGTAGATTTTCTAAAAAATCCGCTCAAATACCAAAAATTTGGCATAAAACTCCCAAAAGGCGTTTTGATGATTGGAGCCCCTGGTGTGGGAAAAACGCTAATTGCAAAGGCCGTAGCTGGCGAGGCTGGCGTGCCGTTTTTTTACCAAAGCGGGGCGAGTTTTGCTGAGATGTTTGTCGGAGTGGGCGCAAAGCGCGTCAGGGAGCTCTTTGCTAAGGCAAAATCGTGCGCGCCTGCGATTATTTTCATTGACGAAATCGACGCTGTGGGCGGTAAAAGGGGCGTTGGGCGAAATGACGAGAGAGAGGCTACGCTCAATCAGCTTCTAACAGAAATGGACGGATTTGAAGAAAATAGCGGTGTAATGGTCATCGCCGCGACGAATAAAATTGATTTGATCGACGAGGCTCTGCTTCGCTCTGGCAGGTTTGATAGGCGCATTTTTATCTCACTACCAAACTACAAAGACAGGATTGAAATTTTAAAAATTTACCTTGCGGATAAAAAATTTGATTTAAATATAACCAAGGTTAGTCGCCTTTGCGTGGGATTTAGTGGGGCAGGCGTGGCGACATTTGTCAATGAAGCTGCGATGAAGGCATTGGAGAGGGGAAGCGATAAAATCGAGCTAATAGACTTCGAAAATGTGCGCACAAAGGTATTTTATGGTGTGCAAAAAAGCCAAATTTTAACCGAAAACGAAAAAGAAATCCAAGCATTTTATCAGGCTGCAAAGGCGCTAATTGCGTATTGGTATTCGATGAATTTCGATAAAATCGAGCTTTTAAACGATAAATTTTTAAACGATGATTTCGAAATCCGCTCCAAAACCCAAATGCTAAATCAAATCAAAGTCCTACTCAGCGGTACAGCAGCCCTTGCGATACACAAAAACGACGCCTTTACAAACGGCTCAAACGATGTCAAAGAAGCCACCGAGCTGGCGCAAAAAATGGTCTATGAATACGCTATGGGGGATAGTTTCGTGCCAAATCCAGCCAGCGTCAATGAGATACTAAACTCGTGTTTTGAAGATGTGGGCGAGACGCTTCGCACTATGCAAGAGGCGCTAAATTTGATAGCGAAGCAAATTTTTGTTTATGAGTATATCACTCACTCTGGCGTGCGCTCGATTTTGCAACCAGAACTTGATGAGGACGAGGAAAATTTGGGCGAAGAGCAGGGTGAAATTCAGAGCGAAATTCACAGCGAAACACCTGCGCCTAGAAGCGATAGATTAAATTTCGATGATTAGGAAAAATATGCAAAAAAAGGTAAAAATAGGAATTTTAACCATTAGCGACCGCGCTTCAAGCGGGGTTTATGAAGACCTTGGTGGCCCAGAGATAAAGCGCATAATGAGCGAGTGGATAGAGGGCGAGGTGGAATTTGACTACCGCATAATCGCCGATGAGCGCGCGTTAATCGAGAAAAGTTTGCGAGAAATGTGTGGTAATGGGTGCGACGCTGTATTTACCACAGGTGGCACAGGTCCAGCCCTGCGCGATGTCACGCCAGAAGCTACCGAGGCAGTGTGCGAAAAAATGCTACCGGGTTTTGGCGAGTTAATGCGCGCTGTGAGCCTAAAATATGTCCCAACCGCCATTTTATCGAGGCAAACGGCTGGGATTTACAAAAACTCTCTTATCGTAAATTTGCCGGGCAATCCAAAGGCAATTTTGCAGTGTTTAGAGCCGATTTTTCCGGCGATTCCATACTGCATAGATTTAATCGGTGGCGCTTATATCGAGGTAAGCGATAAAATCACAGCCTTTCGCCCAAAAAAGAAGTAAAAATGCAAATTGAGAAAAACGATATTTTAAATTTCGCCAAATATTTTACCAAAATCGCCCATACAAGGGGGCGTTTGCGAATTCGCGTAAGCCCCAAGATTAGGGAGATTAGTGGGATTAGCGAGGCGGAATTAAAGGCGAAAATCGCTAGTATTAGCGGGATAAAAGAGTATAAATTTAACCCGTTAATTGGCTCTTTGACGATTTTTTATGACAGCGAAATTTTTAAGCCACATTTGTGGGAGGAGTTTTTGTCTGGGCAGGTTTCGCCTGAGCTAATTTCGCTTGTAAATTCTACGGCTAATGATATTTGCTCTTAAAATTTCCATAATTAAATGAAAATCGTTTTTATAAATTCAGTTAATTTTATACAAAAATATTCTATTATTTCACACTAAAAATTTGATAAATTTATCGTTTAAAACGCCTTGAAATTTTGATTTTAAGGCGTTTTGGCGTAAAATCAAATTTTACTTTTTCTAATTATGATAGCAAAAATCATAAGTATGTAAATTTCAAAATTTTAAAAGGAGAAATTATGCCGATTAGATTTTTTTTAGGTTTAGTTTTTGGCGGGGCTGGTGTCTATGCGCTCACAAATCGCAAAAAAATCGCACAAGGTCTTAATGAGCTTGCCACAAGCGAGGGCGCACAAAAGCTAAAAGATAAGGTAAAAAGTGCGAGCGAGAGTGTCAAAACCACGCTAAATAGGGCAGGCGATGAGATTAGCGAGAAATTTAAAAACGCAAAAGGCGAGCCAGAAAAAACTGCTGGTGAGCCAAAAAAATCCGCAAACAAAAAAAGCAACGAAAAATCAGTCGAAAAACCAGCGAAAAAACCGCGGGCGAAAAAATCAACCACCCCTAAACCTCGCACCAAACGCGCAGGCACTGCGACTGAGACGCAAATTTAAGGTTAGGGTATGAATACCAAACTAACTCTATCTCGCTCGCCAATCGATAATGCCCTAAGCGGCGCGCTAGCTGGGGCAATCGCTGGGGCTGCGAGCGAGATTGCAAATGTCAAAAAAGGCAAAAACAAAAAGCAGGCCATGCGCGACGGGCTAAATTCGGCGCTTCGTGGAGGCATCATTGCAGGCGGGGCGATTTATAGCGCGAATAAACTAGTCCAGGGCGAGTATTTAGGGGCGCTTGTGGGCGCAGTTTTGGCGACATGCGCGCTAGAAATGAGCGAAAATTTAATCACAAAGGAAGCAAAATGAGCAAAAAAAAGATTTCTAAAAAAGAGTTAAAACAAATTTTAAAATATTGCGAAAACAGCGCAAATGGCGAGCTTGGCGAGCTATCAAAATGGATAAATAGCGCACTTGGTGGCAAAAAATCCAAAAGCCTTTCAAATTTTGCTGGGCTAAATCAATTAGGCAAAAGCAAATTTTTTAAGAAAAATTCATTTCTAAATGGCGCAATTTTGGGCGCTGCGGTTGTGTATTTTTTCACTAACGAAAATGCGCAAACAAACCTTTTTAAATTTATCGCAAAGGGCTCGGAGCTCTTTGAAATGGGGATTGAGGAGATGAAGGAGCGTTTTTTGGACGCAAAAGCGCAAATGAGCGAAAATGAAATTTGAGATAAAACACGAGTGTGCGGGGCGAATCAGGCTTAAAATTTGCGCTTTTAAAAATTTAAATGAGGGCGAATTTTTAAAAGAAATTTCAAAATTTGGCGGTGTTAAAGAGTGTAGATTTAACGCTAAAATCGGCGCTTTGATTATAAATTATGACAAAAATTTTGCTAGGTTAGCTTTCAAAAATACTGCCCGCAAAGGCAAGGGCGAGAGTGAGGGCTCCCGCAATAGCGCAAATTCCCGCAAGAGCACAAATACTAGCACTCGCGACGAGTTGATAAAGCACCTAGCGAATTTAGACTTAGCCAAATTTAAGCGCGCCAAAAAGCGCGAACGCTCACATGCCCCTAGCAAAAACGCTTTGATTGTCTCAGCCGCTGCGCTTGGGGCGAATTTTTTCTTTCGAAATTCAGCATTTGTGCGACTTTTTAGCTTGATTGCTTGTTTGCCGCTACTTAAAGAGGGGGCAAAAGAGAGCCTAGCGCATGGACTAACTTCTAAAACGCTTGAAGCTTTGGCTGTGGGGATCTCCTTTGGCAGGGCCGATACTTTCGCGGCAAATAGCACAAATACAATGCTAGCCCTTGGCGAGTATATGGAAGAAAGCACCGTTTATAAAAGCGATGATTTGATAAAAGAGCTAGCCAAACCTGATATTAGCGAGGCGTGGGTTGAGGTAGAGCAAAACGGCGAAAAAATCGAGATGAAAATCCCAGCCAAAGAGCTTAAAACAGGCGATATCGTCGTGGTAAGATCTGGCGATATTATCGGTGTAGATGGCCATATTTTAAGCGGAGAGGCGCTGATTAATCAATCCTCCATGACAGGCGAAGCCTTGCCAGCGCGCAAAAGTAGGGGAGATATGGTGCTTAGTGGGACGATAGTCGCTGAGGGGGCGATTAGGATTTATGCCCAAAGTGTGGGCGATGAAACATCTGCGCACAGTATCAAAAAATACATCGCAAACGCACTCAAAGAGCGTTCGCAAATCGGCGCGCGTGCGATGAGGCTGGGCGATAAGCTGGTGCCTATTACCTTTGGGCTAGCTGGGGTTTCGTATCTGATAAATCGAAATTTCACTAGCGTTGCCTCTGTTTTGCAGGCTGATTATTCCTGTGCGCTCAAACTCCCAACGCCAGTTGCCTTTAAATCGAGCATTTCAAAGGCTGGCAAGGCTGGAATTCTCATAAAAGGGGCGAAAGCCTTAGAAAGCCTTGGAGCTAGCGATACTTTTGTCTTCGATAAAACAGGCACGCTCACACACGGGAATTTAGAGGTCGTAAAAATCATATCCTTTGATAAAAATTTCAGCGATAAAGACATTTTAAATTTGACGGCGAGCGCCGAGGAGCACTATTTCCACCCAGTCGCCCAGGCTATCGTTGAAGCAGCCAAAAAGCGCGGATTTATCCATGTCAGCCACGATGAGGTCGAATTTGTCGTAGCGCACGGGGTGAAGACAAACATAGAGGGCAAAATTTTAATCATTGGCTCGAAGCATTTTTTACAAGATGATGAGATGATAGATTTTTCGCCGTTTAAAAAACGGATTGAAAATTTAGAAAATCGCGGCCTCTCGCTACTTTTTATAGCATTTGACGGCAAGCTTTTGGGCGTGATTGGACTGCGTGATAGGCTTCGCGATAATGCTAAATTTGTGATTTCCCAGCTTCGCAAAATAGGGGTCAAACAAATCATAATGCTAAGTGGCGATGTGAAGCAAAAAGCCGATGAAGTGGCGCGCGAGTTGGGGCTTGACGCGGCGTATGGGGAGCTTTTGCCGACGCAAAAAACCGAGATTATCAAAGATTTGCAATCGCGCGGGCATAAGGTTACATTTATAGGCGACGGCATAAACGATGCTCCTAGCCTAATGGCGGCAGATGTGGGGATAGGTATGCCTAGCTCTGCGCATATTGCAAAGGCGAGCGCGCAAATTTTGCTTTTGAAAAACGATATCGAGGGCGTGGCGAAAATCAAAGCCGCAGCAGATGATACGCTAAGGCTGATTAGGCGGAATTTTAACGCCACCGTTGGGGTAAATTCGGCGATTTTGCTTTTGGCTACGCTTGGGATTTTAAACCCGATATCCACGGCGATTTTGCATAATGGCACGACGATTGCTCTGCTTTTAAATTCGATAAAAGGGGCTAAATTTGAAAAATAAGGATAAAATTTTGGATTTGCAATTTCAGCGAAAATTAGCCAAAAATAGCCTTGCAGTGAGTATGGGAATCTGCGCGTTTAGCGGGTTTAAAAAGGGCAAAGCATGGCGCAAAATCCATAAAATAAGCGGAATTAGTATGCTTGGATTTGCGATTTGGCACGCAAGTCTGTATGGCACGAGATACAGCGAGTATTTAAGCGGACGCAAAAATTTCAAAAACTCTAAAAAAGGCAAAAACTTTGGTAAAATAGCGCAAAATTTACCAAAGGAAAGTAATGAAATTTAAAATAGACGCAAAAGACGGCGCAGCGCGCGCCTGCACCCTAGAAATGGCGCACGGCGTGGTGCAAACGCCGATTTTTATGCCTGTTGGCACGGTTGGTGCTATCAAAGGCCTAGACGCGCACGATGCGAGCGAAATACTAGGCGCAAAGATAATTTTAGCAAACACTTACCACATGTATCTGCGCCCAGGAGCTAGCGTGGTAGAGGAGTTTGGCGGACTTCATGGATTTAGCAAATTTGGGGGAAATTTCCTAACAGATAGCGGTGGATTTCAGGCATTTTCACTGCGGGCAAACACCAAAAACGACGAAAACGGCATAAAATTTAAAAGCCATATTGATGGAAGCACGCATTATTTCACGCCTCGCTCTGTGATAGAGACGCAATACGCGCTAAATTCGGACATTATGATGATTTTAGATGATTTGGTCGATTTGCCACGCAATCCAAACGAGCTTGAAAGCGAGGCTAAAATCAGACTTAAAAAGCGCATTGATTTGAGCGTGAAACGCACGATAAAATGGGCAAAGGAAGCGGTGGAATTTCACAGCGAAAATAAGGCGCGCGGATCTCACACTCACCAAAATATCTTTGGTATTATCCAAGGCGGCACGGATTATGAGGCGCGAAAAGAGTGTGCGCTCGCACTTTGTGAAATGAGCTTTGACGGGCTTGCAATCGGCGGATTGAGCGTAGGCGAGACAAACGAGCTAATGTATGATACGGTCGAGGGGGTCATGCCTTTCATCGATGAGGCTCGCCCAAGGTATCTAATGGGCGTGGGCACGCCAGAGGATTTGGTCGAAAATGTCGCGCGTGGCGTGGATATGTTTGATTGCGTAATGCCTACGCGAAATGCGCGCAATGGCACGATATTTACAAGCAGGGGCAAATTTAGCATTAAAAATGCCTGTTTCGTCCATGACCATGGACCACTTGATGATGAGTGCGATTGCTACACTTGCAAAAACTTTTCGCGCGGGTATTTAAACCACCTATTTCGTGCGCACGAGCTGACATTTTACCGCCTAGCAAGTATCCATAATCTGCATTATTATCTAAATTTAGTAAAACAAATGCGAGAGGCGATAATGCGGGGCGAATTTGCTAAATTTAGGCTAAATTTTTACGCCAAAAGGGCCAAATAAAACGCCTAAACAAGGCGTTTTATCAGCAAAAATGAAAGTATATAAAGTGGCGCGATAACCGCACATATTGCGACATGTTGCCACCAAATCAAATCAGGGTTAATAAAGCCAAAAAATCTGTTTAGCACATTTGCGCTAAATATAGCTACGAAATCCACAATCAGGGCTAAAATGAAGAGTTTGACCCCTGTTTTTTTGCTAAGATAAAAAAATGCCTTGGCTTTGTAAAAATATCCGCAAAACCCTAGCACGCCTAGCGCGCACAGCACGCCAAGGCCGTATTTTTGCAGCCCAAAGAAATTTTCCATTTCTGCAAGTGCGACAATCAAAGTTAGGATAAAAAATAGATTAAATGAGTTGATTTGGCGTTTGGCGTATAGATCGTGCGTGGCGACTGCAAGGCCGTTAAACACCAAATTTAGCGGTATTAAATACGCAAGTAACCAGATAAAAACTATGGCTAAATCTACGCAAATCCCAACCGAAGCTGAGCTTATAAAGCCCAAATTTGCGCTATTAGCGAGCAAAAATGAGATTATTTCGCCTTTGAAAAACATTAATCCCCCAGCGAAAATCAGTGGCAAAATGCACGAGAGAATTCCGTGTTTGCGTATGAAATTTGAATAAATTTTGCTCTCTAAATTTTCGTTTTGTTTAGGCTCGATTTCGACGAATTCGAAATTTACCTCTTTTTTGAGAAACGAAGTCTCGTCCTGTGGCTCTGGGCTTACGCCGTCTTTTATGTATTTGATAAAAACTGCTTTATCTTTTTCGGCGATGAAGCTTACAAAATCGCCGATTTTTAAATTTTCGTCGTGGAAATCAAAGGTAGAGTAGCTGTATCTTTTGCCATCGTCGCCCAAGATTACAGATTTGTTTAGAATTTGTCCTGCAAGTTTCATAAAAACCCCGTGAAAGTGAAATTTCACGGAATTTTATAAATTTAAAGTAAATAAATATTTAAAATTTATTCTACGGTTACACTTTTTGCCAAATTTCGTGGCATATCCACATCGTTGCCAAGGCGCACAGAGATTTCAAGCGCTAAAAGTTGCAAGATTATCATCATTTCGAAAAATTCAGCCATTGAGCTGGTTTGGTCGCTGGTTTTGATAAAATCGTCTGCTAGGTCAAATTCCTTTGGACTAATCGCCAAAATATACGAATCCCTAGCGGCAAGTTCTTCGACATTGCTTTTGGTTTTCTCATACAGCAGGGATTGTGGCATTAGCGCGATTGTGAAAAGGTGCTCGTCAGCCAGCGCAATCGGACCGTGTTTCATCTCGCCACTTGGGTATCCTTCGGCGTGAAGATATGAAATTTCTTTTAGTTTGAGCGCGCCCTCTAATGCTAGTGGATAAAAAATATCCCGTCCGATAAAGAAAAATCCATGTCCGTGCAAATAGTGCTTGCTGAGGCGGTAAATTCGCTCTTGCAGGCGCGGATCAACTTTTAAAATTTGTGGAATTTTAAGCATTGTTGAAATTTGCTCGTTTTGCTCGTCTTCGCTGATAGTTTTACGCAACCTTGCAGCATAGACGCTTAGCATCCATAGCACCATGACCTGCGTAGCAAAGGCCTTTGTGCTTGCCACGCCCTTTTCGATACCGGCGCGAGTTAGGATTACACTGCCTGCTAAGCGCACGATTGAGCTGTTATCGACATTGCAGATTGCTAGGGTTTTCAATCCTGCTTCTTTGGCGATTTTTAGGGCTTCTAGGGTGTCGGCTGTCTCGCCACTTTGGCTAATTACGATAAAAAGCGCGTTTGGGTTTAAAAACGGCTCTTTATAGCGAAATTCGCTAGCAATTTCGATTTTGGTGCGAATTTTGGCTAGTCTTTCGAAAAGATACGCGCTAACTAGCGCAGCATGGTAGCTCGTGCCACACGCACAAATCATAATCTCATCTACACCCTTAAACAAATCAGGCGAAATTTCATCAAATTTAATATCCCCAGCCTTTATCACGCGCCCCATCATGGTCTCTGTGATGACTTGGGATTGTTCGTAAATCTCTTTTTCCATGAAAAATCTATAACCCTCTTTTTGCGCGTAACCCTTGTCTTTTGGAAGTTCGCCGTAGTTTGGAGAGATTTTTTTGCCGTTTTGATATACGCTGATTTCATCGCTATTAGCCACGCCATATACGCCGTCATCTAGGTAGGTAACCTTGCTAGCTAGTCCGATTAATGGCGCGTCTGATGAGCTAAACAAAACTTCACCACTCTCGCCAAATCCCACGATTAGTGGGGCTGCGTTTTTGGCGAAAAATATCTTCCCTGGTGCTGCTTTTGTGATCAAAAGTGTCGCATAAGCCCCATGCAAACGCGCAATCGTAGCCTCGTAAGCCTTAAATGCGTCGGCGTGAATTTTATAGTATTTTTCAAACAAATGCACGATGACCTCAGTGTCTGTTTGGCTCAAAAACACCACGCCCTCGCTACTAAGCTCATCTTTTAGCTCTTGGTAATTCTCGATAATTCCATTATGCACAACAAAGCTAAATTCGCCAAAATGCGGGTGAGCGTTTAGCTCGGTCGGCTTGCCGTGCGTCGCCCACCTAGTATGCCCGATCGACACGCCAAAACACTCGCTGCTAAAATCAGCCATTTTTTCATCTAAATTTTTTAGTTTTCCAACAGCCTTAAAATATGTAATATTCGCATTTTCCATGCCCTCCATGATAGCGATTCCAGCGCTATCATAGCCTCTGTATTCAAGCTCTCTTAGACCATTTAGGACGATATTTTTTTTCTCTTTATTTCCGATATATCCTACGATTCCGCACATTTTTAAATTTTATTCCTTTCAGCAAAATTCGCAAAATTATAGTAATTTTTCGTAAATCGTTAGAAAATTTTTAAAAAATTAGCTAGATTAAATTTTAAAACTATATAATTACGATTTAAATTTTAGGAAGTTTTATGGAAATATTAAAAAAATTAGAAAATAATGAAAGATTAAATTTCGATGAAGCGACCAAATTGTGGGACTTAGACCTTTTCGACCTAGCTAGATTTGCAAACGCAATCCGTGAGCAAAAAAACGGCAAAAAGGTGTTTTTCAACTCAAATCGTCATATAAATCCTTCAAATTTGTGCGCTGATACCTGTAAATTTTGCGCTTTTTCGGCTCATCGCAAAAACGAGAAGCAATCTTACACAATGAGCAAAGATGAAATTTTGGGCATTGTGGCTGATACTGTGGAGAGAGGCACCAAAGAGGTGCATATCGTAAGCTCGCATAATCCAAATTTAAAGCCCGAGTGGTTTTTTGATCTATTTAGCACTATAAAATCTAAATTTCCAAATTTGCATATCAAAGCAATGACCGCAGCCGAGGTGGATTTTTTCAAGCGAAAATGGAAAATGCCTTACGAAGAAACGCTAAAAAATATGATTGCTAGTGGCGTAGATAGCATGCCTGGTGGCGGTGCTGAGATATTTGATGAGGGCGTGAGGGAGCAGATTTGCAAAGGAAAGGTAAGCTCGGCAAACTGGCTTGAAATTCACAGAATTTGGCATAAAATGGGTCGCCAAAGCAACGCAACTATGCTTTTTGGCCATATTGAAAATTTCGCTCACCGCACAGATCACATTTTGCGAATTCGCGCTTTGCAAGATGAGGCCCTTAAAAACGGCAATGGAGGCGGATTTAACGCATTTATCCCGCTTGTGTATCAAAGAGAAAATAACTATTTGCAGACGCCTAATGCTATGGGTTCGGCTGAGGTTTTAAAAACAATCGCAATCGCTCGAATTTTGCTAGATAATGTTACGCATATCAAGGCGTATTGGGCGACTTCGACGCTAAATTTAGCCTTAGTGGCGCAAGAATTTGGTGCAGATGATATCGATGGCACGATAGAGAACGAAAGTATCCAAAGCAGCGCAGGCGCGCAGAGCAAAAAGGGTGTGAATAAAAAAGATTTTATCGATTTAATTCAAACTGCTGGATTAATCCCAGTCGAGCGCGATAGTTTGTATAACGAACTGCAAATTTACGCATAAAATTTGATAAATTTTTCGAAAGGACAGAAATGTTAAAGTTGTTTAAGTTAGAAGAGAACAAAACTTCTATCAAGCAAGAGTTGAATGCGGGAATTACCACATTTTTGGCTATGATTTATATCGTGCCTGTAAATGCTATCATTATGAGCCAAACAGGCATGCCATACGAGGCGCTAGTTACTGCAACCGCGCTAATTACGATATTAGCGACGCTTTTTAATGGCTTTTTTGCAAATACGCCTGTTGCACTTAGTGTGGGCATGGGCTTAAATGCGTATTTTACATTTGGGCTTTGTATGGGAGCGCAAATTCCATGGCAAACAGCCCTTGGAATCGTGTTTTTGAGTGGATTTTTATTTACTGTTCTTTCATTTACAAATTTCCGAATTTGGGTTATCAAATCAATTCCGCTTGATTTGCGTCGTGCGATAAGTGCTGGTATCGGCGCATTTATCTGCTTTATCGGGCTTAAACAAATGGGCATTATCGTAGCCGATCAAGCTACCCTTGTCGCTCTTGGCAATTTGCGCGATCCACTTGTTTTGCTTGGTCTTGGCGGACTTACTATCATGATTTTGCTTTTTGTTTTGCAGGTAAAAGCTTCGTTTATTTTGGCGATTTTGATTACCTCTGTGATTGCGTGGGTGTTTGGAATTTCGCCTAAACCAGAGGGTATCGTCTCACTTCCTGCTTCAATTTCGCCGATTTTTGGACAGCTTGATATCATGGGCGCGCTAAAACTCGCGTTTTTGCCATTTATCATCACATTTTTTGTAACTCACCTTTTCGATAGTATCGGCACGTTAACTGGTGTCGGAAATAGGGCGAAAATTTTTAGCGACGAAGATCCAGAGGGTATGAAAAAATTAGCGCGAAATTTAACTGCTGACGCTGTTGGCTCAGTAGGTGGCGCGATAGTGGGCACTAGCACGGTTACGGCATTTGCAGAAAGCGCAAGTGGTGTCGAGGCTGGCGGTCGCACTGGTCTAACTGCTGTATTTGCGGCGGTTTGCTTTATTTTGACGCTATTTATGCTTCCGCTTTTTAAAGCGATTCCAAGCAACGCAATTTATCCGGTGCTAGTAATGGTTGGAATTTTGATGTTTAGTGAGCTTGGTAAGCTTGATTACAGCGATATTGGAATTTTAATTCCGGCATTTTTTATCGTTATGCTTATGCCTTTTACATATTCGATTACAAATGGTCTAAGCTTTGGATTTATCAGCTATTTGCTTGTGCGCTTGGTGCAAAGAAGGTTTAGCGATATAAATTTGGGCGTTTTGGTGCTAGCTGGAATTAGCGCGCTGGTATTTATTTTGCATTAATAAGGAGAAAACATGAAATTTTACAGCTTTGAAGAACTTGATAAAGATAGTAGAATCATCGCCAAACAAGTGCGCGATAGCTTCGCGCCTGACGCGATTGTAGCGATTGCGCGTGGCGGGCTGACATTTGGTCATGCGCTAGCAAATGCACTTGATATGAGGACGATTTTTTCGATCAACTCAATCCACTACGCAGATACGCAAAAGCTCGATACAATCGATGTTTTCAATATCCCTGATTTGGAACTTTATAAAAGAATTTTGCTAGTCGATGATATCATCGATAGTGGCGATAGTATGGTCGAAATCAAGCGTGTTTTAGAGGAAAAATACCCTAATGCTGAGATTAAAACAGCGGTGATTTTTTACAAAAGCAAGGCACTAATCCAGCCTGATTTTAAAATCAAAGAGACCGATGAGTGGATTAACTTTTTCTGGGAAAATTACAAAATAGAAGAGTAAATTTTAAAATTTAGAAGTGGGCTGTGAAGAATTTTAACTTTTTAATTTTATATTTTTGTGCAATACTTGCGATGTGCATTATGTATTCGCCACAGCCCCTGCAACCGCATTTCGAGCAAATTTTAGAAATTTCAAAATTTAAAGCCTCGCTTTTTACCACTGCGATTTTAGCCCCGCTTGCATTTGCTTCGATAATTTATGGCTATATTTTAGAAAAAGTTTCGATTAAAAATGTCCTAGTGGGGGTGTTTTTTGTATTTGGCGCGAGCGAAATTTGCTTTGCTTTTGCAGATAGTTATGAAATTTTGCTTACTATTCGCATAATCCAAGGCTTCATCGTCCCGGCAGCCCTGACTGGGATAATGAGCTACATCTCCCAAAGCGCAAACAAACAAAACCTAGCCAGCGCAATCGGTGCGTATGTGGGTATGACGATAGCTGGGGGATTTATCGGGCGATTTTTGAGCGGATTTTTTACCGATTTGTTTGGGTGGAGATTTTTCTTTTTTGTGCTTGGAGCGCTTGCATTTGGCGTGAGCGCACTACTTTATAAAATTTTGCCTGTGATTAAAATCAGCCTTGTAAAGCCTAAAATTCGCAACATAGCCCAAATTTTATCAATTCCGCGAAATATTTATATTTTTTGCGCGATTTTTGGCATGTGCTTTGTCTTTCAAGCTACGCTAAATGTTTTGCCATTTGAGCTAAAAAGGCTTCTTGGCGAATTTAACGGCTCGAAAATCGGCTTTATGTATTTTGGCTATATCGTGGGGGTTTTTATTTCCTTTAATGTCGCGCGAATTGCAAATTTTTGCAAGGGTCCGACAAATGCGATTATGATAGGGTTTTTGATATATTTCATCGCGCTTTTGCTTTTGCATGTGGAGAGTTTTGGCGTGATTTTTGGTTCGATGATAGTGTTTTATTTCGGCTCGTTTATGGCGCACTCGGTCGCCACTGCGCATGTCAATAAAAAGGCCACCGCTCACAAGGGCATTACAAACGGACTTTACATTAGCTTTTATTATTGTGGCGGGGCTTTGGGGAGTTTCGTGCCTGGATTTTTGTATGATAGCTTTGGCTGGGAAGCCTTTTTAAGCGCGCTTTGCGTGGTGGTTATGGCGTCGATATTTTTTATATGGAAACTAAAACGATATGAGCTTAGAAAAATTCATTAAAAACGAAATTTTAATCCTAGCGATTTTGTTTTGTGCTGACGCGCTTTTTTTGATTTACGCCATATCAAATTTAAGCATAAGCTACTACGAGGCTGAAATTTTTTATAACCAAAACAGCCTAACTTCGCTCATAGCAAATGTTTCGTGCAAAATTTTCGGACAAAATGATTACGCGCTAAGGGCGCCTTTTTTGATTTTGCATTTCATAAACTGCGCCTTGATTTATAAAATTTCAAAATTTACCCTAAAACGCAGATTTGATAGACTTGTCGCAACTGCGCTATTTATGGGACTTCCTGCCTCGATGAGTAGCGCGATTTTGCTAAATCCTGCTGGAATTATTATTTTTGCTACGCTTTTGGCATACTATTTTGCCAAAACCAAAAACTGGGGCGCACTTATCGCTGTTTTGGTGCTTAGCGCCTTTATTGATAGGGCGTTTTTTATGCTTTATATCGGTTTTGGAATTTGGGCTTTGAGATCTGGGAAGCGAGAAATTTTCGTGCTAAATTTGGCGCTTTTTGTATTTAGCATAGTCTTTTACGATATCGGCACGCAGGGCAAACCGCGCGGGTATTTCCTAGACGCTCTTGGCGTATTTGCAGGGGCATTTTCGCCTTTTGTTTTTTTGTTTTTTGTCTATGCGATTTATCGAATTTGGATTAAAGAAAACAAAGATTTGCTCTGGTATATTGCTACTAGCGCGTTTTGTTTGGCACTGATTTTTTCGCTTAGACAGCGTGTGGCTATGGAGATGATGCTACCATACTGCGTGATTGCGACGCCACTAATCGTGCGGGTCGTGTTTAATTCATACAGAGTAAGGCTCCCTAGATTTCGCTCTTTTCACAAATTTGCGCTTGGTGTGAGTTTGTTTAGCTTGGTTTTTAGCTATTTTTCTGTGATTTTTAGCGACGCGATGTATGTGGTGTTTTTCCAAAATCGCCCTAGCAAACATTTCATTTATAAATTTGATGTGGCAAAAAATTTAGCTAATGAGTTAAAAAAGCGCGGGGTTGCAAGCGCGCTTTGCGATGATGAGCAAATGCAACTACGGCTTAAATTTTATGGTATAAACAAAGGTTTTGACGCCATAATAGAGGAAAAAAATGAAAGAAATTTCGATCAAAGTATTGATATTTATAAACTAGGCGTTCAAATTGCGAAATTTTATGTTAAAATATAGCGAATTTTTATGAAAGGTAAAAATTATGAGAAAAGGTTTCACATTAATTGAACTTGTTTTTATTGTGGTTATAGTTGGGATACTTGCAGCGGTTGCAGTTCCCCAAACAGAGCGAAATGCCCTAGTCGAAGCGAGCGATCAGCTCGTATCACACATACGCTATACGCAACAATTAGCGATGTATGATAATAAATTTGACGCAAATGATCCTGATTGGTATAAAAAAGCATGGAGAATTCAGTTCCACAACCATAACACCGCTACTTCTGCGAGAGGATGGAGATATACTATCTACGAGGATACTGGTGCAAGTGGTAATCCAAATAGCATAAATGAAATCGCCAGAGATCCACAAAATCCAGCTAGACTTCTAACCTCTGGTTTTGCAAGCCAAGGTTTTAATAACAGAGGCGATTTGATGAATAATAAGCTAAATTTACAGGGCAAATACGGCATTACAAAAATCGCTTTTACTGGCGGTTGCGCTGGCGTGCAGACAATCTCGTTTGATCATATCGGACGCCCAATGGGTGCGGTGCAAGGCTCTACTACGCCGTATGATAGGGTGTTTGTCGAGGATTGTAATGTAACACTTACAAATGACGCTGGCGATAGCTCTGTCATCACCATACGCCCTGAAACTGGCTATGTTTCATATCAGCTAAGTGGCGCAGATATCAGCCAATAATATAAACTCAACCCAAGGAAAAAGATGAAAAAATACATACTAACGCCTATTTATTATGTCAATGATGTCCCGCATATCGGACATGCTTATACTACGATTATCTGCGATACTATGGCTAGATTTTACCGCTTGCAAGGGCATGAAGTTATCTTTAAAACTGGCACCGACGAACATGGTCAAAAAATCGAAGAAGCCGCTGCTAAACGGGGCAAAACACCGCAACAATACGCAGATGAAATCAGTGCGAAATTCAGAGAATTATGGGATAAATTCGAAATTTCTTACGATATGTATTCAAGAACGACAGATAAAAACCATGAAATAGGCGTGCAAAATGTATTTCGCAAAATGTATGAAAACGGCGATATTTACAAGGGCGAATACGAGGGGAATTACTGCGTTAGTTGCGAGAGTTTTTTCCCGTCAAATCAGCTAATAGACGGCGAATACTGCCCTGATTGTGGCAAAAAAACTAGAATTTTAAAAGAAGAAAGCTATTTTTTCAAACTCAGTGCTTATGGCGATAGGCTCTTAAAATGGTATGAGAGTGATAAGTGCATTTTGCCTTTGGGTAAGAAAAATGAGGTTATAAGCTTCGTAAAAAGTGGCTTAAAAGACCTTTCTATCACACGCACAGGCTTTGATTGGGGGATTAAAATTCCAAGCGAGTTAAAAGATGATAAACATGTGATTTATGTCTGGTTAGACGCGTTGATGGATTATCTCACTTCCATAGGTTATGGTGTAGATAACGCTAAAATGGACTTTTGGGGCGACACGCTTCATATAGTCGGCAAGGATATTTTGAGATTTCACGCTGTGTATTGGCCGGCGTTTTTGATGAGCCTAAATTTGCCTATGCCACGCACTATCGCAGCGCACGGCTGGTGGACTAGGGACGGACGCAAAATGAGCAAAAGCTTAGGCAATGTCGTAAATCCTGCCGAAGTAGCCGAGGCTTATGGTTTGGAGCAGTTTAGATATTTTTTGCTCCGTGAGGTGCCGTTTGGTCAAGACGGCGATTTTTCGCAAAAAGCTATCATTAGTCGCATAAATTCAGAACTTGCAAACGAACTTGGAAATTTATTAAACCGCATTATCGGTATGAGCGCGAAGTATTCGGCAAATATCATAAATTCCAAAGATGTCTTAAAATACTACACAGACGAGATAAACGAGGCAAATGCTTTGATAAGCTCGGCGATTGCTCAACTTGAAGAAGTCGCGACAAATCGCTATTTAGAGGAGCTTTGGAAGGCTCTTGCGCTGGCAAATGGCGCGATTGCAAAATACGAGCCGTGGAATTTGATAAAAAATGGCGAGAGCGAAAAGGCAAATGCGCTTGTGGCACTTGTAGCCAATATTTTGGCAAAAGTTGCTGTGCTTTTAAGCCCTGCAATGCCAAAAACTGCGGATAAAATCGCCTCTGCGCTTGGATTTAAAATTTCAACTGAAATTTACGAAAAACTCTGTCTTCGCGGCGAGTTATTGGATTATAGCGCGAGTGCGTGCGAGCCGCTGTTTGCGAAGGTAGAAAGCGAGCTTATGAGCAGACCAGAGGCGCTAGCTGAGCCTAAAAAAGATGAAGCTAGCCAGGCGCAGATCAAAATCGATGATTTTGCAAAATGCGTGATTAAAGTAGGCAAGGTCTTGGAGTGCGAAAATATCGAGGGTAGCGATAAATTGCTAAGATTTATGATTGATTTAGGCGAGGAAGCTCCGCGCCAAATCATCAGCGGTATCGCTAAATTTTATAGTCCAAAAGAACTAATTGGCAAACAAGTCTGCGTCCTAGCAAACCTAAAACCAGCCAAAATTTTCGGCCACATTAGCCAAGGCATGATTTTAAGCGCAGAAGACGGCAAACTCACGCTTCTTGGCACACATGGCGAAGTAAAAAACGGCGCGCGAGTAGGGTAGGTTTGTGCTGTTTATCTCCCAAATTTCGGCACAAATTTTGCTAAAATTTAGCGCGAATTTACGCATTTTGGCGATTAAACAATGACAAATTTAGCCAATCTAGTCCGCATTGTAAATGGAAAAATGCTAAACCGCCCGAGTGTTTCGGCGGTGGAGAGTTTTTCTATTTGTGCGCATAAAATTCACAAAAAAGCAGCCTTCATAGCGGTAAATGCGAGCGCAAAAGATGTCGAGACGGCTATTGCAAACGGCGCTTATGCTGTGATTTTTGATAGTGATTTTAAGGTTAGCAACGACGAGGTCGCCTTTATCAAGGTCGAAAATTTAAATGTCGCCTTGCTTAGAATGATTAAATTTTTAGGCGATATTTGGCGTCATCAATTCGTGCTAATTGATGAAATCCAAGCCTCGATTTTGCGCTTCATCAGCGTGCCAAAAAACCTGATTTTTGCCCCAAACACGCTTCACGAGCTTTTTATTCATCTAATCAGCCATGAGCAAAAGCACATTTATTTCACCAAAAATAGGGAATTTTTGCAGCTTTTGGAGATTGGCTATCAAAAAATCGAAAAAGATGAAAATTTAAGCGAAACTTACAGCGGGTCGATATTTTATTCGAGTTTTATTTATGATGAAATTTATTATTCAAATTTAGTTTTTCCGCAAATTTTCCTGCCTGATTTGTGTGGAATTTTGAAATTTTTGGGGCGCAAAAATATCGAATTTAGACTTCAAAATTTCAGCGCTCTAAGCCATTTTGAGCCGATTTTCGTGGATAAATTTTTAAATATCACCCCTTTTGGTGAGAGTTACCGCGCCTTTATCATCGAAAGTGATAAAGAGCTTTTTGTGCGCGCGGCGCAGTATTTGCGGGCTAAATTTAGGGATAAAATTTTAATTTGCGCGAGTTGGGACGATGAGTTTGGCGAAACCGCAATCGATTTTAGATTTTCAAAACTCGAAATGCTAAAAACAATCCCAGAGTTTCACTATGCCCTGATTTACGGCAACCGCGCTGATATAGTGAGTTTTTTGAGCCAAAAACCGCGCGAGAAAAATCTGTTTTTTTAAATTTAGGAGGCGTGAATGAAAAGTGTAGAAAATATAGAAAATCTCATTACAAGTAATCCTTGGATTCACAAACTTCACAAGGCTGGGCTTTTGCGCATTATCGCTGAGCCTTGCGATATAGATTTAGAAATCGCTCATATCAGCTATATCGAGGTGAAAAAGCCAAATTCGCAAGCTCTGCTTTTTTTAAATCCGACAAATTCATCTGGGGCGAAATTTGCGCCGGTGCTGACAAATGTTTTTGGGAGTTTCGAGGCGCTAAATTTGATTTTAGGCCGTGAAGTAGAGGAAATAGCAGGCGAAATCGAAGCGCTTTTAAAGCCAAAAAAACCAAAGAATTTTAAAGAAAAAATCGATTTTCTCTCGTATTTAGTATCGCTTCGCAAGGTTTTTACAAAAAGAAAAAAAGTGCAGGGCGAGTGTCAGGGGGTGGTGCATACTGGCGCGGATGTCGATTTGGGCGCGCTTCCTATCCTAAAAACTTGGAAAAACGACGGCGGAGCGTTTATCACTATGGGACAGGTTTATACGAAAGATTTAAACGGCGATACCCAAAATTTGGGCATGTATCGCTTGCAAGTCTATGATAAAAACCGCCTTGGCATGCACTGGCAAATCCACAAAGACGGCGCGCATTTATATCACGAATACGCGCGCGCTGGGCGCAAAATGCCAGTATCGGTGGCGATCGGTGGCGATCCGCTGTATATCTGGTGTGGTCAAGCGCCCCTGCCAAAGGGCGTTTTCGAGCTTTTGCTTTATGGTTTTATCCGCAAAGAGCCAGCCTGCCTAGTCAAGTCTATCACAAACGATATTTATGTCCCGCATGACGCGGATTTCGTGATAGAGGGCTTCGTGGAGCCTGGCGAGATGTGCGATGAGGGGCCATTTGGTGATCATACGGGCTTTTATACGCCGATTTTGCCGTTTCCGGTGATGAGAGTGGAGGCTATCACGCACAAGACAAATCCGATTTTTGCCGCCACGGTCGTGGGCAAACCGCCACTAGAAGATAAATTTATGGGATACGCCACGGAGCGCATTTTCTTGCCACTTTTTCGCACGAGCGCGCCTGATTTGATTGATTATCGTATGCCTGAAAATGGGGTTTTCCATAACCTAATTTTGGCTAAATTTCACTCTCGCTACCCAGCGCACGCTAAACAGCTTATGCACGCATTTTGGGGTGTGGGGCAGATGAGCTTCGTAAAACACGCGATTTTTGTGGGTGAAGATGCGCCAAATTTGGGCGATTACAGGGCGCTGGCAAAATTTATCCTTGATAGAATTTCGCCTAAATCGCTCACATTTAGCGAGGGTGTGTGCGACCAGCTAGATCACGCTAGCCCAAATGCGTGCTTTGGCGGTAAGCTTGGTATCGATGTTTCGCAGCCTAGCGCGAGTCCTGCGCCACAGGTGCTTAGCGATGAGGATTTGTTGGAGAGCTTTCATAATGTCAAAAAAGATGTAGTTTCCCTAGCGCAGCACTTTACCGAGTGCAAAAATCCCTTTGTGCTTGTGAATTTGAAAAAAACTTCAAGTGTGAGGGAGACCTTTGAACTGCTTTGCAAGGAAGCTGGGGCGAATTTTAAAATTTTGATTTTCACAGATGAGAAAAACGATCCAAACAACCTGTATATGAGCCTTTGGCGTGTGGTGAATAATATCGACGCTCTGCGCGATGTTTTTATAAATGGCGAGCATATCGGAATCGACGCTACTAGCAAGGGCGCGCAGGACGGGTATGATAGGCAGTGGCCGGGCGAGACGCTGTGTTCGCGCGAAGTGCTAGAAACTCTGGTAGCTAGGGGGCTTATCGAGCGCGATGAAGAGTTTTGGCATAAATTTGAGATAGTTTAAATTTGGAGTTTGGAAATGTTTGAGAGCATACAGGGATTTTTTAATTCACAGATTACTTCGCTTTTGTTAGAAGCGACGCGAGATACGCTGTATATGACCTTCGTATCGACATTTTTGGCGTTTTTGCTAGGTAGCGTGCTAGCTATCGTGCTGGTGCTCACGCGCGCTGGCGGGCTATACGAAAACCGTTCGCTATACGCTGTGCTTGATATCGTGGTGAATATCTTGCGAAGTTTTCCGTTTATTATCCTGCTAATCGTGCTGTTTCCATTTACGAAAATGCTCGTAGGCACGAGTATCGGCACCACGGCGGCGATTGTGCCTCTAACAATCGGCTCTGCGCCATTTATCGCGCGTCTAATCGAAAGTGCGCTAGTCGAGGTCGATCCTGGCGTAATCGAGGCTGCGAAGAGCTTTGGGGCGAGTAAGTCGCAGATAATCTTCCGCGTGATGTTCGTCGAGGCACTGCCTGCGATAATAAACGCTATTACGCTTACTTTGATTGTGATTATCGGATTTACGGCTATGGCTGGCACGGTCGGTGGCGGGGGACTTGGCGATGTGGCGATTAGGTATGGATTTCAGCGTTTTCGCCCAGACATTATGGCTTATACGGTCGTGATTTTGATAGTAGTCGTGCAGATTATCCAAAGTGTGGGAAATCTGCTATATAAAATCACGAAAAAATAGGGAAGTTGCGTTAAGTTTGCTTGTAGAATTTGAGTGAATTTGAATTTGTGAATTTGAAATTGTGAATTTGAAATTGTGAATTTGAAATTGTGAATTTGAAATTGTGAATTTGAAATTGTGAATTTGAAATTGTGAATTTGAAATTGTGAATTTGAAATTGTGAATTTGAAAT